>JAURZV010000094.1 GCA_030653175.1 Methylobacter sp.
GTCAAGGGCGGCCTGTATCTGGAGTCGCTGGCCAAAGCAGATGTGATGGTCTTCGACAAAACCGGTACCCTGACCGCGAATAAGTCTGAAGTCGTTCGCGTGGAGGCACGCGACGCACGCTTTTCTGAAAGGGAACTGTTGAGTTTGGCGGCCGCCGCCGACCGCCGTTCAGCGCATCCGTTGGCCAAAGCCGTTGTGGATTACGCAACGCTTGAACAGATCGCCGTTTCGGAACCGGACCAATATGAGCAGGTGCAAGGTCGAGGCGTTGTAGCAACCGTCTCGGGGCACGCCGTGTTGGTCGGCAATGCGGCGTTGCTGCGTGAAAACGGCGTAACGCTTGCCACGGCAATTGAAGACGGCGGACAAACACCGGTTCATGTGGCGGTTGATGGACACTTTGCCGGGGTCATCTTTATCGCCGATGTGTTACGGCCGGGCGCCCACGAAGCACTGGAGAAATTGAAAGGCAGTGGCGTCAAGCGCATCGTGATGTTGACCGGTGACAATGAGGCCACCGCGCGTGCGGTGGCAGCGGAACTGGGTGTGGTTGAGGTGCGCGCCGAGTTGCTGCCGGAAGACAAAGTCACCGCAATCGAAGCGTTAAAAAAACAAGGGCATCGCGTAGCAATGATCGGTGACGGCATCAACGATGCGCCCGCCCTGGCACGAGCGGATGTAGGCATTGCGATGGGCGGTGGCGGCACCCAGGCCGCGCTGGAAGCGGCCGATATAGTGCTGATGACGGATGACTTAGCTAAAATCGTCAGTGCTCGTGCCATTGCCCGCCGCGCTTATCGCACGATTCAAGAAAATTTATTTGTGGGCGTTGGTGTAGTCCATGTGTTGGGCATCACGGCGGCGCTGATGGGCTGGATTGGTCCTATCGAAGCCGCCTTGTTACATCTGGGGCCGGATGTTCTGGTGTTTGTGAACTCTGCCAAATTGCTGCATGTTCGGATTGATGGGGTCTGAATATCCGATGCGCACACAATAAACGGAAATTCGGGAGTAAGTTATATGATGATTCGAGTCACTAAGCCGATGCTGGAAAAGCATCAAGTTGCTATTTATTTCATAGCGGTGTTTGCTGGACTACTAGCGGCCGCCGTCGTGGGTCGATCCTCTGCTGCCTTGGCAGCCTGGATCAATCCGGCACTGGCTGCGCTACTCTATGTCACGTTCTTGCAAGTGCCGTTGA
>JAURZV010000029.1 GCA_030653175.1 Methylobacter sp.
TCTAGGAGACTGTCGGATTTAACAGTGCAAAAAGTGTTAAAATAGCCCCATCGAAACACTGAATCAAAAACAAAAAATGGCTACCCAATTCATCCTGATTGATCGCGATACTCCCTACATCTTGCCACCGTGTGTTCAGGATTATTTGCCTGAAGAGCATATGGCCCGGTTTGTTGTCGAGATTGTTGATCAGCTGGATTTACGCGCGTTATCTTCGGTCTATGCGGGCAAAGGAAAATCTCCCTACCATCCGGCAATGCTGTTAGCCTTATTGTTCTACGGCTACGCGACCGGCGTATTTTCCAGTCGCAAGCTGGAAAAAGCCACTCATGATTCGATGGCCTTCAAATACATCTGCGCCAACGAAAATCCTGATCACGACACCATCAACAGCTTTCGTAAACGCTTCAGCAAAGAGATTGAAGGCTTGTTTGTCGAGATATTGGTGCTGGCAGAAGCTTTGGGTCTGCTTAAGCTGGGCACAGTGAGCCTGGACGGAACCAAGATTAAAGCCAATGCCAGCAAACATAAAGCCTTGAGCTGGGAATACGCCAATCAACTGGAAGCCCAGTTCAAACAGGAAGTCGACACCTTGATGAAGCTGGCGGAAGCCGCCGATAACACGCCGCTTCCCGAAGACATGGATGTACCCAAAGAACTTAAACGCCGCCAAGACCGTTTAGTGGTGATTGCCAAAGCCAAGCAGGAAATCCAGGCCCGCGCGAAGGCGCGTTACGCACAAGAAAAAGCGGAGTACGACGAAAAGCTGGCCAAACGTGAAAAACACCTCAGTGAAACCGGCAAGAAAATGGGCGGCAAAGCGCCCCAGGCGCCTTCCGAAGAACCTCAAGCCAAAGATCAAGTCAGCTTGACCGATGAAGAGTCCCGCATCATGCCTACCCATAATGGTTTTGAGCAAGCCTATAACGCCCAAGCCAGCGTTGATATTGCCACCCACCTGATTGTTGGTCATCACGTCACCCAACACACTAACGACAAACAAGAAATCGAACCGGCATTAGCCAAGCTCAAGCAGCTCCCGGAATGCCTGGGGATCGTTGAGAACCTGTTGGCCGACACGGGGTACTTCAGCCAAGGAAATGTGAAGGCGTGTGCTGATGCAACGATAAAACCGTACATTGCCCAAAAGCGGCAAAGCCATAACCAACCCCTTGAGTCCCGATTTCAGCATCAGCCGGAAATAGACGAGACCACCTTGCTGCCGGTTGAGGCCATGACGCATCGCTTAACAACTAAGGCGGGCAAAGCACTCTACGGCAAGCGCAAATCTACCGTCGAAACCGTGTTTGGCATCATTAAACACGTCCAGGGATTCAGGCAATTCCAGCTTCGAGGCCTGGAATCCGTCCAAAGTGAATGGAATTTGGTCTGTATAGGCTGGAATTTGAAAAGAATGCATGTATTAAGAGGGTAATGGAGCGAAAAAGAGCTTTGCTTGGTTTATATACAGAACATTGGGCATTAAAAACTCCAACAACCTACTTTTTTAAATTTTAAACACGATTAGGCGAGTTGGTTTGCTCTTTTAATCCGACAGCCTCCTAGGCTCAATCTGTTTCTTTTTAGCTGCCATTTGTTTTGGTGTCCTGTTTAATTGGTTTGGGTGTAGGTTGCCTATTGTTTCGTGCTTGCCAGTAGGCGGCATAATTAATCATTTTTTAACTCGCTTATTTTGGGTTGATGCTGCTCTGTTGAATGCGTTGGAGCTGGTAGCGGTATGCCGCTCTTTATCCAGTCCCGGCACTGAATCATTTGTTTGAATTGAGCATCGAAGCCTTGAACCTTGTCCGGGTGTGTCCGTTGAAGCAGTCGCTTAACCTCAATAGATAACGCGGCCACTTCATCAGGCATCAAGCCCATATCTATTACAGCGCCAAAAAAGTTAATGCCATGCTTCGCCCTATCAACCTTTCGATGTAATGCGTTGCAGGTCGCCGCCATAAAATTATATTCAACCTCGCTCGATAACTGATACCGGATAACCCAGCAAGGCAAGCCGCCGCCATAAGGCTCATCTTTAAAGCGCGTTCCGACAATTAAGCCATTACGCCATAAGTCTCTAAGCGTTCTGTGGATCTGTTGCTTGTTTGGGGCGCTCTTTAACGCTTCGTAGCCATGCCACTTGTAATTAAATGCGTTGTCCAATGTATAGGCGATTGACGACGCAGAATAGGGCGGCTCGTCACCATTGCTTTGAGATATTGCCAGCAAGGTTAATTTCCTATTGGTTGTCATTTTCATAGAGTTCTAATCGTATACTAACGCCGGTATACATTTAAATACCGGCAGTTAAATTAATGGGGCTTGGCTATGCCATCAGCGCGTTGTAAAAAGTAAGACAGAGTATCGGGGTGGGCTTTGCATCTATGAAGAGTCTCCGCGATTATTTTCTGATCATCTTCGCCAATGGAGATCAGCCAGTTAATGATTTTTTGGTGGTCATCATTAATTTCAGAATCAAAGGGGGCTGCTAATTCTGCTAATTTGCTAATTGGGGGTGCTGTTTTGGTGTTTTCAGGTTCGTAATTAGCAGGATTAGCAGAATTAGCAAGGGATTTGGTTTTCGTTTTCGATAAATTGCCCGGTTCAAACCACATGCTGCACACTCCAAGATTTTTTAGTGACTACGCTATCAATGACCATTCCCGGCTCATTTTCAGTAAGGTAGCCATTAGTAACAAGCTCACCTATGGCGGCATCAAGTCGCTTCTTATTGCGTAAATGACTTGGGCCATGTGTAAGTACCATTGCAGTTCTGAATATTCGACAATCGCGCCCGTCAAGCCAGCGTGATAAAGATTCGGCATCGGTAACAGACTGGGGAATAACTGCCGCGCCTTTGATGCGTAACGTCTCTTTTAAATACCATTGGATAAGCACCAAGGCTCTGCTTAGTCGGTCGGTGTCAATTTCCCTTGCCGCCATCCCGTCCTCGATTGCAGTAAATACGCCAGCAATACGACAAGCGTTTTCAAGCGCCTTTGATGCGCGGTCCCTCAGTTCTGATAGATCGTTACCGGTTTGCATTAATGTTTCAAACTGATTCATGGCTTCCATTGCCATCTGCTGCGCTGCTTCGGATAAAGGCAGTTCCACCGGATCAAGCTCCTGTTCATTTTTTCCGGTGCGTGGCGCGGCTTCAGTCAAGGTTTTCAATTTTGCGAATAGGCGCTTAATCCCGGTGCGCTGTCTTGGCTGCTCAAAAACAGTAATATGACGGCTACCGATAGTCGATTCAGGCCACGCCACCAGACACCGCGCCAGCAAGCCTTGACCATTCGCCATCCGATCACCCAACAACTGCGCCATGACATCAGGTTGAGCCAATTGGTGCATGGCTAGGCGACGACCATACAAAACGCCGCTACCATCGCCAGCTCGTACCCGGTCAAATGCTGCGCCATCCCAAAGCTTGCACCACCGGGCCATCGTCTTTAAGGCGTTATCAGAATTTAAAGCATGGCCGCCAATTAATAGCCCGGCCTCATCGCTGAATAGGCCCAGACTTGGCTGCGATATTGCCATCAGCTTATAGAGTCCTTCGACAGTCGGTTCAGTCACAAATCTAAGCGGCATTATTGGCGGCTCTGGTTTCTCAGGGCATGTGTGCTTGGCTTCGGCTGCATGGTCGCTTGCTATCTGGCTCTTTGCCTTTGCCGCTGCTTTGTTTGCCGCGTCTGCGATCTCTTTCCAACGCGAAAGTTCGGCCTCGAAAAATTTCTGCTCATCGGCGTAGACTTCCATGTCTTGGCGTTCCTGCGCTTTGGCTGCACTCAAGACAACATCATCAACACCGCTTTTTCTCTCGCCTGATTCTGCGACAGTGAGCAAAAATAGCGAAAGCGGCTTTTTCTCGCCCCAAGGTAGCACGACATCATAATGTGATTGAGCCGCTAAGGACGCAGAAGCCAGAACGCTTTGACAGCATAGGGTTAGTGGTGCTTTTATCGTCTCATTCAAAGCCGTTGCCGCCACCCCTAAGACATCACCTAACGCTCCGACGGGATAGGGTGCGGCTTTGGGTAGCGGTGCGCGTAAGGGTTCGGGTGCATAATTTTGACCTGTTATTGACGGGGGCATCGTGGAATAATCAATATATGAAGCTTCTGTTTGCGCCGCTGTGCTTTTATTCCGTGAAGCTTCAACAATATCATCCAGCGTCAGCATTTCATCGTCCATAACTCACCTCTTTTTCGATCTCGCCCAAGGTATCAATCGCGGTATTAACGCGCCCAAGGTCGGCGGGGCTGATTTTGCCGGTAGTGATAAGCTGTCGTATTGCCAGCGCAATTATCGACGACTCAAACACGGCCAGCTTTACGATCTCATGTGAAGAAAATTTAGGCGGCCTAGACTTTGGTTTTGCGTAGTCGAAGCGTTCAGGTCTTGGCGGGAATAGGTCGCTAAAGGTCAATGCAATACTTCCAAGAATTGATTCCTTGTCGCATCCGGCAAAGCAATTTAATAAAATGTTTCCCTCGTCGGTTAGCTTGATTCCAAAGGAGGCGTTGCGGTCATCGTGTGCAGGGCATTTAGCCAGCCATTTGCCGTTTCCGGTGGACTTTACGCCCTCAAGCTTATTTAGCAGTGTGTTTATATGAGCGCCCATTACACGCCCCATCCAGTTGCAGCAATAATCATCAAGACGAAAGCAATAGACGCTTTGAGGTGCTTATAGGCTGATGTAAAATGATGCTGTTTAGTTGTTGCGCTGTCACGGTTCGCCGCCGTGATGGTGTTAATCTGTTCCATGATTAGATTGTCCTCGCTGCTTCCAGTTCAAGAACCAATGTCTTTATTTCATCGTCAGATTTTCCAGCAATGCGGGCTTTGTTGATCGCTTCGACTTCGTTTGCAGGCCATGCGACTCTTTCGCCGCCAATTTCAACAGGTCGAGTAAATAAGCCTTTCTGAATATTTCGGTAAATTGTTGATCTGCTGTTACCTGTTGCCTGTTCGACAATGGGGCGGCGTAATAAGGGGTTTAATGCGGGTAAAACTGCGCTGGTCATAGCCATTTGCGTTCCTGTTAAGGTCTGCGCCCGCTTGCGATTGCTTGGGGCGTATGGCTGCATTGTGAGGATTTTTTAGTTTAAAAAAACACTAAGATATTGATTTATATTAAATATATGTTTTTTGCGTTGCAAGTCGTCGGTTTGCATTGCAAAACGACGATTATTTCCCAGTTGCGCCGGGCAATCCCTGCCATTGCCTTATATATCCGCGCAATATTGCGTCACTCGGCATTTTGTCATCTGGGTTAAGAATTACCTTGTTCGCCAGTATTCTTGCTGCTACTGCGGGCTTTAATGTTGGGGAAATAGTAGCCTTCCAATACGCTTCCAATACTCCTTTTACTCGCTCCACATTGGCATTCTTGGCGGCGGTCGCCTTAGTTGTCTTGTTTTTCATTTCCGCTGCATCAAGACATCGATAAGCATCTATAATCCGGTCGATTGTAAAGCTGTGGGGCTTAATCACTCCCTGCTTAATCGCGCCTGTACATAATCTCGCAAGATATGCTGCTGGTTTTATGGTATCTGGAAGATTCGCGCACAAGTTAAACTGATGCGCGTCGTCTGGGTCGCATAGGTTCCATGGTGCATTAGTAGCACTTTCAATACGAATTGTGCGAGAACCTGGCTCCATGTGCCATAAACCCGGTCTTTCTACGTTGTTTATCCACGGCTCAAGAACAGCAATGGCCTCATTTAAAATATTGCTGAGCACTGCTAATATCGCGGGGCTGCCATTAATACCTACGGCCTGATTTAGTTCGCTTTTGTAGTGGTAGGCGAGTTCTTGTCGGGTCATTATAAACACCTCGTTAAAGTGTAATCGTTACGAAAGGATTAACCGGAAGTAGGGTAACGACTCCCACTTGTTGCCCGCTAAGGCTATCCGGTTGAATCGGATTATAACGCTTTTCTGAATGTCGCTTGTATAACGGTTCGCTCGGTCATTACAGTGTCGAGAAAGTTTGCCCATGATTGCAGCATTTCCATTCGTTGTGTTTTGTATTGAGCGTGGGAGTATACGCCAGCCATGCGGGGTATTGCGTGACTGAGTGCGGTCTCTACGACTTCGGGGGAGTGGCCTTGTTCTCTTAAATGCGTTGATGCTGTATGGCGGTGATCGTGGATGTTGTAATCAATAATGTCACCGTCGGCGAGGGCGGCATTATGAGTTGGGTCAAGGTTCTGACTACGCATGGCGATATTGTTGTTAGTAGCCGCCGGCAATACCCACTGACTACCACCACCAAGGCGCTGAAGCTCATGCAGCATTTCAATGGCCTGAGTTGGGAGCATGACCAAGTGATCTTTTTTTGTTTTCATCCGTCCGGCCGGTATCAGCATTTCCCCCTTTTCAAAATCAATTTCATCCCATGCCGCGCCGCATAACTCCGATTTACGTAACGCCAGCATCAGAAGCAGGTGCAAGGCCAACTTATAACCTCGATAGCATGGGGACTGATAAAGGCCGACTAAATAGCGTTTAATCTCCGGTGTCGATAGCCAGCGGGTGCGCTTGTTGCGGTTGCCGACTCTCGCCGCCTTAATCAAAGCCGCTGGGTTGTGTTTGCAATAGTCATGCTCCACGGCATAGCCAAATATCCGATCTGCCCAGCCATGACTGAGTAATGCGGTTGCCACGCCTTTATGTTCTCTAAGGTTATAAATCAATTCTCTGAGCATTGCCACGTCGATTAATTCCAGTGGCGTATCTTTCAGCTTGGGTAATAAGTGCAGTACGACCGGCCGCCATCCTTTGTCCGGTTTTTTCCATTTCATATCAACCCATTCAGTCTTATATTTGTCGGCGGCATCACCAAAAGTAATCAGTGCTTGGATTGTTTCCGCTTCTTTGGTGGCCGCTGCTTTGGCTTCAATCTCTTTAATACTGTGGCCATCAATAATCATCTGAATAGCGCCAGGGTTATCGAGTAGCGTTGCCGGATGCTTTTCAAATGTAATCAGTTCTCTGGCTATATCGTGAATTTTTCGGGCATTCACTAGGCTGATCTGTGGATAATTGCCGTACCCATACCGAAGCTTTTTACCATCAAGCCTAAATTCACCGCGCCAAAACTTGCCCCCTGCTTCGCGTATTACCAAAACCAGTCCCTTGGAATCAGCTTTCTGGTAATCCTTCCCTGTGGGCTTTAACTTCTTGATTTCTGTATCGGTTAGCGCCATAGCTGCCCCCTGTTTTTTTTAAAATTGTATAATATTTTACCAGATTTTTTTAGCAGGGGGCATAGCAGGGGGCAAAAATAGCGGGATTCGGTGGTTTCGTGTGGGAGCGTCTGGGCATAAAAAACCCCGCTAAGCCATATAACTTGCGGGGTCTTGGGTCGCTCTGAGCCTGTATGAAACAGGCCTGAACCTTACAAGCTGTAGTACATATCGTATTCTGCAGGGTGTGTGCTCATACGAATGCGAGTCACTTCTTCCATTTTCAGGTCAATGTAGCCGTCAATTGCGTCATCAGTGAAAACGCCGCCGCGTGTCAAGAATTCACGGTCACTGCTCAGAGCGTCTAATGCCTGGTCAAATGAGTGACAAACTTGCGGGATGTTTTTTGCTTCTTCGGCAGGCAAGTCGTACAGATCTTTGTCCATGGCATCGCCAGGATGAATTTTGTTTTGAATGCCGTCCAAGCCTGCCATCAACATTGCTGAGAATGCCAGATAAGGGTTGGCAGTGGAGTCAGGGAAGCGAACTTCGATACGACGACCTTTTGGGTTATTAACAAAAGGAATACGGATAGAAGCTGAACGGTTACGTGCGGAGTAAGCCAGCATAACGGGGGCTTCAAAGCCTGGAACCAGACGCTTGTAGCTGTTGGTTGATGCGTTGGTGAAAGCGTTCAATGCTTTAGCGTGTTTGATGATGCCGCCTATGTAAAACAGCGCTGTTTCAGACAAGCCGCCGTACAAATCACCAGTGAACAGGTTAACGCCGCCTTTAGCTAAAGATTGATGTACGTGCATACCGCTGCCGTTGTCGCCAACCAATGGCTTAGGCATGAAGGTGGCTGTTTTTCCGTATGCGTGTGCGATGTTGGCGACGACATATTTCAATTCCAGAACTTCGTCGGCTTTTTTAACCAGCGTGTTGAATTTTACGCCGATTTCGCATTGGCCGGCTGTTGCAACTTCGTGATGATGAACTTCAGTGATCATGCCCATTTCTTCCAGCGTCAAACACATCGCAGAACGCATGTCTTGAAGTGAATCGACAGGAGGCACAGGGAAATAGCCGCCTTTAACGCCTGGACGGTGACCGGTGTTGCCGTCTGGGTAGACTTTTTCCGAGTTCCAGCCCGCCTCTTCTGAATCGACTTTGTAAAAAGAGCCGCTCATATCGGTGCCCCAACGGACATCGTCAAATATGAAAAATTCATTTTCAGGGCCGAAGAATGCTGTGTCTGCAATGCCGGTTGATTTTAAATAGGCTTCTGCACGCTTGGCGATAGAGCGCGGGTCGCGTTCGTAACCTTGCATGTTGTTTGGCTCAATGATGTCGCAACGCAGAATTAATGTATTGTCGTCAAAGAACGGATCCATAACCGCCGTAGAGGGATCAGGCATTAAAATCATGTCTGATTCGTTGATGCCTTTCCAGCCGGCAACGGAAGAACCGTCAAACATGTTGCCTTCTTCAAAGGTATCTTCGTCAATAGAATGAGCGGGGAATGTTACATGTTGCTCTTTACCACGGGTGTCACAAAAACGAAAGTCGACGAATTTTACGTCGTTTTCTTTGATCAATTTAAGTACTTTTGCTGCAGACATTTATTTCGTCTCCTGAGATGAGTTATATGGGATCAGCGTTTATGCCAAACAGTGTAACGATACCATTTTTTTTGATGGATTAGCCACTAAAAAAACGAGGTGGAATAAACGGTGTTTTTAAAGAGAGAATGAGTAAACTGGTTAATGCACAATTATGGTGCCCTAATAGTCTGAACCGCCCAAAATCTGTGCGGATTATTTCTGCTTGGTTATGTTAAGCTCATGATTATTAGCGTTTTTCAGTTTGTTGTTTTTTTAGTAAATGTTTTAACTTATTGAAAATAAAATAAATAAATCTGGTGTGTTTGAAATTGGCTACCTAAAGATCTGTAGTGGAAATGTAGTTGGCATTTTACTTGCTTGTGGTTGTTTAGGGGGCATTTTGCTTTGAGTTTAATCAATTCTTAAGGATTTTTAATTATGAAAAACCATCTAAACAATAGTCGTTTCAAACTAAAGCCGTTGGCTTTGGGAATGGCGCTGGTTTCTGTTTTTGGTGTGGCGCAGGCAAAGAGTCTGACTGAGGCCGGCACTCTGCTCGAAACAGTAGGTGATCCCAATGAAAGCAAATTCATGAAAGATATTGGATTAAAAATCGGTGGTTGGGCCAACGCCGGAATCACTTATAACGCGGCAAGCCCTGACAATAATTTCAATGGCCCGGTTACTTTTGGCGACCGTTCCGGTGAATTCCAGTTGAACCAATTGAATATATTCGCGCAACGCGCCGTGGTGGCAGAAGGCGATGCATGGGATTTGGGCGGACGTATCGATGCCATGTTCGGTACGGATGCTATTTTTACCCAGGCTTACGGTGTTCCCGCATTTGATGTGAATACCGGCCTGCCTTTGAACCGGAACCATTGGGATCTCAATTTGCTCGGTAGCGACGACAACCGCTTTTACGATATTGCACTGCCCCAAGCTTATGCGGAGGTCTATGCGCCTATCGGCAATGGTTTGAATATCAAGGCCGGGCACTTTTATACGCCGATTGGCTACGAAACAGTTCCTGCTCCCGACAACTTTTTCTATTCCCATGCTTACACCATGCAATATGGCGAACCGTTCACCCATACCGGTGTAATGGGCAATTACACAGTTGATAAAAACTGGGCAGTCATGGGCGGTGCTACTACCGGCAGCGCCACTGGCGGTTGGGATGGCGGTTGGGATAAACAGTTGGGTAACTGGGGCGGTTTAGCCGGTGCTACCTGGACTAGTGATGACAAGGATACTTCAGCCAATATCAGCGGCACCTACAGCGCCACATCAGAACACAGTGACGAAGCTTGGGGCCTGTACAGTATAGTATTGAAGCATAATATCACTGCTAAAACGCATCTGGTTTTGCAGCATGATCATGGTTACGCCAATGGGGTCTTATTGAGTGGTGCAGCTAAAGATACTGAATGGTATGGTCTCAATTCGCATTTAACCTACGACATCAAGGACAATCTGACTGCGGGTATTCGCGCCGAATGGTTCCGCGATCAAAACGGTTTCAGGGTCTGCTCACCCGCTCGTGTAGCCGCAGCTACCAACGGCGCAGGAAACAGTCATGCCATTGGTGGACAGCCTAACAACAGCACCTGTAATGCCGCCAGCTATTACGCAGTCACGGCGGGGATGAATTGGAAACCGGTGAAATGGTTGAATATCCGCCCGAACGTTCGTTATGACTGGGTCGATGGGAAAGTTGCCACAGGCGGACAGTACCGGCCATTCGGCAATGCCAAGCAGGATCAATTTCTGTTCTCTACCGATTTCGCAGTCAGCTTTTAACGTAGCTTGACGGAGACATCAAAGTAGGCGATTTAAGCGATTGCGGGAGCAACGTAGCCGTATGCCGAGGCGAAGCTTTGGTTTTCCTACTTTAATTCCTAATCACGCTGGATTTTAAATTTATAAAAGAGGCTCAAATGAAACTGATAACTGCTGTTGTTAAACCCTTTAAGCTCGACGATGTTCGCGAGGCGCTTTCGGATATCGGGGTTTCCGGAGTAACCGTCACTGAAGTAAAAGGTTTTGGTCGTCAAAAGGGACATACCGAGCTTTATCGCGGCGCTGAATATGTGGTTGATTTTTTACCCAAGGCCAAAATTGAAGTGGCAGTGGCTGACACTATGCTGGAGCAGGCCGTAGAGGCCATTACCAAAGCAGCCAATACCAGCAAAATAGGTGACGGTAAAATTTTTGTAACCAATTTAGAGCAGGTTGTCCGGATTCGTACCGGGGAAACAGGCGAAGAAGCGCTTTAATATTAAGGGGGAACCATGAAACAACTTTTAACTACCTTTATCCTGTTCGCCTTGCTGGGTTATGCAGGATTTTCTTTTGCCGAAACTGCCGTTCCGGTTCCGCCTGTAGCCAACAAAGGCGATACCGCGTGGATGATAGTCGCGACCGTGCTGGTTATCCTGATGGTCATACCCGGATTGGCATTGTTCTATGGCGGTATGGTGCGCGCCAAGAACATGCTGTCTATGCTGATGCAAGTATTTGTAATTTTCTCGATGATGGCACTATTGTGGGCGATTTACGGTTACAGCATCGCGTTTACCGAGGGTAACGCTTTCTTTGGCGGATTTAGCAAGATGTTCCTTAAAGGCATAACGCCGGACTCGCTTGCCGCTACTTTCAGTAAAGCTGTTTACGTGCCTGAGTATATTTATGTCGCATTCCAGCTGACCTTCGCCGCTATTACTCCGGCTCTGATCGTTGGTGCTTTTGCCGAACGGGTCAAATTTTCTGCGGTGCTGTTGTTTATGTTCCTGTGGTTTACCTTCTCTTACCTGCCGATGGCGCATATGGTTTGGTATTGGACCGGTCCTGATGCTTATACCGATGCATCGGCGGCGGAAGCGGCTACTGCTACGGCTGGGTTTTTGTTCAAAAAAGGTGCGCTGGATTTTGCCGGCGGTACGGTCGTGCATATCAACGCCGGTATCGCCGGTTTAGTGGGCTGCTTGATAATAGGCAAGCGTATCGGGTACAAAAAGGAATCGCTTGCGCCGCATAGCGTAACTATGACCATGATAGGGGCTTCCTTGTTGTGGGTGGGCTGGTTTGGTTTTAACGTCGGTTCCAATCTGGAAGCCAATGGTCTTGCCGCTTTAGTCTTTGTAAACACTTTACTGGCCAGCGCGGCGGCTACTCTTGCATGGGTAGGCGCCGAATGGCTGTTGCGCGGTAAACCCAGCATGTTGGGCGGAGCTTCCGGCGCAGTTGCAGGTCTTGTCGCCATTACGCCTGCCTGTGGTTGGGCAGGACCTATGGGCGCTATTATGCTAGGTCTAGTCGCCGGTGCAGTTTGTTTCTGGGCGGTTACCATGCTGAAAGGTGCGCTGGGTTATGATGACTCTCTGGATGCTTTCGGTGTCCATGGTATTGGCGGAATTATCGGTGCGTTGGGTACCGGCATCGTTGCGAGTCCGTCGCTGGGCGGAACCGGCGTTTGGGATTATGTTGCCAACGGCGTAGCTGAATACAGCATGATCGGTCAAGTCACGAGTCAGGCATGGGGCGTGGGCGTCTGTATCATCTGGTCCGGCGTAGTGTCCTTTATTGCTTATAAGATCGTGGATATGGTAATCGGACTTCGGGTTACTGAAGAGGTCGAGCGTGAAGGACTTGATGTTTCCGAACATGGGGAGACTGCCTATCACATTTAATTCAATGGTGAACTTTCCTTAAAGGTAAGTCTTTTCGGGAAAACGGGCGCTCAATGCGCCCGTTTTTGCGTTTTAAGAAAAGCAATAATGTAGAAAAAACACGCCAGTCCTTGTTTTTAAAAGGTCTATTAATTGTATGTTGATTAATAATTCACTATGATTGCTGCCGATGTTACCAACACTTTTGCTATCTAATTGAGAGAGAACATGAAACTAATAACAGCGATCATTAAACCATTCAAAATGGATGATGTCAGAGAAGCATTATCTGAAATTGGGGTTGCGGGCGTTACCGCAACAGAAGTAAAAGGCTTCGGCCGTCAGAAAGGTCACACCGAGTTGTACAGAGGCGCCGAGTATGTGGTCGATTTTCTGCCTAAAGTTAAACTGGAAATCGCTGTCGCTGATGATGTGCTGGACAAGGCCGTTGAAACTATCGTTAATGCGGCCAATACCGGAAAAATTGGCGATGGAAAAATATTTGTATCCAATTTGGAACAGGTTATTCGTATTAGAACGGGTGAGACCGGAGAGGATGCCATTTAGGCGCAAGGAAAAAAGATGTTGTTAAAAATAATAAATAGAAGGCTGTTTTTAGGCCTCCTCTTGCTGTTACCCGATCTTGCTTTTGCGGATCAATTAAACCAGGCCAATACGGCTTGGGTTTTAACATCGACTGCCCTGGTGTTGTTTATGACAATACCGGGTTTGTCATTATTTTATGCCGGATTGGTTAGAAGCAAAAACGTGCTGTCGGTATTAATGCAGTGCTTTGCGATTACCTGTCTGGTTTCGATTCTTTGGCTGGCCGGCGTTTACAGTTTTATATTTGCCGACGGCGGAGAGATGCAAAAGCTGATCGGCGGCGCTTCTAAAGTGTTCCTGCCTGACATCGGCGTGGCGTCGTTGAAAGGCGATATTCCCGAAACAGTCTTCTTTATGTTTCAGATGACCTTTGCCATTATTACCCCGGCACTGATAGTCGGCGGTTTTGCCGAGCGGATGAAATTTTCGGCGATGCTGTGGTTTAGCGGTTTATGGTTGATCATGGTTTATCTGCCGATCTGTCACTGGATGTGGGGCGGCGGCTGGCTGGCTGATTTAGGCGCGATGGATTTTGCCGGCGGTATCGTCATCCACGTTAATGCCGGTGTTGCGGCTTTGGTCGCCGCCTTGGTATTGGGCAAAAGAAAAGGCTTTCCAAACACGGCCATGCCGCCGCATAACATGACTATGGTGGTTACCGGCGCAGGCATGTTGTGGGTGGGCTGGTTCGGGTTTAATGCGGGCAGCGCTTTGACCGCAGACGGGCGTGCAGGCATGGCGATGCTGGTGACGCATATCGGCGCGGCTTCCGGCGCTTTAACCTGGATGTTTGTAGAATGGAAGCGCTTTAACAAACCCAGTGTATTGGGTATTGTTACCGGTATGGTCGCAGGTTTGGGCACCATCACCCCCGCTTCCGGCTTTGTCGGTCCCTTCGGAGCGCTGGTGATTGGCATTACCGCCGGTATCGTATGTTTTTACGCTACTCAATATATAAAACGCACCCTGAAAATCGATGATTCTCTGGACGTATTTTCTGTCCATGGCGTAGGCGGTGTGACCGGCTCATTATTGACCGGCGTTTTTGCGGCAAGCAGCCTGGGCGGTCTCGGTTTGGCTGAGGGGGTTTCAATAATGGATCAGGTCAGCGTTCAGGCATTGGCTATTATAGTTACTGCGACCTGGAGTGCATTATTCAGTTATCTGATTTTGAAGTTATTGGACAAATGGATAGGCTTGCGGGTGACCTCGGATGAAGAAGTGCAGGGGCTGGATACCGTTCTGCATGAAGAGACCGGTTATCTCGATTTGTAGGTTCGGTCGATAGTTTCGTTTAGCTAAAAAAGGCGGCTTCTCAGTAATCTGAGAGTCGCTTTTTTTGTTTATAGTGTTTTGATCAAAATTCAGTTTTTAAATTGCCCTCATCCCTGCTTTCTCTTTCGGAGCAGCCGTAGTCGCACTTGTGTCGATATCTGTGCCGGCAAAAGAGAGGGCAAAGGCGCCGAATCTTGAAGTGCGATGAAGTATATAATGGTTGTAAGTTAAAGCGGATCAGGTTCAACGGATTTTATGAAAATTCGACACATACCCTCTAAAGTCAAAATAGCTGTTCTTATAGCAGGTAGTCTTCTGGGCATTTATGCCATACTGGGCTTTTACTTGTTACCGATGTTGGTAAAGTCGAAACTGCCCACACTTATCCGGCAGGAAACCGGCAGGAAAGCATCTGTTTCAACGGTTCGGTTCGATCCTTTTTCGTTGCAGTTAAGTCTACAGGAATTTGTGCTTCAAGAGCCGAACGGTCAGTTGTTTGTTCGCTTTGATGGTTTTTTTATCGATATCAATGCGGTGCAATCCATTGGTCAGGCGGCGCTGATTATTGATAAAGTTTTGCTAAACAAGCCGGTTGTCCGTATTACCAAAGATAAAGATGGGGCATTCAACTTTAAAACCCTGCTCAGAAACAATAATGAAGCCAAGCAGGATGCCTGTCTTGAGCCCTGCCGAAGGGGCGGTAAGATGTTCCCGGTAAACATCGTAAAACTCTCGATAGCCGAAGGGAAGCTGGACTGGGAAGATGCGCATTTTAACAGTCCCGAAAAGGAGACTGTTTATCCGATTAATCTCGTTATTGAAAATTTCACGACCCACACGGGTAACCCATCCAACTTCGGCTTGACCTTGGAATTGAATACAGGCGGCAAGCTGGATTGGCAAGGCGCTATCGGCCTTAATCCGCTGTCTTCATCCGGACATATCAAGCTGGAGAACGTAAAGCTACCAAGAATTCGGGCGCTGGCCTTGCAAGATTTTGTGCAACTGGATTTACAGGGCTATGAACTGTTCGAGGCTGATTACAAGGCCGATTATGTTGGTAATAAATTTAACGTTAACGTCAGGCAGGGTAAGTTTGAACTGCACGACTTTCAGGTTTCAGCAACCGCACAGGATAAAGCGCTGGTTAAAATGCTTAGGTTTGCTGTGCATGGAATCGGTTTTAATCTTGAAAATCATGAACTGATGATCGAATCTGTTTCCGCAAACGATGCTGATTTTAAGGCATGGCTGAATACCGAAGGCGTTTTCAATTATCAATCCTTATTGCCGATGGCAAAAGCTGAAAAAAGCCCCGTCGAGCCAACGGAACAAACCTCGTGGAACATCAATATCAACAGCATCGTACTCAATAATTGCGGGCTTACTTTTGAAGACCAGACTTTAAAAAAGCCGGCCACCATGACCGCCAAGCCTATCGATTTCAAGCTCGATAATTTCAGCAATAAAGCCGGTGCAAGCCTGCCTTTTCAACTGAGTCTCAGGCTTAACGAAACCGGTTCGATAAAACTGGACGGCAACACCGTTATCGAACCTTTAACCGCGCAAATAGCCGTTGCTGTCAACGGTATTGGGCTGGAAAAATTCCAGGCTTATGTCGATAAATATGCGCGACTGGATGTCATCGACGGGA
The DNA here is from genome assembly GCA_030653175.1 of Methylobacter sp. Lineage (GTDB taxonomy): Bacteria > Pseudomonadota > Gammaproteobacteria > Methylococcales > Methylomonadaceae > Methylobacter_A. Next base: position 16,010 of record JAURZV010000029.1, read on the forward strand.
CGCTGGCTCTTGACGGCAAGGTCTTGGTTGCTAATTCAGCAGAGGATAAACTGGCGGTTAAATTTACCGGCAATAGCCAGATCGCCCGGTTATTAACCCGTGATCAGTTGAAGAACAAGGATTTTGTAAAATGGGAAAATTTAGCGCTTAACGGCATCGATGTTGATTTTCCGGCAAATCGATACAGTGCTGAAACACTGGTGCTTAATAAACCTTATGCCAGGGTTATCATCAAAAAAGACAAGACCGTCAATTTTGGCGACATTATGATTGCTGATAAAAGCAAGCCGAAAGTCGCTGTTAAAGTCGCTAAAAATAAAGAGACTGAAGCGCAGAAACCTAAATTCAAACTGGGCAAGATACAAATCATTGACGGCTCATCCGATTTTGCCGATCTTTCCCTGATCTTGCCGTTCGCCGCGCCCATCAAAAGTCTGAACGGCGGTGCCAGCGGCATATCCTCAGAACAAAAATCAATCATCAAGGTTGATTTAAAAGGTAACACCTATGATTTGTCACCCGTCGATATTAAGGGCGAAATCAGTCCTTATCTGGGCGATTACCATGTTACTGTCAATTTCATCGGCATGCCGATGCCGTTGATTTCACCTTATATGGTGCAATTTGCCGGTTATAAAGTTGAAAAAGGCAAAATATCGCTGGGGCTTAACTACAAAGTGGAGAACAAGGTACTCACTGCATCCAATAGTATCTTGATAGATCAGTTCGAACTGGGCGAGAAAGTCGAAAATCCCAATGCGGTATCATTGCCGCTGGAACTGGCGGTGGCTTTAATGAAGGATTCCGATGGCAAAATAAAAATTGACGTACCCATTTCCGGCAGCCTGGAAGACCCCCAGTTCAGCATTAGTCATATCATTGTCGATGCGTTGATGAACTCGATCAGCAAGGTGATCACCTCGCCTTTTCGTGCGCTAGCCTCGCTGATAGGCAGTGAAGCAGATTTAAGTACGATCAGTTTTACGGCGGGCGAGGCGACATTAATTAAGTCTGAAATCAGCAAGCTGGACGCCTTGGCCAAAGCGTTAACAGCACGCCCGGTTTTAAAGCTGGCAATTAAAGGCGCCGCTTTTCAGGAACAGGATTGGCCCGCGGTTAGCGACGATGCCTTATACGATCAGCTTAAAAGAATAAAAGCCGCCGAGATTAATAAACAGGGCGGCAGAAAAATACGCGCAGAACATGTGGTGATTTCCGACCAGGATTACAGACGCTTGATGGAGCAGCTATTTGCCGAAAAGTTCCCGCTGATGGTGGAAAAATCGTTGCTGGGCAGGTCGCGTCTGGTCGGTAGTCGGGCTGATACGACAACAGACGAGTTTTATGCAGCCGCCAAGCAGAAGCTGTCGGCCATTATTAAACCGGAACAGCAGCGACTGGAAGGCTTGGCCGCAGAAAGGGCACGAGCGATTGCCGGTTATCTCGTGCAACAAGGCGGCATAGCCAACGAGCGGATATTTATACTGAATACAGCGATTGACCCGAAAAGGGAAGGTAACGGGATAGTGAGTATGTTGTCTATAAAGGCAGATTAACAGTTCAGTCCTATCTATCTCCATATATTGATTTAGGTTCTTTGCTCATACAGCAAGTAGGTGTAGGTGTCGATTTATCGGCACTTTGAGAATGAATTCTGTCATGCGGCGTGATATTTGGCGCATATAGGCGGAGATATTTAGTCAAATCGCCCCAGCCGTACTGGAAATTGATGTTAGCGTAGCTGCTTCTTTTACTTACTGATGTTACGCACCGACTACGAACTATCAATAACTTATGGTCATTTTTTGCTTCGTAAGTTATTGATTTTTGGTTTGCCTGCGTAACATCAGTTACTTATCTACGATATTCAATCCGCGTAGGACGAAAACGCCACATATTATGCCTTGCCGCTATTTTTTTGCGTAGTTTGGACTTTTTCCATGTACTACGGCTGCAGTCGACCCCTATGTATAGAACCTAACTATGTATAGCGCACTACCAGTAAAGTCTGGTAGTGCGCTATACATAGTTACAAGGATTGAAGAAACTACATCAATGCGTCATCGACTGGGTGATAGCGGCACATTGTTGTTTCGGGTTCTTGAAGCCTCGCCAGTGCCTTGTCCTTCATCGCCAAGTCCGCCTCGACGTATCGGTGCGTGGTAATCGTGCTCTCGTGTCCCAACCACAA
>JAURZV010000100.1 GCA_030653175.1 Methylobacter sp.
TCCTGAACACACGGTGGCAAGATGTAGGGAGTATCGCGATCAATCAGGATGAATTGGGTAGCCATTTTTTGTTTTTGATTCAGTGTTTCGATGGGGCTATTTTAACACTTTTTGCACTGTTAAATCCGACAGTCTCCTAGATTGTCACTAATACGAGCGGTATTCTGACGTCAGATTAAGGTATAGCCTTAACTGACACCTCCGCCCATAGCTTGGTACAGAGCCGCACTATCGACGAGGCGCTGCGCCTGAGCCGCGATCAAGTTGATTCTGGTCTGTTGCGCCGCTTGTTGTGCGATAAGTTGCTGAACGTAGCTGGCCGTACCCAGTGCATATTGCCTCTGCACGGATTGCAAAGAGCCCTGAACCGCAGCATCGGCGGCAGCCAGTGCTGCCAATGCCTGGGCATCGTTCGCCAGTGCGCGCAGGACATCGGCCACATTGCGTAGGGATTCGAGCACGACGCTTTGGTAATTTGCCGCAGCTGCATCGAACGCGGCCAATGCCGCGCGCTTTTCGGCGGGCAGTGCGGGATTAAAGAGTGGCTGGGTAAGTTGTCCAAGGACGTTCCATATTGCCGAACCGGGGCCGAACAATGCGCCTGCAATCAAGGTCTGCGTAGCGAGACTGGCGCTAAGATTGAGTTGCGGATACAGCTTGGCGATTGCGCTGCCGTATTCCGCGTTGGCAGCGTGTAACAGCGCTTCTGCGCCCCGGATGTCGGGGCGGTGGCGCACCAACTCGGAAGGCACGACCAGCGGCAAATCGGACGGTAGGGTGAATTCCTCCAGGGTGAAGGTGGGCAAACTTCCATCTCCCGGCGCACGGCCAGTGAGCGTGGCCAACAGATGTTCGTTCTGCTGACACTGTTTGCGCAACAAAGGAAGTCCGGCGCGAACCTGCTCCACTTGGGTTTGCAGTGCCAGTACCTCATCCGGTGCGCCCTGGCCGAGACGCACGCGCTCTTGGGTAATGTGCAATTGTTCATCTTGGGCGCGAAGAATGGCCTCCGTAGACTGGATTTGTGCCACAAGCCTGGCTTGGGTGACAGCGGCGGTAACGATGTTGCCCGCCAAGGTCAGTCGTGTACCTTCCAATTCGTGGTGGCGATACTCGGCGCGGGCGACTAAGGCTTCCAATGCGCGGCGGTTGCCGCCTGCAAGGTCGAGTTGGTAATGTACGTTAACACCGGCGTTAAACAAACTGAATTCCCGAGCCTTGCCGTCCTGCCCCAAAACGATGGGGTTAAAGCGTTGTCGCTGGGCTCCGAAATTAGCATCGACTTGGGGATACATCATCGCCCCCTCCTGTGCGGAATATATTTCCTGCGCCTGACGTAACGTGGCCTGGGCAGAAACCAGCGTTGGGCTGGCCTGAAAAGCCTGCTCTATCAGCGCATCGAGCTTGGATGAACCCAGATTACGCCACCACTGCGCGCTCACGCTCGCGCCGACGCCGAAGTGCTGCGCATCCCCCAAAGCCGTGGGTGCGGATGCCGATTGTGCCGGCAAAGGCGCCGCTGTGTAGCCGGGTATATCGGGGGCGGCCGGTCGTTTGAAATCGGGCCCTACGGCACAGCCCGTCAGCAATCCGGCAAGGATCAAGGCCGTGGATGCCAGAACAGGGGGGCGATCGGTCTTCGTGCGATCAGCACTCGGACTGTGCATCACTTCAGCGCTGCCCATAAAAATGCTCCACAAACGGTTTACGGAAACTCTGATGACAGGCCAGACAGCTGTTTTGCAGGTTTGCAAAGGCCGCGATCACGCCTTGTCCGTCGTTGCGTTCGGCAACTTGTTCCAGCGCTCGCGCAGCCTGGTGCGTTGTTTCATCATGGCTCTCGAATTTGCCCGCATCGGCGCCGATGAAAGCCAGGATACGCATCTTTTCGTCGAGGGGCGGTTGTGGATGCTCGGCGATCCGTGGCGCGATTTTGGTCACCAGCGCCCAATCTTCACGCGCAATGCTGGCGGTGATGATCTGCATATTCTTGTCGAGTTCTTGCATGATCTTGCGCAGCTCCAGCGGCCTGGCCCCGGTGGCATTTTCGGCAAGAGCCGGTGTGCAGATGCCAACTGAAAATACGCTGGCGGCAGTTATTGCAAATATCTTTTTAGAGAAATATTGTTTTTTCATGATAAGCGCCTTGAATCCAGTTATTCGTTCAATCAAATCCCCGTCCTTCGCCAGCTTCCTCATGGGTTACGCCGTCGCGGATGTGGTAGATGCGCTTGAAGGTGGGAATGATTTTTTCGTCGTGGGTAACAACGATGATGGCGGTCTCGAACTGGCGCGCCATGTCGTTGAGAATCCGGATGACGGCCATGGCGCGCTCACTGTCGAGCGGCGCGGTGGGTTCGTCGGCCAGGATCACAGGCGGACGGTTAACCAGCCCGCGTGCGATGGCCACGCGCTGCTGCTCGCCGCCGGAAAGCTGGGAAGGCATGGCGCGGGCGCGGTGCTGCACATCCAGTGCGGTAAGCAGCTCCAGCGCTTTCGCACGCGCCTCGCCATTGGGGATGCCTGCCAGCATTGGCAGCAGTGCAACATTGTCGGTAACATCGAGAAACGGAATCAGGTAGGGCGCCTGGAATACGAAGCCGATCTTGTCCCGCCGCAAGGCACGCAGGTCGCGTGCTTTCCAGCCGTCGTCAAAGATCACTTCATCACCCAGAACCATGCGGCCGGCGGTAGGGTCGATCACCGCGCCAAGGCATTTGAGCAAGGTGCTCTTGCCGGAGCCGGAAGGCCCGATAAGCCCCACCACCTCCCCCGGAGCAACCTGCATGTCCACGCCCTTCAAGGCATGGACGGCGGTATCGCCCTCACCGTAGCGTTTCTTCAGGCCTTCGATGCGGATGCCTTTGCCGCCCATCTTAGCCTCCTATGGCTTCGGCCGGATCGACCTTGAGCGCCATACGGATAGCGACGACGCTGGCCAGCACACAGATCACCAGCACGGCGAAAAAGCCCGCGACGGAGTCGAGCGGCTCAAGCAGCACATACTTGGGGAAAATCGGCACCCAGAAGGTAGCGGTGATTTTCCCCACCACAAAACCGATAATGCCAAGAGCAATCGACTGCTGCATGATCATGCCGGCAATGGTGCGGTTTTTGGTGCCGATCAGTTTAAGCACCGCGATTTCCCGGATTTTTCCCAAGGTCAAGGTATAGATGATAAAGGCAACAATGGCCGCGCTGACTATAGCCAGAATCACCAGAAACAAGGCGATCTGTCTGGCCGATTTAGCGATTACTTTGTCCACCAGAATAGATTCCATCTGCGTACGGGTATAAACCTGTAGGCGCTTCCAGCGGCGCATCGGCTTGGCTACATCCTCAGGGAGTGTGCCGGGTTTGAGCTTAACAAGTACCGCATTGACATAGGCGTTGGCACTTTGCGATGCGTTCACCGCAGCGAGCAGACCGGGAATGCCTGGACGATTGAAGGCCGGGTTCTCGGCGTTGCGGCGGCGCTGCTGGATCAGGGCATCGTTGTCTTTCAGAAATTGCGCCTCTTGAGCGTCTTTGATCGGGATGAAAACCATCGGGTCACCGTTATAAGATACCGTGCGTTTGGACAATCCGACGAGCGTGTAAAGATTGCGGCGGATTCGGATGCGCTCACCGAGCTGAAATCCGCTGGTAATATCGGCAACGGCTTCATAGTGGCTGCGGGTGATATGTCGCCCGGCGACGAGATACCGTGGCTGTCCCGGCGTACCCGGCTCGCCGGACATGATGCCGACTACCATGGTACTGACATCATGCCCGCCATGACCTACCTGCATAATCAGATAGGTGACGTTGGCTGCGTATTCTACGCCCGGCATATTCAGCAGGCTGCGATAGACATCGTCGTACAGACTGGACGATTCGGCATAAGGGCCCTGAGTGCCCTGCTGCACCACCCACAGATCTGCGCCGGTGTTGTCAAGCATCACCTGGGCATCGTCTACCATGCCACGATAGATGCCGGCCATGCTCAGCGTCACTCCGATCAATAGCCCCAGGCCGACGCCGGTGAACACGAACTTACCCCAAGAATGGAGGATATCGCGACCTGCCAAGCTGATCATCGTGTCCCTCCCGGCATGCGCTCAACCACGTGGATTCGGCTGCGCGTGGTCAGCGACTTTTCGCTATAGACCACCACCTGGTCGCCATTCTTGAGTCTTTCACGTATTTGCACACGGCCATCAAGATCAGAAGCCCCAAGTTTGACGGGTGTAAAGTGCAGATCGCCATCCATAACCTGCCAGACACCCATCTGGTCGTGCTCACGGTGGATGGCTGCGTTGGGAATGACGGGGGCTGCAGGGAGTGCCGGTAAATCGGCCGTGACTTCGGCCAACTCACCGACCGGCGGTAAAGGCTCGGGTTGAGTATCGAAATTTACCTTGGCTAGCATTTCCTCGGTGACTGCGTCGGCTTTGGGTTCCACCCGCAGTACGCGGCCGGCCAACGCTTGGCCGCTGCGGGAACGCAGTACAATGCGGGCCGGCAGTCCGGCGGCGAGCCCAGAGGCACTGATCTGGTCGAAGCGCACGTTGAGCCATAGACTTTTTGGATCGATCACTTCCACCACAGCTTGGCCTGCGACGACGGTCGTGCCGGGATCGGCGTCGCGGGAGCTGACCAAGCCGTCAACCGGCGCGATCAGGCGCAGGTTACCCCGCTGCGCAACCAATGCCTCCCGGTCAGACCGGGCACGAGCGACGTCTTCTCGCGCAGCTGAAAGTACAGCATCCGCGATCTGCAATTCCTGTCGTTTGATGGTGACGATTTCCTCGCTGGTCGAGCGCACAGCAAACAATTGCTCATAACGGTGCGCCTGAGTTTGCGCATGGACTTGCCGAGCCTTCGCTTCGCGCAATGCCGCTTCGGCACGCTTGAATGCCGACTCCTGTGAGCGGACATGATCATCGAGATCAACCGGTTCCATCTCGCCGAGCACTTGCCCGGCCTTCACCCGATCACCCACATGCACATCCAGCCGTTGCACGCGACCGGCAACCGTGGGGCCTATTTTGTAGGTGTAGCGCGCCTCGACAGTGCCGATACCGAATAGAGCCGGGGTAATTGACTTGGCTTTCACTGTCGCGACCGTCACGGCTACCGGTGCCAGCGGGCCGGATCGCAGGGCGACATAGACGAAGAGCACAAGCAACGGAACGATGACCGCCAGGAGCGCCAAGGTACGTTTTTGTAGAGGCAAGCGTTTCATTGCGCACTCCCGATGCCACGCTGATAAATCGCAAAGACCCGTGGCGCATCGTGGCGGATATGCTCCACGTTGCCGGCCAGCAGCGATTGCATGACCAGGCCTTGGATCGTGCCGATGAACAGGGTGGCCGCTGCTTCGGTATCGAGTGCGGCGGACAGCTCGCCGCACGCCTTGCCCTCCTCGATCAGTCGGTGCAGGCGTTCTCCATAACGCTGGATCAGAGTTTGCACTATGCGCTTGGGCGCCGTCTGCTCGGCACGTTGCAATTCGCCAAACATCATCCGGGGAACCCCTGGGTGCTCGGCCACGAACTCGATATGGCTCATGAATATGGCCTGCATCGCGGCCAGAGGCGATTCAATACCTTGCGCGGCACAATCAATCCGCGCCAGGAGGCGTTCCGCCACCCACTCCATGACAGCCTGCCAAATGGCATCCTTGGTCGGAAAATGACGAAACAACGCGCCCTGGGTCAGGTTCATATGCTTGGCGATAGCCGCAGTCGTGATTTCGCTGGGGTTTTGCGAACCCGCCAACTCAACCACTGCCTCGACAGTCACGGCACGCCGTTCATCGGCAGGAAGATGCTTTACATGAGTACTCAAGGTCACCTCTATAAAAGATAGTAATTAGTTACTATCTTAACATGAGAGGCGAATTATGCAAGAGGAGAGTCATCTGCGGTAAGTTACGATAGCTACGACGGCCCAATTGATCTAAGCGTACACATTTTTCCGAATTCTGCGATGTCCCCAAATTCAAGTGATTCGTTCAGATCAGGATGAGCGGCTGGTTTAAGCCGTAAACATTGGCAGATTTGAGGAAGAATATGCAGGTCATTACTCCCATCTTACTCAGAAAACGTTCAACTTATGGTACGTAAAAACTGTTTAAGCTAATGAATAACAATAACTTTATCTGCTTTTAAAAAGTAGACGTTTTTTTGCTCAGATGGGAGTAGTAACTGAAATTATATCATTGCAGCCTTATGGCCCAAAAATGAAGAAATCGTTGTCGTACCTCTAATACGAGCGGTATTCTGATGTCAGGTGAGGATATACCTGGCAGGCGTAAAATGTAGCTGTAATGCGTGTTGCAGGTCACTACTATCTATTTACGAAGAAATCCTTACGCCTAGCCAGCTTAAGTCAACAGTATTGGATTTTAGTTGCCTCTTACAATATTACCTCGGCAGTTCCGATGTCCCCATCAGAAACTCGTCCACCGCCCTGGCGGCTTGCCTGCCTTCACGTATCGCCCAGACTACCAGCGATTGCCCTCGTCGCCCGTCGCCCGCCGCAAATACTTTATCGACCGAGGTGCGATACTGCTTATCGTTGGCTTTGATATTATTGCGCTCCAGTTCAACACCCAGCTCTTTTAACAAGCCTTCGTGTACCGGGTGAACAAAACCCATGGCTAAAAATACGATGTCCGCTTCCAAGGCAAATGCGCTGTCCGGCTTCTCGCTCATTTTCCACTGTCCGCCCTCTTGTTTCCACTCCACTTCCACCGCGTTCAGATGAGTTATTTTTCCATCTTTGCCGGTAACGCTTTGGGTATTAACACTCCAGTAACGTTTTTTGATACCTTCATCATGTGAAGACGTGGTGCGCAACTTGTTGGGCCACAGCGGCCAGGTCAGCGATTTGTTTTCTTTTTCAGGCGGTTGCGGCATAATTTCAAGTTGCACCACAGATGCCGCACCCTGACGAATTGATGTGCCTATGCAATCGGAGCCGGTATCGCCGCCGCCGATCACTACGACATGCTTGTCGGTCGCGATAATGGCGTCATCTTCGGCTATGGTGTCGCCTGCGTTGCGCTTGTTTTGCTGGCGCAAAAAGTCCATCGCAAAATAAACGCCTTGATAATCATTGCGTCCTTCGACTTCCAGGTCACGCGGTTTTTCAGAGCCTACCGCTAAAACCACGGCATCGTACTCGGCGAGTATTTTTTGCGCGGGAATGTCTGTACCGATATGGCTGCTGGGTCTGAATCTGACGCCCTCCGCCTGCATTTGCGCAATGCGTCGGTCGATGTGTGCTTTTTCCATCTTGAAATCGGGAATACCGTAGCGCAACAAGCCGCCGATACGGTCATTCTTTTCATAAACCACGACTTCATGCCCGGCGCGCGCCAGCTGTTGAGCGCAGGCCAATCCAGAAGGCCCTGAGCCGATTACCGCGACGCGCTTGCCGGTGCGTTGCGTTGGAATTTGCGGTTTTACCCAGCCCATCGCCCAGCCTTTGTCGATAATTGCGCATTCTATCGATTTAATGGTTACCGGCTGATCTTGCAAATTGAGTGTGCAAGCCGCTTCGCAGGGCGCAGGGCAGATGCGTCCGGTAAACTCGGGAAAATTATTGGTGCTGTGCAAGATTTCCAGCGCTTGTTGCCAATCCCCTTGATAAACCCCGTCATTCCAATCAGGGATAATATTGTTGACAGGGCAGCCTTGATGGCAAAAAGGGATGCCGCAATCCATGCATCTAGAACCCTGCTCAGCCACTTCGGCGTCGCTGGGGGATAGCGTAAATTCGCGATAATGCTGGATGCGGTCACTCGGCGATGTAGTGTGCCGCTCAGTGCGTGCTAGTTCCATAAACCCGGTTGGTTTACCCATCTTTAATACCTTCTACTTAAATGTCGCAATAATGTGTGATGTTACGCACCGTCCACGAAAAACAACTTGTATCTGAGGCTACCAGCTTAAGACGGGACAGTGTCATTAGGCTGTGCGGCATGCGGAGTGCAAGCTCCGCTTGCAAACAGGCGAAGCCTGTACTCCGTGCCCCTGTTTAGTTGTTAGTTAGATAACACTTTTCTTTGTACAAAACTTTCCTATCCATTTTTTTCGTGTCTTTCGTGGATTATTTCTTGTAAGTGATTATGCAGTCGCGGATGCTTGTTCAGCCTGAATTTGTTTGAGCGCTTCGCGGTAATCGACCGGCATGACTTTAACAAAACGCGGCAAAGTGTCCTGCCAATTATCCAAAATGTGCTGCGCTCTTGTGCTGTTGGTATAACGCTTATGATTTTCGATTAAATGCTTTAAGCGTTGCGCATCATAACGGGTCATGTCGGACATGATGTGGACGCGTCCGTGTGTTTCCATGTCGCCGCCCTGGTGTGCAATGGCTTCCAATATGTCATCTTCCTCGGGGATAGGTTCGAGTTCCACCATAGCCATATTGCAGCGCTTTTCAAAGCTGCGGTCTTCATCGAGCACATAAGCCACGCCGCCGGACATACCCGCCGCAAAATTGCGACCGGTTTGTCCGAGTACAACCACTACGCCGCCGGTCATGTATTCGCAGCCATGATCGCCTACGCCTTCGATGACTGCGATAGCGCCCGAATTGCGCACTGCAAAACGTTCACCCGCAACACCGCTGAAATAACATTCGCCGCTGACGGCGCCATACAATACAGTGTTACCGACGATAATATTTTCAGCAGGATTAATAGGGCAGTCTTTAGGCTGATAAATGGCGATACGACCGCCGCTCATGCCTTTGCCGACATAATCATTGCCTTCGCCTTCAAGCTCGATGCTGATGCCTTGCGCCAAAAAAGCGCCGAAACTTTGACCGGCGGTGCCTTTGACATGAATCGCAATGGTGTCTTCTGGTAAACCCTTATGTCCATAACGTTTGGCGACTTCGCCGGACAGCATCGCGCCAAAAGTGCGGTTAATGTTGCGGATAGAGGTATTGATGACTACCGGTTGTCCGCTTTGCAGCGCTGGTTGCGCTTGCGCAATCAAGGTATGATCCAGAGCCTGATCCAAGCCGTGATCTTGGTTTTCGTGGCGATAAACGATGGTGCCGGGATCAACGGCGGGTTTATAGAATACCCGGCTAAAGTCCAGTCCTTCGGTTTTCCAATGGTTCAGCGAACGCTGCATGTCCAGCTTATCCGAGCGTCCTATCATTTCATTAAAGCTGCGGAAACCCAGTTTTGCCATCCACTGACGCACATCTTCCGCGACCATGAAGAAATAATTGACCACATGCTCCGGTTGTCCGGTAAAACGTTTGCGCAGCTCAGGGTCTTGCGTTGCCACTCCGACCGGGCAGGTGTTCAGATGGCATTTGCGCATCATTAAACAACCCGACACGATCAATGGCGCGGTGGCAAAGCCGAATTCATCCGCGCCTAATAATGCGCCGATAATGACATCGCGACCGGTGCGCAAACCGCCATCGACCTGGACGGCGATACGTCCGCGCAGTTTATTCAACACCAGCGTTTGATGGGTTTCAGCAAGGCCGATTTCCCACGGCAAACCGGCGTGTTTGATGGAGGTCATTGGGCTTGCGCCGGTGCCGCCGTCATAGCCGGAAATGGTGACATGATCGGCGTGGGCTTTGGAAACGCCTGCCGCAACAGTGCCGACACCGACTTCAGATACCAGCTTGACGCTGATTCGCGCTTCGGGATTGACGTTCTTTAAGTCGTGGATCAGCTGCGCCAAATCTTCAATCGAATAAATGTCATGGTGCGGCGGCGGCGATATTAAGCCTACGCCACGTGTGGAATGACGCACTCTGGCGATAACCGCATCGACTTTATGTCCGGGCAGCTGTCCGCCTTCGCCGGGTTTCGCGCCCTGGCTGACTTTTATCTGAATGTCGTCGGCATTGACCAGATATTCGGTGGTCACCCCAAAACGTCCGGAAGCGACTTGCTTAATCGCGGAACGCATCGAATCGCCGTTGGGCAAGGGCATGAAGCGTTCCGGCAGTTCTCCGCCTTCGCCGGTGTTGGATTTGCCGCCGATGCGATTCATCGCAATGGCCAGATTGGTATGCGCTTCGTAGGAAATTGAACCGAACGACATCGCTCCCGTTGCAAAACGCTTGACGATGTCCTTTGCGGATTCCACTTCGTCCAACGGTACAGGCGTCGCATCTTCCTTGAACGACATTAAACCGCGCAAGGTCAGCAATGCTTCGTTCTGCTCGTCAATCAAGCGACAAAATTCAGCATATTTTTCAAAGCTGTTGCTGCGTGTTGCGTGTTGCAAGGTGCTGATGGTTTCAGGTGTCCAGGTATGCGCTTCACCGCGCAAACGGTACGCATATTCCCCTCCAATATCCAGTGCATCGCGGTATAGAGGCGCATTGCCGAAAGCAATCCGGTGGCGACGACTGGTTTCTTCGCTGATTTCAGCTAAACCGACGCCTTCGACAGTGCTGGTTGTGCCGGTAAAATAGCGATCCAGAAAGGGTTCTGACAAACCGAGCGCATTGAAAATTTGCGCGCCGCAATAAGACTGATAAGTCGAAATGCCCATTTTGGACATGACTTTAAGCAGACCTTTAGAGATCGCTTTGATATAACGTTTGTGCGCTTCATATTCGCTGAGATCAGCAATGTCCTGACATAGCCCGGAAAGCGTGTCGAACGCCAGATAAGGGTTAACCGCTTCCGCACCATAGGCGGCCAGCAGTGCAAAATGATGAACTTCGCGCGCTTCGCCGGTTTCGACAACCAGACCGACTTTGGTGCGCAGGCCTTCGCGGGTCAGGTAGTGATGCACGGCGGACGTCGCGAGCAGGGCAGGGATGGCGATATGCGCAATATCCAGGCCACGGTCGGACAACGCCAGGATATTGTTGCCCTCTTCAACAGCCTGTTTTGCCGCAAGACACAGTTTATCGAGCGCCGCTTCCATGCCGCTTGCGCCCAAATCGGAGGGATAGCAAAGCGTCAGGGTTTTGGTCTTGAATACACCGCCGGTGCGCGTTTCGATGCGACGAATTTTTTCCAAATCCTGGTTGGTCAAAATGGGCTGTTCCACTTCCAGGCGCATGTGGGTTCCGCCTTCGTCCAGACCCAATAAGTTGGGGCGCGGGCCGATCAGTGAAACCAGCGACATGACCAATTCTTCGCGAATAGGGTCGATAGCCGGGTTGGTGACCTGGGCAAAGCCTTGCTTGAAATAATCGTACAACATACGCGAACGTTGCGATAACACTGCTAACGCTGTATCAATACCCATCGAACTGATCGGTTCCTGTCCGGTTTGCGCAATCGGTTTCAGGATGAACTCAATATCTTCACGGGTATAGCCGAATGCTTGTTGCCTATCCAAAAGGGTGTGTGCATCCGGCGCCATTGCTGAAATTTCAGCAGGCAAATCGGCGAGCAGAATTTGCGTTTTGCTCAGCCATTCGGAATAAGGGTGGCACGCCGCCAAATTGGCTTTCAATTCCGCATCGTCAATAATGCGGCCTTGTTCGGTGTCGATCAGCAGCATTTTGCCCGGCTGCAAGCGCCATTTTTTGATAATCTTGTGCTGGGGAATATCCAATACGCCCATTTCCGATGCCATAATGACGAAATCGTCATCGGTGACCAGATAGCGCGCAGGGCGTAAGCCGTTGCGATCCAGGGTTGCGCCGATTTGACGACCATCGGTGAAAGCAATGGCTGCGGGACCGTCCCAAGGCTCCATCAGGGCGGCGTTATATTCATAAAACGCGCGCAGTTTTTCATCCATTAACACATTGCCGGCCCAAGCTTCGGGAATTAGCAGCATCATCGCGTGGGCGAGCGAATAGCCGCCCGCTACCAATAATTCAAGTGCATTGTCGAAACAGGCAGAATCCGATTGCTCTTCGTTGATCAACGGCCACAATTTGCGCATGTCGTCGCCCAAAACTTTGGATGCGATGGAATGGCGACGCGCCGCCATGCCGTTAACATTGCCGCGCAAGGTGTTGATTTCCCCGTTATGGGCGATCAGGCGGAACGGATGCGCCAAATCCCAGGTCGGGAAGGTGTTGGTGGAAAAACGCTGATGCACCAGCGCCAGAGCGCTGACCATGCGTTCATCGCTTAAGTCCGCATAAAACGCCCCGACCTGATCTGCCAGCAACATGCCTTTGTAAACGATGGTGCGTGACGAAAGGGAAGGTATATAAAAAGAGTGACCATGATCCAGCTTCAAATCGCGGACGGCGTTTTCAACTTGCTTGCGGATCACAAACAGCTTGCGCTCGAAAGCGTCCTGATCGGCGCCCTGATTAGAACAAGCTGCACCGCGTCCAATAAAAATCTGCCGTATAAACGGTTCAACCAGTTTTACCGACTCACCCAGGGTGTGATTATCGACAGGCACATCGCGCCAACCTAGCAATACGGTTTTTTCGCGTGCAATGATTTCGGTTAACAAGTTTTCGCAAGTGGCTCGATTAGCGGCATCGCGCGGCAAAAATACCATGCCTGCCGCATAATCTCCCTGCACAGGGAGGGAGATGCTTAATTTGTCGCACTCGGCACGCAAGAAAGTATCGGGCATTTGAATCAAAATGCCTGCGCCATCGCCCGCGTATATATCGGCGCCAACCGCGCCGCGGTGGGTCAGGTTTTTAAGTAATTCCAAGCCCTGACGTACGATTTCATGGCTTTTTTGACCCTTTATATGAACGATAAAACCCACGCCGCATGCATCATGTTCATTGCGTGGATCATATAAACCCTGTCTGGGCGGTAGCGTACTTTGACTCATTGTCACCTCTAAAAAATATTACAAAAGGGTTGCTGTCCTCTAACTTAACAACCCTCATTGCGCACCTGTTTTGATGCCTGCATCAGAGGCCACGGTACGGCAAAACCAGTTAATTATACGGATGACAGGCAATTCTGTCACGCAGTCTTTTGCCGCCTGCGCCGGCAATCAGTCGGTATGTTGTTCGCTGATATGGATTTGGCAGTGGTCTTTTGTCACGTGATTAATAAAGGTATTTTGCTTATTCTTTAAATAGATGTGGTATCTTTCCGCTCTGTTTTAATGATTGATTGTTCTCGTTGAATATTTCTTCTGTTTTTGTAGGCGGACTCGGTTCTTTAAGAGGCATTACAATTATTTAAGTGAATTCATATCATATTATTGGTTAATTATGAAAGAAAATTTTGATGTTGCGGTTGTAGGAGGGGGCATGGTTGGGGCGGCTGTTGCCTGTAGCCTCGGTGGGAGTTCATTGAGGGTGGCGGTGATAGAGAGCACGCCTCCGCAGGCTTTTGCTCCTGAACAGCCGCATGATTTAAGGGTTTCTGCGCTCAGTATTGCGTCAAAAAATATACTTGAAACTGTGGGGGCATGGGACGGTGTTGTTAATCGCAGGTTTTGTCCGTTTCGCAGGATGCGGGTTTGGGAAACGGTGGGGGATACTGAATTTTGCAGTGACGATATTAACTATCCTGAATTGGGTTTTATCGTTGAAAACAGGGTGACCCAACTGGCGTTATTGGAGCGTTTGCGGGATTTTGCCAATGTCGAGCTGATATGTCCGGCTACCATTAATAAAATTAACTATTCTGTGGGAAAATCACCCGAAGTGGAGCTGGGCGATGGCAGGATTTTATCGGCAAAAGTGTTGGTTGCCGCAGATGGCGGCCAGTCCAGAGTCAGGCAAACCGTAGGTTTGGGAGTAACCAGTTGGGATTATAAACAGCATGCATTGGTGATTTATATTGAAACGGATTACGGGCAGCAGGATATAACCTGGCAGCGCTTTGTGCCCAGTGGGCCGCAGGCTTTTTTGCCGTTAACCGGGCATTACGGTTCGATCGTCTGGTATAACTCGCCGGATGAGGTATGCAGGTTGAAAGCATTGTCCAATACAGATTTGATGCGCGAATTGACGGCAACTTTTCCTGATTGTCTGGGTAAGGTTAATGCCGTTTTGGGTACGGCGAGTTTCCCGTTGAAACGGCAGCACGCGCAAAGTTATGTTAAGCCCGGCGTGGTTCTAGTCGGCGATGCCGCGCACATGATCAATCCGCTGGCGGGACAAGGGGTTAATATCGGTTTGCTGGATGCTGCGGCCTTGGGCGAGGTGCTGGTTGAGGCCAGTAAGCAAGGTCTTGATCTCGGTGATTTGGCGGTTTTAAGGCGCTATGAAAAAATGCGGCGCAATGAAAATCTGAAAATGATGACGGTAATGGATGTTTTTTATCGAGTGTTCAGTAATCAGGTCTTGCCGGTCAAGTTTTTACGCAACTTGGGGTTAGGCTTGGCTGAGCGAATTTTGCCTGCTAAAAATAAAGTGATGCGTAGTGCGATGGGGTTGGAGGGCAACTTGCCCAAACTTGCACGGGGTGAGTCGATTATTTAGTTAAAAGCCGATGTTATTGCTAGCCATATAAAAACACACCACGAAGACACGAAGGACACGAAGAATAAAACATAAAGCTTCGTGAACTTCGTGGTGAAAGTTCCTTTAATTGCATTGGGATAATTAATTTTTTAAACTTAAATCTTTAAGTGATTTTGATAGTGAGTGTGGACGGTTATGGAAAGAAGGCTTTATCAAAGGATTCCAGTACAGGTTTCTGCTATTGTCACTACCGAGGATGGTGTGCGCATTAAGGTGATTGCGGTAGACGTATCCAGCGATGGGCTAGGGGTCGAATGTAATATCAAGCAACGGAACATGATTACTCCGGGAGGGAGTTTTGTTCGCGACGGCAAGCCGGTATCGGTGTTTGTTGATTTGAATCTGTCTGATGGGAATGGTCAGTCATCCAAAATAGTAGCGCGGTGCCATGTGGCTTTTTCGCGGCGTATATCCAGCGATCAATGTAAAATTGGGCTGCGCTATGCTGATATTGAAAATAACAGCCATGAATGGCTTGTTCGGTTTATTGAGAAAAGGCTGGTATCTAAATAACGGACGAATATTGATTGTGCGGAGCTTTAGTCGGCCCTACAGGCATCGTGTCTGTCCGCTACGTTACGTTACTTGCATTAACTTGTAGCGCCCAGTATTTTTAAAATTTCTTCGCGTATTTGTTCCTGTCTGACCGGGTCTGTGATGGGCTGCGACTGGTTGTCGGTGATGTAAAACATGTCTTCAGCCCGGCTGCCTATGGTGGTTATTTTTGCGCTGTGCAGATGAATGCCTTTTTGTACAAATGCGCGACCTATTTTTGATAAAAGTCCGGCATGATCCGTGGTGATAAGCTCAATAATCGTATGCCTGTTTAAAGGGTCCGCATGAAATTGAATGCTGGTAGGAATAGGGAAATGTTTGGCTTGTCTTGATTGGCGATGAATATTTTTGTGTTTTTTTACTTCGCGAAGGAGCAGATTATTGCGAAGGGCGGTGCAAATATGCACTTCTCTGAACAGTTCATTGATGGGTTCTCCCGACTGTTCAAGGACCAGAAAGCTATTAAGAACATAGTCGTCGGTCGTGGTCATGATCCGGGCGTCAAGAATGGTGAGTCCCAGTTGGTCGAGAGTGGCGGTGCTCAGCGAAAAAATAGCCTCTTCATTTTTTGTGTAAATAAAAACTTCCGCACTGCCGCGTTGAGTTTGCGGACGTAGCAGAACCAGGGGTAGGTCATCTTCCCGGGATGAGGCAATGGCAATGGTATGCCATGCTATTTCATCGGCTGAATACCTTAAAAAATAATCATCATTGGCATGTTGCCAGGATCTGAGGATAACCGGTTCGGATATGCCCAGTTTAATCAGTTCGTCTTTTGCTTCTTTTTTGTTTTCGAGCAGGCGATCCGCCAATGCCACGGGATTTTGCAAGCCTCTGTGCAAGGCGCTATAGGTCACCGAGTAAAGCTCTTTGAGCAGGGCGTCTTTCCATGCGTTCCACAGTTCAGGATTGGTGGCGCGAATATCGGCCACGGTCAGCAGGTACAAGTAGTTCAGGTATTCGATGCTGCCAACGGTTTGGGCAAATTGATGAATTACATCAGGATCGCCGATGTCTTTTCGTTGCGCAGTCATCGACATGACCAGATGATTGCGAACCAGCCAGCAGATCAGGTTGGTATCATGCGGGGAAAGGTCGTGCTGAGCGCAGAACTCTCTGGCGATTTCTTCGCCAATGGCGGAATGGTCGCCGCTCCTGCCTTTAGCGATGTCATGAAATAGACCGGCAAGATAAAGTATTTCCGGTTTTGAGATCAGCAGAAAAATATCATTGCAGAAAGGCAGTTCATCAAGATGTTTTTCTAAGGCAAAGCGGCGTAAGTTGCGGATAACAAAAAGCGTGTGTTCGTCCACCGTGTAAATGTGAAACAAATCATACTGCATGCGGGCGACAATATTGGCAAAGCAAGGGATATAGGCGGCTAAAATCCCGTAGCGATTCATGCGCCTTAATTGATCGGTAATGCCTCGCGGTTGGCGGAACGCTTCTATAAAAAGACGGTTGGCGTCTTTGTTCTTGCGAAACGCGTTGTCGATTAAATGCAGGCTTTTACGAATCAAGCGTATGGTCGTTGCTCTGACGCCTTTGATTGATGAATTCTGCTCCAGAACTAAAAAGAGTTCCAATAAGGCAAGCGGGTGCCGTTCGAAAAGTGTGTCATCAATGGCTTCAAGGTAGCCGTTGATGACGACAAATTTGTCGTTAAGCGGAATTGATTTGTAAGTAACTTCTCCGGAGGAAACGAAGCGTTCATTAAATAATTGCAACAGCATTTCATTGAGGCGCTCAAGTCCAAGTACCGTTTTAAAATAAAACTGCATGAATTGTTCGACATCCTGATTGTATTCCTGATGTTCGGTGCTGAAACCGAATTGCCGGGCAAGATCGCGTTGATAATCAAAAATCAGTCGGTCTTCGCATCGGTTGGTTAAAAGATGCAGTGCGTAACGGATTCGCCAGAGTACTTCAAGCGCAGCAACAAGTTCCAAATATTCGGACTCGGGCAAGAAGCCGTATTTAATCAGTTCCTTGAGTGTTGAGGAATTGTAATGGCGCTTGAATACCCAAGCGATGACCTGTCGGTCGCGTAACCCGCCGGGCCCTTCTTTGATGTTGGGTTCGAGATTGTAGGCGGTGTTATGAAATTTGGCATAGCGCTGTCGCTGCTCTTCCATTTTGGCTGCAAAAAATTGATCCGACGGCCAGATTTTATCCGGCGCGATTTGTTGGTTAAGCGCTTTATGCAGGGTGGTGTTGCCGGTAATCAACCGGTTTTCCATAAGACTGGTTATGATCGTTTGATCGCTGATTGCAGCTTCGATGCATTGTTTGATGGTGCGTACGCTTTGCCCCGGTTTTAAGCCGATATCCCAGAGGAAGGTGAAGAAGTTTGCCAGTGTTTCCTGATAAGGGGATGTGTCGTCAGAATCCAGTAAAACGACAATATCGATATCGGAATAAGGGAATAACTCTCTTCTGCCGTAACCGCCAACGGCGCACAACATGAGTTGTCCGGCGTGTTCGCCAAGGAAATGTTGCCAGCAGCAGCTTAAGATTTCATCGATAAAATCGGATTTTTCTTTAAGTAATTTGGAAACCGATTTGTGAGGGTTGAATTTTTGTCGCAGCTCGGTGTCTTTTTGTTTTAGCAGTTGTTTAAATTGTTGCAGGCTGTCTTTTTCGGCAAAAATCGCGGCATTAATGTGTTTGTTCAAGGTGGTCACATTGCCTATAGGACGTAGGTAAGGGGCGTGAGCAGGAGCGGAAGCTTTTCTTCTTGGCGTAAAGTCAGAATTTCATAGCCGCTCTGGGTTACCAAAATGGTGTGTTCCCATTGCGCGGACAGGCTCCGATCTTTGGTTACTGCCGTCCAGCCGTCGGCCAATACTTTCATATGTCGTTTGCCGAGATTAATCATGGGTTCAATGGTTAATATCATGCCCGCCTCAAGGAACTCACCTTCACCGGCTTTACCATAATGCAATACTTGCGGTTCTTCGTGGAATTTTTTGCCGATACCATGCCCGCAAAACTCCCTGACTACTGAGTAACGATTGGATTCGGCGTGTTTTTGTATGGCGTGGCCGATATCTCCGAGAGTAGCGCCGGGTTTAACCTGTTCGATGCCCAAAAACATGGCTTCCCGGGTTATTTTAATCAGGCGTTTTGCATGTTGGCTTGCTTCGCCGACGCAAAACATTTTACTGGTATCGCCGTGATAGTCATCTTTAATAACGGTAATATCAATATTGACAATATCGCCGGATTTAAGTTTTTTGTCGCCGGGAATGCCGTGGCAGATTTGTTGATTAACCGAAGTGCAAATTGATTTTGGAAAACCGTGATAATTGAGCGGCGCAGGTATGGCTTTTTGCACATCAACAATATAGTCATGGCAAATCTGATTGAGTTCGTCGGTGGTAACGCCGGGAACAACGTAGGGTTCAATTATTTCTAAAACTTCGGCCGCCAGTTTTCCGGCAATCCGCATTTTTTCAATTTCACTTTCGGTTTTAATAATTATGCTCATGAAACAAGTGCAAGGTTAAAGACTTAAAGAGTGCAGCAAGCGTAAACGACACGTTTTTAGCCTTGTGTCTCCCGCTTTGCGCACGAGTAATGATGGCATTTTAACAGCAACCCTGGCGCATGAAATAAAAAATATCTAAAAAGCAATCACATGCTTCGTATATACTATTTTTAGTAACCGTTCACCTACCTTTTAATTTTTTCACAAAAAATCATAAAGTATTAGATTTTATACGTCATGCTCAACTTTTCTAAGTTATTGATCCTAAATGACCGTGTTTTGTATTGTCTAATTCCAATAAAAACCAGCATCAAGTAAATCAATAAGATGAAAATTAAAGTTGAGCATCGCGTATTTTATATGAAACCTATCATAGGGTGCAGAAAGATGGGTTTCGTGTTGCTCTGCCCATCCACTGGATTTTTCATACAAGTCGTGCTCATGCCTCTTACCTACATCCATGTAGGCAACGCAGGAGCAGTTATGTGACAACCGATACTTGAACAGCTTCGGCAAAAATACTACCGATCCGATCGATTTCATCGGTCGTCACGATCAAGGGCGGTAAAAACCGTACTACGCTGCCTTGGCGTCCTCCCAACTCCACAATTAGCCCCCGTTTCAGACATTCCGTCTGGATGCGAACAGCCACAACCGGATTGGGCGGATAGACGCCGAGCGCATCCGGCGGTTCAGCCGGATTGACTATCTCGATGCCAATCATCAGCCCGCGGCCTCTCACATCGCCGATTTGCGGTTTATTATTTTGAATATTCCGAAAAATAGCCATCAACCGTTCGCCCATTTCATGCGCATGGAGATCCAGCCTATGCTCTTTTACGTACTGAAGTGTCGCTGTACCGGCGGCCATGGCGAGCTGATTGCCGCGAAAGGTGCCTGCATGAGCGCCGGGTTGCCAACGATCCAAATCCTTGTGGTACACCACTGCGCTCAACGGCAATCCGCCGCCTATAGCTTTCGAGAGCACCAGCACGTCCGGCAGAATTTCCGAGTGCTCGAAAGCATACATACGTCCCGTCCGCCCGATACAGGTCTGCACTTCATCGATAATCAACGGAATCTCCCGCTCCCTGGTCATACGGCGTATTTCCCGTAGCCATTCGTCCGGCGCCGGAATAACGCCTCCCTCTCCTTGTACAATTTCCAAAATCATTGCGGCCGGCGGCGTAATACCGCTGTTGCTGTCATCCAGGAGCCGTTCGATATAGGCTAAAGATGAGCGCCAGCCGACTTCGCCGCCCAAGCTGAAAGGGCATCGGTAAACA
>JAURZV010000103.1 GCA_030653175.1 Methylobacter sp.
TCCTGAACACACGGTGGCAAGATGTAGGGAGTATCGCGATCAATCAGGATGAATTGGGTAGCCATTTTTTGTTTTTGATTCAGTGTTTCGATGGGGCTATTTTAACACTTTTTGCACTGTTAAATCCGACAGTCTCCTAGAGCAAAATGCACAATGGAAATTGTCGTTGGTAAAAATGACGACTTAAACGAAGCAGTAGCAAGAAAGCTGACGCGCCCAACAGTGCAAGCAGCTCGAACAATACAGGTATGGGAGCCGGAGCATGATGTGGTTGCATTATCAAACGAATTAGCCACACAGGTTGATTCTGTAAACGCCGGCAACATGACGCGACCCGAAGCCATGCTACTGGCTCAGGCTCATACACTGGACGAATTGTTCAATGGTCTGGCGAAAAGGTCACATGCCCAAACCCACATGCCAAATTGTGAGGCTTATATGCGTATGGCGCTTAGAGCGCAAAACCAATGCAGAATGACGCTGGAAACCTTGAGCAATATCAAGAACCCGCCAGTAATTTTTGCCAAGCAAGCAAATATCGCAAGCGGACACCAGCAGATTAATATTGGAGTCCCCGCTACGCATACGGCAGAAAATGTAAATCAACCGAACGGACTATTAACGGAGTTACCCCATGAGACACTGGACAGCGGAAGAACGAGCGAAACAATCGGCGTTAATTCAGAACTGGCGGCCATGGGATAAATCGACAGGGGCGCGAACTCCTGAGGACAAGGCTGTATCAGCACAAAATGCTTTCAAGGGCGGATTGCGCTCCATGGTGCGTGAAATGTCCGCAGTGTTACGTGATCAGCGGGAGATATTGAATCGGGTTAGATGACCGCGCAGTAAGTACGCAGGCAATCACATACATCATGCGTCTTTGAGATGGTATTTTGTGCTTTTTAGTACGCTGATTCCGCGCAGATAAGGAGCGCTCGCACCTACTTTTTATAGTAGCTATTCGATACTATAACAACAACCGGTTTAATCACCGGCTTTTTTGTGCATGCTGAATTTACTTCTGCATTATGATGTAGCAAAACACGTTAGTTTAGGTGTTATCACTATTATTATTTGGAGAGTATTGTGGGAATAGTTAGTCTGCTTTTAAAAGCCTTTTCTGGCGGCTCTAAAAAGAAACCATTAAAGAACAATCGCACAAAGAAACCAGAAGAGACAATTAACAAGGTTATTGCACAGGCTGAAGAGGCGGCTAGCGCAATAAATGACTCACTCAACATCGCAAATCAGTCTAAAGAGATCGGTATACGAAAAAGGGAGTTAAAAAAAGCTTGCGATAAGCTCGCGAAGCTAAAGAATCTATCAATCAAATATCCGTTTATTGAACTGACACGTTTACAATCAATAGAAGACATGATTATTGCGGTAGAGGCAGAGACACTTTCGCTTTCATCTAATAGGCTAACAAAATCAGCGAAAGCGAGTGAATCGCCGAATGCTACGCAACGACTAAGTGAAAGAGATGAGGGTGTAACTGTAGAATGCATTGAAACGCATTTCAAAGTGATAAACGAGTCAATCGGAATAGCACGAAAAAGTAAGAATCTTGAAACCCAGCTATCGCGCCTTCGCGTGGCGGAAGATGTACTTAAAAGAGCGCGAATGCAAGTTAGTCAATTTTCGATTGAAGTGAGTGGATTTGATGAGGCCGAAGCTGAAATAAATAGGATATATGAAGCAATAAGAGCTGGTACGCCAATAGAAATTGTCGGAATGCTACCTATTGACGTAAATGCTGAATATTACAGCGCTGCACGTAATCTGTTAATGGAAGCGACCGTCTTAAAAAGAGAAAAGAAATATATCGAGGCTTACGAAAAATTGCGCGAAGCATACTCTGCGGATGGTGCAGATAATTTATTTATCGAAGATAGATTACGGCTTCCTATGTATCTTCAGCTTGCAGGTAAAAATGATGAGGGATGGGATGAATTGAATCGCTTACTCGCAAGGTACGCAGACCCGAGAATTGAGGATCAAATGAAAATCTTTCTCCGAAAAGAGAAAAACGAAACCGCTTCAAATCCTGTGAGAGTTATTTTGCGAGGTAATAACAATCCGCAACAGGTGGAGCAAGAGTCTCAAAGCGTTACTATAGGCGAGCTTCAAAATGCACCGATGCCTAGTTATATGGAAGACGTTTCGAATGGTTTTGAATTTTGCGTGACATTACAGCTCCGCACTCCGCTTCGTGTTTTACTTCGTCATGGAGAGCTTTATCCCAAGAACGATGGACGTCAGCCTCAGATTGCCCATGAACCGTGGGAAGGCGTTTGGGTTCCTGCGATTAAAACATGGGAGGAATTGGGAATTAATGGAATACCTGAATTTCCTGAATCTACTGAAGCATCAGATGTAGGCTCAGTAATGTCATCAGATTACTTGCCTTTCCTAATTACCGTAAGAAAAATTGTAGAGTCAAATGATTCGGTAGATAGTCGGATTAAAATGCTGCGTGAATATCCTATGTATGGTGATTGGAAAACTTATGTGGAAAAACATGGCGGAATTGAAAAAATAATTAATCGGTTTTTCCCACGATTTTTAGACACGATTCCAAAGCTAAACGATACGACAAAAGCGGGGTTAAGTAATATTGATTTAGATACGCCGAACCTGCTTGCATCAGCAACCGATGAAATATTGCTTGGCATTAAAGGAATCGGACAATCCAAAATTAAAACAATGCGCGATTACTGTGCCAGCATAATAGATTATCGCGATAACGTAAGATGTGAAAATGTGAAAAAGTAATCACAGCCGGGTAACACCGGCTTTTTTGTTCCTGAAATGCTGGCAAGTGTTGCGCGTGTTTTGTGGCTAAAATAAAAATCACGTTTCAAAGCCCCCTGTTTTGCCCCCTGTTTCATTTTTTCACCGCTACAGGCATTGATAATGCTATAGTAATGTACTACAGCTTGGACGGGCGACTGTCAGTCGCCTCTTACAGCTTGTGCAAAAACGCCCCGCAATGGGGCGTTTTTTTGTTTGCGGAAACCGATCCAATCCCGCCTGCTTTTATATTGACGAACGGCAAGATGCGTAAACAAGCAAGTGACAATTGCATTCGACTGCACGGACGCAAGAAGTAGAGCACCAACAGTAGGCGCTTTAGGCGACGCATGGAGCGGTTGCCAATCGCCCTCCCCCAAAGACGGCTTGATTTTTTATATAACGCCCTCACCCTTTACAAATGTCCTCCGTACGAGAGTATTTCTACCAAATTGCAAACAATGTCTCTTTTAGAGGATAATATGCAGCTATGCATAGCTTTACTATGCTTTTGATTGACCCTGTAACACGCCATACGCTCGATATAGAGCCGCTATGCAAGCTTTGGAATACGCTATGAAAAAGACCATGTACGAAAAAATCTGGGACAGCCACCTTGTCGTTGATGAGGCCGGGCAGGCCCCTTTACTTTATGTTGATCGGCACTTGATGCATGAAGTCACCAGCCCACAAGCCTTTGAAGGTCTGCGCTTGTCCGGTCGCAAGGTGCGCAATCCGCACAGCATTCTTGCTACGATGGATCATTGCGTACCGACCAAAAATCGCGACCTGCCTATTGCCGATCCCATTGCTAAAAAACAGATCGAAACTATGGCTGAAAACTGCCGGGTGAACGGCCTGAACCTGTACGACATGAAAAATCCCAATAACGGTGTAATTCATGTTGTTGTGCCTGAGCATGGTTTTGTTCACCCCGGCATGGTGGTGGTTTGCGGCGACAGCCATACCGCAACGCATGGCGCTTTCGGCGCGCTGGCCTTCGGCATCGGCACTTCCGAGGTCGAGCATGTGATGGCGACCCAAACACTGCCGCAGAAAAAATCCAAAACCATGCAGGTGGTGGTCAATGGCGAGTTATCCAAATACGCCTCTGCGAAAGATATTGCCTTGGCGATTACCGGCAAAATCGGCACGGCGGGCGGCACCGGCTATGTGATTGAATATACCGGATCGGCGATCAGGGCGCTGTCCATGGAAGGCCGGATGACGCTGTGCAACATGGCGATTGAAGCCGGAGCCAGAGCCGGACTGGTCGCTCCTGACGAAAAAACTTACGAATATCTTAAAGGACGCGAGTTTGCGCCATCCGGTCAATACCGGGATCAGGCGCTGGCTTACTGGAAGAGCCTGCCCAGCGATGAAGGCGCGGAGTTTGATGCAACCGTTACGCTTGATGCAGCCGCTATTGCACCGCAAGTTTCCTGGGGAACGTCGCCGGAACAAGTGGTTGGGATCGATGGCCTCGTACCTGCACCGGAAAGTTTTGCCGACGAAATAAAGCGCAAAGCCTGTGAAAGCGCGTTGGCCTATATGGGCTTAACGCCGAATACCAAAATAACCGACATACCCATTGATTTGGTTTTTATCGGCTCTTGCACTAATGGACGTATAGAAGATTTTAGGATTGCCGCCGAAGTCGCAAAAGGCACTAAAGTTGCCAAAGGCGTCACGGCGATTGCAGTTCCCGGCTCCTACCATGTCAAGCAACAAGCTGAAGATGAAGGCCTGGATAAAATTTTTATCGATGCCGGTTGGGAATGGCGTGAACCCGGATGCTCCATGTGCTTGGCGATGAATGGCGATGAGCTGACCAAAGGCCAACGTAGCGCATCGACTTCAAACCGCAATTTCGAAGGTCGTCAAGGCAAAGGCGGACGCACGCATCTGGTTTCGCCTGCAATGGCAGCGGCCGCAGCGGCCGCAGGCCATTTTGTCGATATTCGCAAACTCTAAGAATTGATCGGAAAAAATTATGGAACCGTACAAAAAACATGAAAGTATTGCTGCACTGATGAATCGCAGCAATGTCGATACTGACCAGATTATCCCCAAGCAGTTCTTAAAAAGAGTGGAACGTAGCGGCTTTGGTGTGCATCTTTTTCACGATTGGCGTTTTAATGACGACGGCAGCGACAACCCGGAATTCGAGCTGAACAAGCCTGCCTTCAAGGGCGCTAAAATTCTGGTGGCCGGCGACAATTTCGGTTGTGGATCGTCCAGGGAACACGCACCATGGGCGATTGCCGATTATGGTTTTAATACCATTATTTCCACCAGCTATGCCGATATTTTTTATAACAACTGTTTTAAAAACGGCATTCTGGCGATCAAAGTCAATAAAGATCAGCTGGATAAATTAATGACTGAGATTGCCGCGAACGAAGGCGTGCGCTTTGTCGTTGATCTTGAAAACCAGCAGGTAACCACGCCCGGCGGTAATGGCTTTAGCTTTGAGATCGACCCGTTCCGCAAGAGCAATCTATTAAGCGGACTGGATGACATCGGCTTGACCTTAAAGCATGCCGATAAGATTGACCAGTACGAACAGCAGCACAAGAAAAATTATCCTTGGCTTTGGGCTTAATAATTTTGCAAGCCTGATTTACGTCGGCCGCAGGAGCACAAACCCAACGTTTGTATATTTCAAACACATCAACTTAAAGCATAAAACCACGAATGGCTACATGTAGAACAGCGCATGAAGCAGATGCCGAGGACACGAAATTCACGAAGAAAAGACACCGTGAATCTTCGTGTCCATGCCGGAGTACAAGGCTTGCCTTGTACGTGTAAATCGTTCAAAGCTAGCTTTGAACTCCAAAGCAACATCGTGAGCTTATCAATTGACCTTGGCCAGCGTGATACTCAGCGTAGGAACAAAATAGGTCTGAGTAATTACAAGGTCAGCTTACATTGAGAACACAGGCGACAATCATGTCCACCAATTCAAGACACATCCAGCTGATGGACACCACCTTGCGTGATGGCGAACAAACCCAAGGCGTTTCCTTCACGCCCGTGGAAAAAGTCAGCATTGCCAAAGCCCTGCTGCAGTCGCTACGGGTTGACAGGATTGAGATCGCCTCCGCCCGTGTCTCCCAGGGTGAAAAAGAAGCGGTCACCAGTATCAATGAGTGGGCTAAACAGGAAGGCTTTGCCGGACGTGTTGAAGTTCTGGGCTTTGTCGACCACACGCGTAGCGTCGACTGGATAATGGAAACCGGCGGCGAGGTTATCAACCTGCTGATCAAAGGCAGCGAAAAGCATTGCCGCGTACAGTTGGGCAAAACGCTAACTCAACATACCGAAGATATTCTGCAAACCGTTAACTATGCGCTGGAAAAAGGCCTAAAAGTTAATGTCTATCTGGAAGACTGGTCCAACGGTTATCACGACGACCCGGACTATGTTTACGGCTTGATGGGCAACTTGCAGCACTCCGGCATCAGCCATTTCATGCTGCCCGATACCCTCGGCGTTTTGTCGCCTGACGAAGTATTCTCAAGCTTCAGCGACATGTGCAACCGCTACCCAAAGCTGCAATTCGATTTTCACCCGCACAACGATTACGGATTGGCAACCGCCAATGTGATGGCCGCAGTTCGTGCCGGGGTAAACTCCATACACTGCACCGTTAACTGTCTTGGCGAACGCGCAGGCAATGCCTCAATGGCTGAAGTAGCAGTGGTATTGCGCGATAAAATGAACATGCAACTGTCTATCGATGAAAGCCATATCGTGCGTATCAGCGCGATGGTCGAAAACTTTTCAGGCAAACGCATCGCCGCCAATGCGCCTATCGTCGGGGCCGATGTTTTCACTCAGACTGCCGGAATCCATGCCGACGGCGATCAAAAAGGCGGACTGTACAAAACCAAACTAGGCCCGGAGCGTTTCTCACGTACCCGAAGCTACGCACTGGGAAAGATGAGCGGCAAAGCGTCGCTGAAAAAAAATCTGGAAATGCTGGAACTTGACCTGTCGGAAGAGAACCAGAAAAAAGTGCTGGCCCGGATCGTCAGCCTGGGCGATTCAAAACAGACCATCACCACCGACGACCTGCCCTTCATCATTGCCGACGTACTGGAGAGCAAGAGTTACCAGCATATCAAATTGCTCAACTGCTCGATCACCAGCGGCCTCGATTTAGAATCGACTGCCAGTCTGCGAGTCAAGGTAATCGGCACGACGCATGTTGCTTCAGGCTCCGGCAATGGCGGCTTTGACGCCTTTGTCGATGCCATCAATAAAGTGATGGCGCAACATAACTACACTTTGCCTGCACTGGCCGATTTTGAAGTACGTATACCCAAAGGCGGACATACCAGCGCCTTAACCGAGTGCGTAATCACCTGGAATTGCGACGGCGAACTGCGAAAAACCCGCGCCGTGCATTCCAATCAGGTCTTTGCCGCGGTCTTGGCTGCGCTTAAAATCATCAACATGCAATTGCATGAGCTTGGTTTAAGTCGGGCTTGAGAATCATTGCCGCGAGATATTTGTTGCAACCGTTTTGCGCTCAAACGGTAAGGCGGTTTCACCTCGCGCTCTAACGAATCTCGATAGCAAACCGTCAATCACCAAAAATAGCCGCTTTACGACCGCATGGATGCAGAGCAATACAGAAGCACCCAGTACTCTATATGAATGATATTAACCCGGATAAAAAAAAGGACGTTATTTGTCACTGTAGTGGAACAACTAAAGGGCAAATTAAGGAGCTTGTTAATAATGGAATCGACAATCTGGACGGAATATCCAGAATGACCGGCGCTTGTTCAGGGTGCGGGGCTTGTGATGCTTCAATATTGGAGTTGTTAGCCGGGAATACAGCTGACTGGGATGTTTAGTCCGGCAGAGGTACTGCATAGCCCTTCCCTTTTCCACCGACATTCGTAAATGGTATACGGTGGCGTGCATTCCACCTGACTAAAACACGACCGAAATGCTCTACGTAAAAATACATTAAGTAGTTGTATCAATAGACATTTATTAAACACTGACGCACACTTCAAGCACATACGATAAAGCCAATCCTGCCGAAAGACAGGAGCAGAAAGTCGCGGATCCTATCAATGGAAAGCCGGACTGCCGAAGGTGACTGCAAAAAAGTCACGCAAGGCGGTTCGGCTTTTTTGTTTTTGGCGAAGAGGGAAATAACTCATGCCAAGGCTGGCGATTACTACTGGAGGGCACTCATCATGCTATACAGAAATATTATTTTTCGTCCTGCCCGTATTCATGTTATCGACCTTAAACGGGCTTGTCTTCTTGTCGCTAATTTTATTGAGGGTATTAACACTTCCGAGATGAAATTCCGTGCTTTTAGTGCTATAGAGCGGTTTCACTTCGTTGCTCTAACGGGTCCGCCAGCCACTCGCCCAACGCATGAATGCGAATCTCATACACGCCGGAGCCGACCGCCAGCAACAGCTTAAAGTCAGACGGCATGGCCCCAGCGCTACATGGCGTCCAGTTCAAACCCCGCTTCGCGCCGGGCTTCGATAGGGAAATTTTTAAGATCGTCCAGGCTGGAGCCGATAAAACGCAGTTTCTTCATAGGAAAATAACATCCAAATAGTGAGATATTATTTTGATATTGCTTTGGCGATTGCCAATAACCCGGCCTTGCAGGTCGGACATGCTGTTTATGCCCGGCGCTCACCTACTTCAATTGTCGGACAACGAAAAGATGCTGTCCGACATGGATTGGGTAGTTATGCTGATTGATTATATCGAATTTCTGCATAAAATGAGAAAACCGAATCAACTTTGAATGGGAGGTTAATATGAAGCTGATCAATGAACCATTGCTGGAAATAACTATCAATTTTTTAAAAGAGGTTAGAGAAAATAGCGGAATCTGTCTTGTCGGATTGATAGAGGATCTTGAAAATATAATGCAAACACCAAGCTTTAGTGACGCTAAACTGGAGGAACCCCGGAGGCGTAGATTAAGTGATGAGATAGACGATTGATCATAATGGTTTTCGTCTCCCGCTTCTACTCGTCCTACAATCTTTAAATCTTGATTAGCAAGGGTATTTGGCAACCCTGCAGAGTACGCTACGCTTACCGTTCAGAAAATCAATAAAATTTAATAAGCGTACACATAGCGTACCCTACTGGACTATCTGAGATAGGCTATGCTGCTTAAAAATAAAGGCCCGTAGTGCTGCGGTTTCGCGTAGCAAACCGGCCCACACACATATAATGCCGATGACAGCCTGTCGCCGTGTGGTGGATTGCCTGAAGGAATCTGCCTTACAACTTTATGGAAACCACGCCGCCTGCTCAGTAATCTCAATAAGCCAACTGTTCCAGCGTAATACCCAAGGCATCGGCGGCTTTTGGCAGCGTGGCTTTGCGCGGACGCTTGGCGGCCTCAATCTGCGCGTAACCGGCTTGGCTAATGCCCATCCGTTCTGCCATGTCGGCTTGGGTCAGCATCAGGGTACCTGATTAGCAAGATGCTTCAGCTGGCACTAAAAAGCCGCCGCTCTGGCATGGGTTGTGGTTGTGGTTGTGTGGGGGCGGCTTTAGCCGCCCTGTGGCGACTAAAGTCGCCCCCACATCAGCTCGTAGGTGTTGAGCGCAGTGAAGCGCACCTATATCAAGCCTATCCATCGAGAACGATGCGCTTCCTTCGTCAGCATACTACGTGTTTGGCTGAAGCATCTTGCTAACCAGCTCGGAGTATTCGCGCCAGGCTTGCGTTTTTGCCAGCCGTGGCCGGTGGCACGGAATGCAAGTGCTTTATTTAGGGTAATGGGTGATGTGCAGTTGCCATGATGATGGATGTCATTGATGCGCACATAGAATGCTGGTTTTTGCAAGTTCTCCAACTTGACGCCAGGACGCTAAGGCTCGAGGCTTTGGAAATCAAGGATGAGCGACTGCTAGGCGGGTAAAAACGAACTCCGAAACTTTAGTTACTCATAACAAAAAGCTGCCATTTATCGATTTTTATCTGTAAAATTGCTAATAGCCTATAAAAAACAATATCATGAGAATTACAAGTCAAAACAGCCCTATCCGACTTTTCTGGAAACATATTTTTTAATTTAAAAATTGGCTATATAAGGGATCGATTAATCGTATATGATAGCGTCTGGGAAGCAATTGTCTTTCCAATCATTTATTTTCAGGCAATGTCTGGAAATCACACCAAAACACTTCATAGGTATATGATGAATTTAATCAAAAAAGCAGTACTTACTTTTATTATGGCTATCTCTTTTGGTGCAAGTAACGTTGCTTTCGCTGAAGATGCAAAAGCCACTGAAGTTATTGCACATATTGAAGCAGCTATAGCTGAAATCGGCAAACACGATTTCAATGCCGCTTATATACATGAAAAAGCAGCACGTAGCGCTTCTGAAGGAATCACAGGCAACGAAGCGGCTGTAAAGCAAGGCGTCGAAAGTCTGATTAAAGCGCAAATAATTGGTAAAAGTGCAGATGAAGAAAAAGCTATTGCTGAATTAAACAAAGCATTAGGCTTTTTCAAGTCAATCTAATCATTAGATCCGACTTTTAATTGGGACAGGATTAACTTAAGTTGATCCTGTCTTCCATTAAAAACTACCGTTCAACCCATCTACGATTTTTACACGGCTTAGCCGGGTAAAGCCCCCTGTTTGCATGCATCAGCCTCACCAGCCAATATCCTGTTATGTATGTCCGCTTTGCGTGGCCTCGCTACAGTTAAATCAAAAAAGTTACGTTTGCGAGAATAACCATCACTTTGATCTTGCAAAAGAAGGTTATCTGAATCTTTTGCCTGTGCAACATAAACGCTCCGGTGAGCCGGGGGATAACAAGCAAATGATACAGGCCAGACGCGAGTTCTTGGAAGCAGGTTATTATGAACCGATGGCCAAAGCCGTAGCGATGACGGTCAATGCAAATCAACCCAAACATCTGCTGGATCTGGGCTGTGGCGAGGGCTACTACAGCCGGGCAATTGAAGACCATTGCTCAAACACGATGATGTTGCACGGCGTCGACATTGCCAAATTTGCGATAGCCGCTGCCGCAAAAAAACAACCCAATGCGCGATTTATAGTCGCCAGCTCGAACCGGCTGCCTTATGCAGATCAGTATTTCGATTTTGTGCTGAGAGTATTTGCCCCGTCAAATGACCATGAACTCAAGCGGATACTGAAACTGTCAGGATTTTTGCTAACTGTGACGCCAGGTCCCAGACATCTATGGCAATTGAAAGAATTCATCTATGCCGATGTCAAAGAGCATGCTTTGGAGAACGAGCTGCCGCAAGGGTTTGACCGTATTGATACACAACGCATCAGTTATAAAATCTCCCCGAATCCCCAGCAAAGAATCGCCCTGTTACAGATGACGCCTTTTGCATGGCGAGCCGATGAAAGCGTTCAGCAAGCCATTAAAGACGTTGCGGAACTCGAAATAGAAACCGATTTTATTTTGACGCTGGCGATAAAAACAGCCTTATAGGGTGTGCTGTGCGTACCATTGCATGCCTAAAGGTACGCACAGCGTACCCTACAAGCCTAGTAACGTGGAGCGTTGCCGGATGCAAACAGCAGACTAAAGTCTTAACCTTGGCGCTGCGCGAATTACGTATTTTTTACCACCCTGCCCTTCCGGCATTGCACCCAATGCCATGAACGTAATAACATCTGACCATCGATTGCGTCGGAGGTTGTAAACATGGACAATAAAACAGCGCTGGATTCAAGCCTCACCCTAATCAAGGCGTTATCTGAAGCGAATGCCTGCAACATCATTGAAACCCATATTTCCTGGGTGCTGCTGATCGGCCAATACGTCTACAAAATCAAAAAACCGGTTAACTTCGGTTTCCTGGATTTTTCCACATTGGAAAAACGCCGCTTTTGCTGTACTGAAGAATTAAGACTAAACAGGCGCTTGGCTGCCGACCTGTATCTGGAGGTCGTACTGATAACCGGAACACCGCATCATCCGCAAATGGCCGGTACCGGTGCAGCTATCGAGTACGCCGTCAAGATGATTCGCTTTCCTTCCGGACAGTTGCTAAGCGAACACGCCGGGCGCGGTCAGCTGGGCACAGATGCAATCGATCAACTTGCCGATATTGTTGCCGATTTTCATGAAACAATTGAGCAGACGGATGAAAATTCTCCCTATGGCGATAGCGCAAACATCAACCATTGGTTTATCGAGAATTTTGACCATATCAGACCTTTATTGATTGATGACGTTCAAAAACAGCAGCTACAGCGCATTCAGCAATGGGGCGACAGCGAATGGCGTAAGCAAGCCGGGATAATGCAGTTGCGGAGGCATCAAGGCTATGTACGGGAATGTCACGGCGACCTGCATCTGGGCAACATGACGCTCATCAACGGCAAGGTAACCCTGTTCGATTGCATCGAATTCAATCCGCTGCTGCGCTGGATTGACGTGATCAGCGAAGTGGCTTTTTTGTTTATCGACCTGCTGCGCTTTGGATATGACCGCTATGCATACCGCTTTCTTAATCGCTATTTGCAGTGCACCGGCGATTATCAAGGACTGACGCTTCTGCGTTATTACCTGGTTTACCGTGCGCTGGTGCGGGCTAAAGTGTCCTTATTGCGCATGGCGCAGCAACCCGATGACGATGCCGTTGTCAAGCAGGCGCGTTGCGAATATGCGGTTTTTGCCGATCTGGCCGAGCGATTTACCAAGCGTCGCCCAACCGCTCTGATCATTACTCACGGCTATTCAGGTTCCGGAAAATCCACTATGGCCGCCCAGCTCGCCGAAAAAATCGGCGCGTTCCAGATACGTTCCGATATAGAACGCAAACGGCTGTTCGGCTACCGGGCATTGATGCAAACCGGCAGCGACATTGATGACGGGCTTTATACCCAAGAGGTGAGCCTAAAAACCTATCAGCATCTTAAGGAACTCGCCAAAGCCGTGCTTGACGCCGGTTTCCCGGCAATTATCGATGCGGCTTTTCTTAAAACCGGGCAACGCGACCCGTTTCGACAGCTTGCGGCTGACTGCGGCGTACCGTTTCATATCATCACTTTTCAAGCCTCCGATCAGGAACTATGCAGGCGTATCAAGCAACGGCAAGACGATGCATCGGAAGCGACTGTGGCCGTGCTGCACCATCAGCAGCAATCGGCACAACCGTTGTCAAAACATGAACAACCCGCTGTAATTGAAATTAATACCGAAAACGGCAATGCCCTGGAAAACCTGTTGAATAACTTTGACCGTTATTTGCAATAACTTGGTACGGGCTCTAAAAACAATTCTTTTTTGGCAGCGTGCGTAACATCGGCACATAATACAGTTCAGTAGATTGGGTTAGGCGCTAGCCGTAACCCAACACATTGCGCGTAAATGTTGGGTTACGCTCACGCTAACCCAACCTACAACACTTTGCCTTTAGGAGGTCAAAATGAATGAAGACACCTTAAATTTAGAAATCAGAAAATATCTCAAAAATGTCGGCATCACATCACAACGTGAGATCGAACATGCCGTACTCAAAGCCGTTGAAGCCGGAAAGTTGAACGGTTCCGAGACCATAGACATTAAAATGACTCTGGATGCTCCTGCTCTTGGCGTCAACCATTGCATTGAGGGAAAAATAGCGCTTGAATAAATCCGCTTTGAAGAAACTTTAGATTTGGTCTGGTTATTACATTAATTCGACGTAAGTCGACGAGGATAAAAACCATGAATAAGCACTTAAAGTTAGTTAGAGAATTTCATGACACAGTTTCATTTCCGCAAGCGGAACATGGAGCAAATGAGCGGTTATCCGATATGGATATTGTTATGCGTCAAGCGTTACTCATGGATGAAGGCAGCGCGGTATTGAAAGCGATTAAAGCGGGCGACATGGTTGAAATATTGGCCGGGCTGGTTAATCTTGCCTATTGTGCATTGAGCGCTATAGCTATGCGGGGGGATGATGTTGTCGACTATCCGGTAACATGGCGGCATGATGGATTTATTCTTTCTATCATACGTATCCTGTCCGACCGAATCAATAATTGCACCTCAGGCAGCGCCGATGATTATTCAGCCGTTTATTGTTTGTGCGCTCATTTATCGAGCAGTTTTATCAACGCGGATTTCAATAAAGCCTTTCAAATGATCCATGACGGCAAGATGTCAAAACCGGCTAAAACGCCCGATTTGAGTGAGTGTCTTTTTGAATAACATCAAAGGACTATTCATGCGGAGTGAGGGATTATGATGGGGATTGCCTGAATTTAGCCAAAAAAATACATCGTTCCAACGCTCTGCGTCACTGCCATTAAGTTAATCCGAAAATAGTTATGGTTCCGTGGGCGCGAATTTATTCGCGTGATAGGTGTTAAAAAGCGCGAATAAATTCGCGCCCACGACATATAAATCCTTACCTTAATGGCAGTGACGCTCTGCGTGGGAACGATATAATCCTGAAAATGATCTTAGGCTCAAGTTCGCCACGGGTGCGCGGGTAAATCAGAAACGCCGATTGCTTCAGCCCCGGCTTTGGCAACTTGATGATCGTTTTCTACCGAGCTGCCGCTGACCCCGATAGCGCCGATTAGAACGCCGTCTATGTCAACGATAGGAACGCCTCCGGGAAAGGTAATCAGCCCGTCGTTGGAATGCTCAATCCCGTAAAGCGGCCCGCCCGGTTGCGACAGCTGACCGATTTGTCCCGTGTTCATGGCGAAGAAACAGGCGGTCTTGGCTTTCTTGATGGCAATGTCCACGCTACCTACCCAGGCATTGTCCATTCTCACGAACGCCTTTAAGTCAGCGCCGGAATCCACTACGGCGATACACATCTGCGTACCGATTTTTTTTGACTCGGCAATTGCCGCAGCCATTGCCTGTTCGGCCAGTTCGTATGTTACATGCATGGTCTACGCTCCTCTATTTTTTATCAAAAGAGCCTAATAGTATTCCTTTTTGACTTTATTTTGGAAAAATCATTTCCTCCGGACGGATGAGATCGTCAAATTCCGCTTCGGTCACAAAACCGCCGGAGACCGCCTCTTCACGCAACGTGCTGCGATTTGTCAAAGCCAGTTTTGCAATTTTGGCGGCATTGTCGTAACCGATGCGCGGGGCCAGGGCGGTTACCAGCATCAGCGAATTTTCCATAAGCTCGGCAATACGCTCAGTGTTGGGTTCAATGCCTGCAACGCAATGGTCGGTGAAACTTATGGCCGCGTCGCCGATAAGGCGGATGGACTGGAGCACGTTATAAATAATGACAGGCTTGAAAACATTGAGTTCCAGATGCCCTTGCGCTCCGGCAAAGGTGACGGTGGTGTGATTACCCATGACCTGTGCGCAAACCATAGTCATGGCTTCGCATTGGGTCGGATTCACCTTGCCCGGCATGATCGAAGAACCGGGTTCGTTTTCAGGCAGCGACAGTTCACCGATGCCGGAGCGCGGCCCCGAACTCAACAGGCGAATATCATTGGCTATTTTATTAAGACTGACCGCGACGGTATTTAACACCCCGGATATTTCCACCATCGCGTCGTGTGCGGCCAGCGCCTCGAATTTATTGGCCGCAGAGACGAAAGGAAGCTGGGTAAACTTCGCAACTTCCTCGGCAAACTTGTCGCCGAAACCCGGTTTCGAATTCAGGCCGGTGCCCACGGCTGTGCCGCCTTGCGCCAGAGGATACAGCCGTTTGAGACTGTCGTTAATCCGGTCGATACCCAGTTGCACCTGAGCGGCGTAACCGGAAAACTCCTGCCCCAGTGTCAGCGGGGTTGCATCCTGCAAATGCGTTCGCCCGATCTTGATTATTTCAGTCCATGCCTGGGATTTGTCCGACAGCGCGCGGTGCAAATGCAAAAGCGAGGGAATCAACAAATGGTGCAACTGCTCGACGGTGGCGATATGCATGGCCGTTGGAAAGGCGTCATTTGAGGACTGGCTGCGGTTGCAGTGATCGTTCGGATGAACCGGCGTTTTAGATCCGATAACGCCGCCAAGGCGCTCGATAGCCAGATTGGAAATCACCTCGTTGACGTTCATGTTGGACTGGGTGCCGGAGCCGGTCTGCCAGACAACAAGAGGAAAATTGTCGTCCATGTTGCCGTCAATAACTTCAAGAGCCGCATCCGCTATCGCATAGCCGATTTTTTCATCGATATTGTTTAGCGCAATATTCGATAGTGCGGCGCAATGTTTGACGATACCCAGCGCGCGGATCAAGGGCCGAGGCAGGCGTTCATTGCCGATTTTGAAGTTGATCAGGGAGCGCTGGGTTTGCGCGCCCCAGTATTTGTCGGCGGGCACTTGTATGGGGCCGAAGGAGTCGGTTTCTGTGCGGGTGTTGGCGGTGTTTTTTTTCATGCGTTGCCCTCTGTGGTTGAGTTACGACATGGGCATGCTCTAGCCGGACTCTCCAGCGAGACTGGGTTTACTGGAGTTGATTATAACGGTTTTTCTTGCTGTTGCTATAACTGACTATAACCTTGCACACTCCAGCCTTTTATAACACATCTAACTTACAGCAAAACTTTATAAATCCATCTTCTCGACGTATCAAACCTCTTAAGCCCAATGCCGAAAACCTTAATTCTCTATGTAAACCTTTTTTATAAGTATCTTCGATTTTTACGGCCTGTTCGTTGTCTGCTGCAAATGGCTTCTCAGATAATTTCTGTAATTTATGCGCAAATTCCAAAGTCACTTTAAATACTTCTGCTACAGCTTTAGTCATGCCTAATGCTGTAGCAAGGGATTTTCGTTCAATGCTCACCGGAATTTTTGTTTTGGTGCCGGTTAGGTCGGCTTTATGCACCGAATAAGTAAACAACGATTCATCAAAATAAACCACATCAGGATTTATCGATAAGCGAAACAACACATCATGGTGATTTTCAATAATTAAATCAGCATCCTTAAACAAGTCAGCCAGCTGCATTAGTTCTACTTGCCGCATTGGATTATTTTTAACATCAACCCAGCCATAAGGATGAAAGATAATATTTTCTTCAACCGTCGCAAATTCAAAACCGCGA
The DNA here is from genome assembly GCA_030653175.1 of Methylobacter sp. Classification (GTDB taxonomy): domain Bacteria; phylum Pseudomonadota; class Gammaproteobacteria; order Methylococcales; family Methylomonadaceae; genus Methylobacter_A. The sequence continues at coordinate 16,833 of JAURZV010000103.1, forward strand.
CAATGTGCCGCCAAACCCAATAAAATAGTCAATTGCCTGGGCGTTAAAACCAAATCAAGCGGTTTTCCTTTGCCTAGAACACCGGCCAACAGTGGCTTTTCAGCATCAATAAGCAACGTTAAACCGTATTCTGATTTTGGCGGGTCAAATAAATAACCCGCAGCAAAACTATCCGGCAAAGCCAACAATTCTGTTTTTAACGCTAAACGGTTATTGTCAAAATCATCAACCAAGGCTTTGACATAAGCGATCTTGCCACCCGCTGTTTCGCCTTTTGCTACATCATCAATGGCAAACCAGACCAGACGATCGTCGCGCTGTATTTGCTGTTGCAGAAATAAATAGCCTTCCAGCGTTAATTCAACCTGAAAAATAGCCGGATAATATTCGGTTAACGCGTGATTTGGTGCTGAACCTTGAACTTGTTGGTAAGGCTTTAAGCTACGCCAAGGCTTAAAACGATAATGCTGCTCAAAAATCAGACCGACTTCTTCGCGTATTTCCCGTTTTAATGTTTCCGGCAAGGTTTTCTTAATTAAATCGGAATTTTCCGATTGCAATTCAGCAAGTAAAGCGGGCATATCCATGTTTCCCTGCACGTCGTGTTGATTTAACCGGCCGCCGATTAAGCCATAATCCCCGGCTTTTTTATCAAAACGTTTTTGGGTATCTTCGCGTTGATAAAACAAAATGTTATCGTCCAGCTTGATAATGCTCCAAGCCACATAAATGTAACGGATTGGTTTAGCGTTATGGCTTGAGTGATGTTCATAGCGTCTGTTTTCAACAATACTCAACGCCTCGCGCTGCTGATTTTTCTTAGCATCGGCTATGCCTTGCGTATTCCAAAAATTATCGGCAAAAAAGCGTGATTCACTGTCGCTCATCGCAGTTAATAACGACGTTGCCAACAATTGCGCAGGAAATGAAATAAAACACCATTCGCCTTTTTGTAGATAGGCGGTATTTAACACGGCTAAGGTATCGAGCAGGGTTTCTATTAAATTTATAGTGTTTTCAGCAATCGCGCGGTCAAGTTGGTGTTGATGACAGAGCGCGTTAATTAAATCTTCGCGCGGAACGCTGTAAAAATCGCCTTCTTCTTCGGCATAACGGGGAAGGTGCGGAATTAATGATTGAATTAACTGTACCGACATAAACTTTTTCCTTATTCCGCCAATATGCGATTACGTGTAGCGTTATGGTCTTTACCAAATAACGTTCAACCCATATTGGCTGTAGTTATCAAACTGACTATCTTTAGAAATTAGAATTAAATCGTTTGACACTGCCTGCCAAATCAACATCCTATCGAAAGGGTCTTTATGCGCGAGCTTGGGTAATTGATAAAACAGAGCCGCTTCTTCGAACGTCAGCAATATTTTTTTAAACCCCATGTCATCGATAACTTTCAGTAAATCTTCGGGTTTGCATCCTAACTTCAATTTGCCCAGTGAATACTTTAAGGAAATTTCCCATAAAGTAATGCTGCTTACAAAGATTGGACTATCCACATTTTCTAAAATGTTAACGGCGTCTTGTCCCAATTTTTCCGGCTGCCAAATCGACCATAAAAAGCTATGCGTATCGAGCAAATAACTTTTCATGATTGCAAAAACTCTTCATCCGTTATTTTAAAGTTGTCTTCGATAGAAAATTCCACTTTGCCCTTCAATAATCCTAAAGGTCTTTTTTTAATAGGTTTGCTTTTTAAAGACAAAACAAAATTTAATGTTGCTTCGACTTTGTCTAAAGGTAGAGTATGTATTTCTTTTAATACGGCTTGCTCAATTTCGGTTCTGTTCATTAGTTTGCTCTGTTGTTAAAATTTTGGAATGCTAAATATCGGCAGTAACGAGCATGCTAATCGCACCCATGCAAACCCCAGTCAACATCTTCGCGAATAAAACGTTCGCTGATCGTTTGTTGATGAGACTCTATATAACGACGCAGCGCTTCTGCAATCAGTGCATCCATATTATCAATCCAACCTTGCTCCACCCTATTTTGTGCTTGTTGCCAAAGTTGGTCGGGTATTTCGGTTTTTATAAGTGTGGACATGATAATTACCTATTGAGGAAAACTACGGGTATAAATAGCAAAAAGCGATTAACTCAGGCATTCTTTATCCATTAATTAGACTTTCTAAAGGAATATTTAAGCCGTGATGTAATTTTTTGATGGTTTTTAAAGTGAGTTGTAATTTACCATCAAAAAACGCTTTTACTTTCTCGATTGTGCCGAAATAAACGGTTAAATCATTTAATCCCAGCCCTTGCTGTTCCATTCTGAATTTTATGGCGTTTATTGAATGGGGCGCGGAAATAGGAAACTGTCTGGCTTCGTAGCTTTCAACCAAGGTCACCCAAATATCCAGCGCGTCACCTTCGGGCGTGTTAATTTCAGCATCCATGAGTTTATCAATTTCTGCTAATGCCGATTGATAATCTGTGTCATTTTTTATGGGGTAAATGTTCATATTGTGTTTGCCTCGATAGCGTCATATTGTTTGTGTGTGCCAATAAAGCGGATATAAACCACGCGATACGGATAATTGATTTTCACGATAAGTCGGTAATCGTTGCCTTTGATGTTAAATATCACGCGATTATCCGCAATGATGCTGGCGTTACGGAATTTGTTTTTTATCTGTTGTGGATTTGACCAATCCGCTTTTAAAGTCTCGTAATACCATGCTTCTAGCGGCTCTTGTGCATCGGAGTGTTGCTCCCAAAAGTCACGCAGTGGTTTTTTGGCTATGATTCACATGTTATGAAAAACTACGGTTGTAGATGTGTCGCGCTAATTCAAAAATATAAGGCGGTTTTTTACTGTAATCGAAAACCTTAAACTTTATTTTTACTTCTCTATTTTTTATCTCTACAAGAGGATATGAATTAATTAACCAAAACATTTGGTAAAGCAATTTAGCGAATAATTGCTTATCATCTCTGAGCGGTGAGTTACTCTCCTGAATATTATTAGCTAACGCAGGAAAGCGAAAAGCATCTTTAACATTTTTATCTGAGACGAGATTTTGAAGATCACAATAAGCTCCACTACTAGGGATTAATTCATTTTTGCTTTGAGCTTCAAAAACTTCTTTTTTTATTAAGTCATCATCCGCGAATAGGTTGAGCAATATTTTTTCATAAGGTTGTACTACATCATCAAAATTGAACATCACGCGCATATTGACAATGAACAAGTAAGCTAACATTTGTTCATCAAGGGCGTTAAATAGATTTGAATTATGAACTATCCAATTACGGGTATTTTTCATAATCCATGCTAATCCTTTTATATTTTTAGGTTCAGCGGCTTCCCATTCATGCGCTATCGTCCTGATAAAGAGTTTGTACAAAGAGGTCTTATTATTCGGTTCGCGCAAAGGCAGAAATTTTTCTAGCACTTTTACATAATCGCGCATGTCCTCGATAGTAACTTTTTTTTCAGGTTCTGAAATAAAGTCGTTAAATATCAAGTTATCTGTGTTCAACTTGCTTTCTTCGATTAATTTTACGATATAACGACAACCCTCAATAATCCCACGTCTAAGCACAAAATAATCGCTGTGTGCGTCATTTAGCCATTGCTTAATATCAGTATCATCGTCTTTTGTTAAAAACGGTTTGTCAGGATTAGAAGAAAGCGGAGGTTTTATATTTGCACTTGCAAACTTGCTTTTGAGTTGGTCGAAATAACTGGCGTGATTTGAGCAAAATAAAACGTGAGCTTTAGGAAAGCCAAGCTCTATGACCAGTTCGGTATAAATTTGGTAGCCCGCAATTTTTCTTAAATCATCGGTTGAGCCATATTGCTCAATTAAGCTGGACAGATAATTATCATCGTCTTTTTGTCCATCACGACAAAGCGGCATATCCACATCTAAAACCACAAAATCAATTTTAGATAACTCATCGGGATTGCGAATAAACTCCAGTGCTTCCAATAAATTGAGTTTTAACAAGATACCCTTTTCTACTAAAAAATCTTGGGCATCGTATTCATCCTCTTCTTTAAGCCGTTCTCGTAGTTCACTTTCATCTAAAACACTGCCAAAAACCGCTTCAACTGTTGAGCTGACGAAATTACCTCCGCGTTTGGTTTCCGAAAAATTAAAGTCTTCAACCCATAAAAAATGTGTCATTTTTGCCCTTATTTAAGTAGTTCAGATGGAATAGCGAAGGTCGATTTAAAACTGTTTTCAGTCATTTCAGTAATAAATTGACCACCTAATTTTTTAGCAATGGTTTTCAAAAAATCCATGCCTTTGTGCGTACCTCTACCCGTTTCTTGCGAACTTGGATTTTCGCAAATCAATTTATAGCACCGGTCTTCTTCGCATAGTCTTAATGTCAACGGTTCATTTTTACTGACATCCATATACTTAAAAGCATTAACAAAAACCTCCATAAATACGATGAGAAAAATGGAATCAGTAATGCCATGCTCTTTAAAGCTAATGTTATAACTGTCGAATCCTGTTATCTGAACAGAGAAAAAATTGTCTGCAATCCATTTTTGCAATACGGGTAAGTCTGCTTTTTCAGAAAATAAAGCATTAAATTCATCTTCCCACTGATGCTGTAATGCTTGCCACTTTTTCCGATAGTCCCGATTCGCTCTTAGCTCTTCGCTGGTTGTATCGCTTTCGATCTGCTGAGTTTTCCGCAAATGGTGCAAGTACAAATTAACGATTTTATCCTTATTCGTCTTACCAAGCAGTTGCGAAATAGCCAATGCCAAATTATTGGCGAGACTTTGTTGTAAGCTAGTTTCACCGGCATTGTCTTGTTTAAGTTGGTCAACCAACTTATCATCATCGGCAGATAATATGCTAAAAGCTGTTAATGCGCCTCCCATCATTTTGACGGTTTTCAGATGAATGGTGGGATTATTGTCGTGTTCGGCATTAGAACGAATACATTGCAGAGTTCCTAAGAAATTATGCGCGAACATGGCGACAAGATTGTTTAGCTCTTTGTTTTTTTCTTCGAGTGCTTGATTTTTATCGGCTATTTCTTGTTCTTGCTCAATGCCAGTCAAGCAAATCGCTTTAAAATTTTTATCCAGGTTTTCATCCTTATCAAAGACTTCTATTATGAATTCCTTTGCTAGATTATATTCTCCAGCTTTTTTGTAGATAGCAACACTTAACAAAATGAGAAATACTTTATGATGATCAGTGTATTTAATTGCTCCATGAATTGTTCCATTAGATGGCATAGACATGAGCCCTCCCATAACAGCCTGAACATCAACTAAGTTGTTGATCTCATCGTCACTAATAGGTTCCCCTGCTTTAGCAACTCCCATAACAGCCTGAACATCAACTAAGTTGTTGATGGCAATATAGTCGTTTACCTCAAAATAACCGTTAGAATTATAGATTACATCACCTTTAAATTTACCTTGAGCCAAACCATTCCCTAAATAGCAACGAATAAATTCGATAACAGGTAGATTTAGATCATCACCGTGATAGAGGTCTAACCATGCATTTAGTCCTTTCTTTAAGTAATCCGAAGCGCGTTCATCGCTTTGTTCAACGCCTTTTCCAGAATAATAAAGAACGCCTAACAATAAATAGGCCCCATCAGCATTTTGTCCATCCACTTCTTTAAGGCACCAATCGACAGCAAATTTATAATATTGCTCGGCATCTTCTTTATCCGATAAGCAAGACGGAATGGCTAGCGAAAGATAGTCGTTAGTAAGCCAATTATTGGCCTCAACATGACCTTTTCTAGCGGCCCTTATTATCCACTTCATGCCGAGTTGATAATTTTTCTCAACGCCTTTACCTTCAAAGTAGCAATAAGCTAACCGGTATTCCACTTCAGTAATACCCTGCCCAGCGGTTTTTTTGAAGCATTCAAACGCAAATGTTTCGTTTTGTTCTACATTGTTGCCTTCAAAGGCACAACAAGCCAACCAATACAGAAACTCCGCCTGCTGTTTTTGTGGTTCCTGTTGTTTTTGTTGTTCAAAAGCTGATTTAAACCATGCAAATGCCAGTGCCTCGTTTTGCTCAACAATCCCACCTGTTAGGTAACAATAAGCCAGTCCGTATTGAGCCTTGTCATAGTTTTGTTCAGCGGCTTTTTTTAACCATTCAAATGCAAGCGCGTCGTTATGTTCAACGCCTTTACTTTTCAAGTAGCAATCGCTCAACAAGTATTGGGCTTCAATACAGTTTTGTTCAGCCGCTTTTTTTAACCATTCAACTGCAAGCGCATCATTTTGTAATGCGTTGTAACTTTGCAAGTCACAATGGCCTAACAAATATTGAGCCTCGTCACAGTACGATTTAGCAGATTCATTGAGCCATTCAAATGCACGCGCTCGACTTTTGTTCATACCCCTCAGCAAATTATCCAAAGCACGAGCTTTCTCACAACCCATCTGAGTAATCTCTGAAAGCCGCCATAAAAGATAGCAGCTATAGCAACAGGCCAAGTCAATCTGTGCCTGTACATCGCCATCATTCGCTTGTTTCAGTTTATGGATAAACATCCAGGCTTCTAAATCTTCCTGTTTCTGTCTTAGATTGCCGTTGTTGGCTTGTTGTTGCAATTCAGAAATTGACAAGGTGTTTTGTTCAGTCATGGTCTCGGCCTTTGGTTTTTGTGTTTTTTTGTTGGGTTCGTGTGCTTGCGGCAAGCCATCGGATCGTTGATTGCCTATAAGCTTGGTGTTGCCGTTGTTTATCAAAACAACGGCTGTCCTTGCAAATCACCGTTCAATACATTCGACTTTCACCGGCATATTCAATGCTTTCGCGATTTCTTCCAACACCGTTGTCGCGGAGACTTTGTTGACGTGGGTGGTTATAAACCAGCCATCACAACGTCTTTGCGCTTGGTAGTCACCATTGGTCGGTGTTCTGGCGATCAGCGGAATCGAGGTGACGGTCTTATTCAGCTTCGCCACCCGCTCCAGGCCGAAGGCTTTCAATGTCTCGACAAAGGTTTCGGCGATGGTGGGTTGTTCGATGACTTTACCGGCCACAGTTACCCTTAAACGCCCGCCTTGTCTTCGGGTGCGATGCTTATCCTTTTTGTGAAAACCCGTTTTCACCGCCGTCCGCGCAGTATATTTTGCATCAAAATCACTCACGGCGGCTTTGATGCTCGATTCTAACGCTTGTAGCTTGCGGCCGGAATCAGTGATGTCTGCCACCTGCGAAAAATCTCCTATCATACAGGCATCAGCGCCTGCCGTTTTTAGATCGTCCGTGGCGCTATGCAGCGCAGCAAACAATTCGGTAAATTTTGTTGTAACGGCTTCCGGTAATCTTTTCATGTCTGCATTCTCCATCATTTTTGTTTGATTCGTTTGGTTAAGTGTCCTGTAGAAATTACTGTGCCAGCGTGATTTCCACTTTATAGATATTTCAAAACCCGATCTTTTTCCTGGCGGGATTTACTCCCAATATTTACCTGACTCATTAACCTGTTATTTTCAAATATAAAATAGGAATTAAATTACCTGTTATTGAAGCTGATTTTGTTTTTCCATGAATTCGCTTTCACAACATGGTGTGTAGTATCGGATAAAACTATGCTGATGTAATGGGAGAGCTGTGGGAGGTTTTTTGATTCTATCAAGAAACCATTCCCCTTCGCGCTGAGCCCTTCGGCTACGCTCAGTACTAAAGGCCTTGTCGAAGGGCTCAGCACAAACGGATAGGGTGTTGGTGGAGGCGTTGTAAGTCCGTCCACAAATGGCGAATCTCGCCATGACTTGCCGGTCTTTCGCTCGCGAATGGATGCCAAATTGACCAAAAAGATTTATGCTAGGATGACAATATTGATTAGAGAGGAGTCATGACCATGAATTTTGAAACCAGAATCACCCATAACCCACTTCAATGCGGCGGCAAACCTTGTGTTCGCGGCATGAGAATCCGCGTCAGCGATATTTTGCAAATGTTGGGCGAAGGCGTAAGCAGCGAAGAGATTTTGCAAGATTTTCCTGATTTGGAGCCGCAAGACATTCAGGCTTGCCTGTTGTACGCCGCTCGCCGGGCGAATTTGGAACGCTTGGCAGCATGATTTACTGGATTGATGCGCAACTACCGCCGCAATTGGCAGACTGGCTTCGCCAGACTTTTAACGTGGAAGCCTATGCCTTGCGTGACCTGCAATTACGCGACGCCGAAGATGAACAAATTTTTCAAAAGGCGCGTCAGCAAGGCATCGTCATTATCAGCAAGGACAGCGATTTCGTCGAGATGGTGTTGCGCTTGGGCACGCCTCCGCAACTACTTTGGGTCACTTGCGGCAACGTAACGAATCGCCGCTTGCAAAACATTTTGATTCAAGTATTTCCTCGCGCTCAGGAATTGCTGTCCAAAGGCGAAGCCGTTGTAGAAATAACCGACCTTGAAACTACGAAAACCTCATGATATTGATAAATAGAACACTGGCCTGCATCAACTTATCGTGGGACATCTTACGAATAAGGCGATCCGACATTTCCAATGTTGTTGACTTAATGCGTTCGACAAGCTCAGGGCGAACGGGCGGGGGCTTAAGTCAACAGTATTGACCGACATTCCACATGCATTGTTAAACCAAAATTAAGCTCTCAATCACCTCAAGATAGAATCAAAATCCTTGACGCAGCTACAGATACGGGTAAAAGCTGTTTAATTTGATAACATTTGTCGAGCCCATCAGGGAGGTTTCTATCATGATTAACCACGATCCATTTGGTGCGCATCAACAACTGAAAACCGACAGCGTCGGCTCGGTCTCGTATTATTCCCTGTCCCGTCTTGAGACTGCCGGCGCTGCCAATGTCTCACGGCTGCCGCACACGATAAAAATCCTGCTTGAGTCCTTATTGCGCAACTGCGACAACGACGTGATTACTCAGGATCATGTCTTGAGCGTCGCCAACTGGCAGCCGCGAGGCACCCGATATGAAATCCCGTTCAAACCGGCCCGGGTGATATTGCAGGATTTTACCGGCGTTCCGGCTCTCGTCGATCTGGCCGCCATGCGGGATGCGATGAAGCAGCTGGGCGGCGATCCGAAAAAAATCAATCCTTTTATTCCCTGCGATTTGGTGATCGATCACTCGGTGCAGGTGGATTATTTCGGCAAGGCTAATGCCTTGTTACTCAATGAAACGGTAGAGTTTCAAAGAAACGCAGAACGGTATGAGTTCCTTAAGTGGGGGCAGTCGGCGTTCCAAAATCTCCGTGTGGTTCCCCCGTCTACCGGCATCGTTCATCAGGTCAATCTCGAATACCTTGCGCAAGTTGTCTTCCGTAACAAGGATAAAAACGTCTGCTATCCCGACAGTTGCGTCGGCACCGATTCGCATACGCCTATGATTAACGGTCTGGGCGTGCTGGGCTGGGGTGTCGGCGGCATTGAGGCTGAAGCGGTGATGCTGGATCAACCCATTTATATGCTGGTTCCCGATGTGGTCGGTATTAAATTGACCGGAATGCTGCCTCCGGGCGTGACGGCTACCGATCTGGTGCTACGCATTACGGAACTTTGCCGAAACTTTGGTGTGGTCGGAAAGTTCATTGAGTTTTACGGTTCCGGGCTGACCAACTTGAGTATCCCGGATCGGGCCACGCTCAGTAATATGGCGCCTGAGCAAGGTTCGACGGTGAGTTTCTTTCCTATTGACAACGAGACGCTCAGCTATATGCGTTTTACCGGGCGCAATGCGGATTTGATCGATTTGACCGAACGTTATGCCAAAGAACAGGGGCTGTTTCGTACCGACAATACGCCCGACCCCGAATTTACCCAGATTATGGAAGTCGATCTCGGCACCATTGAACCCTCGCTTGCAGGCCCGAAGCGCCCGCAAGACCGCATCTCCCTCAGTCAGGTTGGGCCGACATACCGGCAAATGCTGACCGCACCGGCAGGTATCAAGGGCATGGGGCTATTCGAGCATGATCTGGAACGCAGCGGCATCGTATCGAGGAATAATGCAGATGAGAAAATCACTCATGGCGCAGTCGTCATCGCAGCGATTACTTCCTGTACCAACACCAGCAACCCATCGGTCATGCTGGCAGCAGGCCTGGTTGCCAAAAAAGCGGTGGAGCGGGGTTTGAAAGTTAAAAACTATGTCAAAACCTCGCTGGCCCCCGGTTCGTTAGTGGTAACGGAGTATCTAAAAAAGTCGGGGCTGCTTGGCTTTCTGGAACAGCTTGGCTTCTATCTGGTGGGCTACGGCTGCACTACCTGCATCGGCAACTCCGGTCCGCTGGACGAATCCGTTGAAAAAGCGATACTGGAAAATGATCTGGTCGTCTCGGCGGTGTTGTCCGGAAACAGGAATTTCGAAGGCCGCGTGCATCCGCTGACCAAGACCAACTATCTGGCCTCCCCGCCGCTGGTCGTTGCCTATGCGCTGGCTGGGTCGACGGCGCTGGATATTACCCGCGAACCTCTTGGCGAAGATAAGGATGGCAAGCCGATTTACCTGAAAGACATCTGGCCTGCGCCCTGGGAAGTGGCTGAAGTCATCAGGCAGTTTGTAACGCCGGAGATGTTCCGGGAGCGTTATGCGGATGTTTTTACCGGCACCAAAGCATGGCAGAGGGTTGAGGTCAGCGGCACCGAATTGTATGCGTGGGACGAGAATTCGACCTATATCAGAAAACCGCCGTTCTTCGAAGGGCTGACTACAGACCGCCAACAGATACAACCGCTTACCGGCATGCAGGTGTTGGCCCTGTTCGGGGACTCCGTCACCACCGACCACATTTCACCGGCCGGTCAAATCGCCCCACACTCTCCGGCGGCGTTATACCTTTTAGAGAAAGGCATAGAACAAAAAGATTGGAACAGTTACGGTTCGCGCCGGGGTAACGATCAGGTGATGAGCCGGGGCACCTTCGCCAATATTCGCATTCATAACCTGCTGGTTCCGGGCGCTGAAGGCAATGTTACGATCCATCACCCCACCGGCGAACGGATGACATTTTTTGATGCCGCGATGAAGTATAAAGATGCGGACATACCGCTGTGCATCTTTGCCGGCAAGGAATACGGCTCCGGCTCGTCCAGGGATTGGGCTGCGAAAGGCCCCTTTATGCAGGGTGTAAAAGCGGTCATCGCAGAGAGTTACGAAAGAATTCACCGCAGTAACCTGATCGGCATGGGTATTTTGCCGCTGCAATTTATCAACGGTGAATCGGCTAAAAGCCTGAAATTAACCGGGACGGAAACTTTTGCTATCGATATTTCCGATACATCGGTACCGCAACAGGAAGTTAACGTTTCAGCATCCGCGCCTGATGGATCCGTCACGACCTTTAAGGCCGTAAGCCGCATCGATACGCCGATTGAAATTCAATATTATCGGGATGGCGGTATTCTGCGCACGGTGTTGAAAAAATTGGTTGCTTAAAGTGATTCCCGAGAAAGAACTTCCCATCAAAAATCTAATCCGTAGTTCCATAGGATGGGCTGAGGTACGAAGCCCATCTTTCGCGATTGATGGGCTGCACGGTGTTTAGCACATCCTACGGCCCTATTATAACCGTCCGCTACGCCTTAGCCTTCGGTTAACCTGCCAGTGATAGATTCCAGCGAGCAACGGACGAATCAGCGGCAACCCGATCAACCAAGCTATCGGCTTCAACAAAGGCACTTTGCTCATCAGCAGGATATACGCATCCATTTCGGACAGAATCCGCTGATTTTCATCCTGAACATGCAGTTCGGTTAGCGCCTTGTGCGGGTCGATGCCGATTTTACGCAGTTGCTCTTCCCGGCCGGTGATGTCGATCCAGCAGACATTTTCGCCCGCTTTACCGGCGATTTTTTCATAGGTCGACCTGTCTTTGACGCATTTGGGACAGGCTCCATCATAATAAACGTTAATTTTTGCTTTGTCCTGATTCATATTTATTACCTCCGATTGGCGAGGGTGATGTGGCTATATTACAAACTTTAGGCGTAGCATCGTGTTTAGGCGGGCCGATGCGTTCATGCGGCTATGCGGCAGAAATGCTGCACGATGAGTTTGCCAGGCAGCAACCTGAACAAAAATGCCTGCAACTCCAGTGGCATATGGTTTATCCTGAAAATCACGAATCAAAGGAGGAAAAATTATCCCGGCTTAATCGATCGATAAGTCGCTTTACTCAATACTGGACAGAACAAAACCAGGCTTTTCTGGTCATTGGCGGTGACCATTCCTGTGCATTGGGAACCTGGGGCGGCGTACTAAATGGATTGCAGCAGCCCGATAAATTCGGCCTGATCTGGCTGGATGCACACATGGATGCGCATACTTTTGCTACGTCGCCATCCGGTAATATTCATGGTATGCCGCTGGCTGCTTTGCTTGGAAGAGCGGACAAAAAACTGGCGACGGTGTATCCCGGTTCCGATTTCCTCAAACCGGAAAACCTCATTCTAATAGGCGTCCGAAGCTACGAAAATGAAGAATACGATCTGTTAAAGCAAGCATCGGTAGAAATTGTTTTTGCCAGACAGATTGATGGGCTGGCTCAAGTTTTAATTAAAGCCATCGATAAACTCAGCCTGTCTTGCGAGGTTATCGGCATCAGTATTGATTTGGATTTTATCGATCCTGGCGATGCTCCCGGCGTAGAAACGCCTGCTCAAGGCGGTATCAAAGCCGGAGAACTGCTCGAAGCACTTTCGTTGATTAATCGGCACCCGAAAATTTGCGGCCTGGAAATCAGCGAGTTTAATCCTGAAAAAGACTCTGAAAATAAAACCTTACACCTGATGAAAGACATTATTGAAGCGTTCTATGGCGAGACGTTATAGCAAAGCGTCGGTCTTGGCCGCCATAATAAAATCATTAACGTGCAATCCTTTTATCTTGTGAGACCACCAGGTTACAGTCACCCTGCCCCACTCCGTTAAAATGGCCGGATGATGGTTTTCTTGCTCGCAGAGTGCGCCGATTTTATTGGTAAACGACAAGGCATCTTCAAAGTTATCGAACTTGAAGGTTTTTTGTAAGCGCTTGATGCCGTCTATCTCAACAAGTTCCCAGCCCTGTAATTGCGGCATAAATGCGTCAATTTCCGCCTGAGTGGCCAATGGTGCGCCAATTCTGCATACTTCGCATGTTTTACGGGTCAGGTTGGTCATAGAGACGCTCCATTTGGATTCTGTGTAAAGCAATAGGTTCATACCGAGAATACTGCTTTTTGAATATTCATAGATTAGAGAAATTGATGTCTTGAATCAATAGGTAGTGTCACCAATCGGACGGAGTTTACTGCGACTTGCCGGATTTTTATGCACTGAATAGCAACAGCTCATCGCTTGAACAGGGGAATTCAAAACACAATATAGCTATCCGGATAAGTTTTGTCCTGCATACGTAGGGCGTGCTGTGCGCGCCTTAGCTTCCAAGGCGCGCACAGCACGCCCTACAACTAATATCCTTAGGTCTCGGGAACAGCAGCGAGAGAAAAAAACTTTTCCGAACAACTATATTTCAAAGATTCAGTAAGCCAAATAAATTTTTAGGATCATTGAGTTCGGGTATTAAATATGACTCTGTGCCCAATTGATATTCTTTTGCCAGTTCATAGACAACCCGAAGTATTGAATAATCTTCCAAAGCAAAACCGACCGAATCAAAAAGCGTAATCTCCTGACTATTCTGCCTTCCGGGCTTATTCTTGCAAACCAGTTCCCATAATTCGGCATAGATAAGATCGGCTGCGCATTGCTGCACCTCCCCTTCTACCAAACTTTGCGGTTTGTATTCAACCACCAGCTTGACCTGTTTCAGGAATTCGGCGGATAGCTCGGTTTTCCCCGGACAGTCGCCGCCCATCGCATGTATATAGGTGCCCGGTGAAATGTCCTCAAATTCAAACAAGGACTGCCGTTTTTTTGCGGCGGTCGCCGTTATAACAATATCGGCATAACGCACGGCCTCGACGATACTGCCGCAAGGAATTAACCTGAACTCTTGCCCGGCCAGATTTCGTGAGAATTTGACCATAGCCTGCGGATCGGTATCAAAAAAGCGGACTTCTTCCAGTTGAAAAAAACCGGCGAATGCCAGTACCTGAAATTCCGCCTGTGCTCCGGCGCCAATGATAGCTAATGATTTTGCATCTTCACGGGCGAGATATTTTGCGGCCAGAACGCCCGCTGCCGCTGTCCTGAATGCGGTCAACAAGGTCATCTCACTGAGCATTAGCGGGTAACCGTTATCGGCATCGCTTAAGAGTCCTATTGCCACAACGTTGAGTTTGCCTTTAAGCGGATTGCCGGGATAGCCGTTAACATATTTAAATGCATATAGCTGTTGATCTGCACAGTGCATCAATTCAATGACACCTTGAGGATAATATGTTCCGTGACGCGGCGATAAAATAAACTCGTTCCAACGCCCGAAATCTTCCTCTAAAGCGGCAATAATTCGCTTGAAGAAATTTTCCATACCAACAACCTGTATCAGTTCCCGAATGTCAGTAACAGTAAGAATTCTCATCATCGGCACTCGGCTAGCGGCTGAAGGATTTAATAACGCGTTCAAAATCAGGCAGCCAGTCTTTGAAGTCGCAGACATAGTTATAACCGCAGACGGTTTTTAAAGAGCTGCTGTTGACGATGGTCAATATCCGTTCGGCTCTTTGAAAGGTTTCGGTCTTCGGACCGAATGGGTTTAAACGCATTTTCGGGCCGGGCGGAAATGCGTAATCACAGATAAATAACACGTCCTGATAAATATAAAGCGTATAGCCCGGCGTATGACCGCCTATGTGATACGCTGCCAACCCGTCAATCACAAAGTCCTTGCTGAAGCGTTCATCGACCGGAAATTCTTTGATTAAGAGATTTTCTGCATCCAAGGCATGCAGGTAAACTTTTGCGTTCCAGAGCTCGCGGTATTGATTGGATGCGCCCATAAAGTGAGGGTGAGTAAAGAATATTTTCCGCACCGGTTCCAGTGTGCGATTAAATGCGGAAGGGCAGTCAATCCATACCGCCTCATTTTCCGTTTCAATCCGGTAGGCCGCATGTTCCAGTCCCAGTTTGGGCACCGAAACCAGTTGGGTAACGCTGTCATTGATTTGAGTGCCGGTAACGCGATAGGTTTTTTCAGCTTCTTCCCAACTGAGGAATTTATCGCGATGGGCTCCGCAAAAGGGACAGACATCCGGGGGATCGCCGATCATGTTATAGCCGCAGGTTGTGCAGACCCATTGTTTCATGTGCTCCCCTTAAAAAATTAAGTTTAGATGTCAGTGCCAGTGGATCGCTCCAGGCCGAATTGCATGAAAAACTGGCCGGATCCGGGCGGCGAGTCCTGTTCGTAATACAGCGCGTCAAGTATCAGGTTGCCTTCCGGTCCCAGCATAGCCCCGGTCAGCAAAGTACGAAAGTCTTTACCGCCTATTAACTGATGGGTCATGCTCAGGTATAACCTTGATAACTGCTTTTCCCTGACGACAGTATCCAGCATTTGCGGCCCGGCAATCAGATAAATAGCTTTGTAACCCAGTCCGCTTAGCGCATCAATCAAAGGCGCGCCGTAAACCATAAGGTCTTCACCGGTAAAAAGCAGGGGATATCCCAAGTCTTGCCAATAACGGATACGATCCGGATCGGCATTTCTTCCGGTGGCTATATAAACGGCTTGCGCATGTTCTTGGAGACTGCTGTGCAGCGGAAAATCCAGGCTGGCACTGGCGATGATCACAGCGGGCTGAGGTTTTAAACCATTGTTCTTTCGCCATTCGACAAGCTCTTTGTCCCTAACCTGCAATATGTTGCCCAGCCGTCCTTCACCCAGTGCCCGCATATAGCCGCCATGAGTAATAATGCAGTCTGCCTGTGCATGCAGCTCCATGAACAGGCCAAAGTCGGAAGCTGTTGTTATATGCTTGGGAATATGTGTGGCGCCTTGAACAGCATCTTCCACCGCAATTCGCCCGTCCAGGCTCGACAGGAAGTTGGCATAAACAAAGGGCGATTCGGCCGTACCCAGTTTATGTAATTGATGGGCAAGATATAGACCTTTAATGGAGACTTTTTCGCAGGGATCGGGATAAAACCGTAACAGGTTCTTTTGCATAGAAATACCCTTCGCGCTTGAAAATTCGGTTTTAGTTCAGAGCAAAAAACGCTCCCGTCGAACTGCCGAATTTTGATGTGTAATGAGTATATCAATCAGCCTGGAATAATTACCAGAAAATCCTTGTTATTTAGGGCGATTAATAACCGTTTCCCGGAGACGGATGGATTCCATCCCGTTAAGTACCGATGCTGTGCAATAGCCAAGAAATTTGCACAACGAAGATACGAAGAAAGCATATAGATAACCGAGCTAATTAAACGACATTCTGACCTTCTTTCCTCTCGAAGAGAATTTGATTGAAAAGAGCAAATGAATCTTTATAACCACGATATTCAACCATAACTATTTTCGGCTTAACTTATAGGTAACCAAGCTAATTAAACAACATTCCGGCCCTCTTTCCTCTCG
>JAURZV010000006.1 GCA_030653175.1 Methylobacter sp.
CATCAATGCGTCATCGACTGGGTGATAGCGGCACATTGTTGTTTCGGGTTCTTGAAGCCTCGCCAGTGCCTTGTCCTTCATCGCCAAGTCCGCCTCGACGTATCGGTGCGTGGTAATCGTGCTCTCGTGTCCCAACCACAAAGCAATTACGCTAAAAGCGACACCCGACTGGAGCAGATGCATTGCTGTCGTATGCCTGATGGTATGCGGCGAGAGGCTCCGTTTGGCGAGACTGCTATGCACCTTGGCTGCCCGTGCCACGGCGATGTTGAGGCGCTGCGTAACGTTGCAACGCGTCATGGCATGACCGTCCCTGTTTGGCGGCAATGCGGCATCTGCCCCCAATGTTGGATTGCGTACCAGCCAAGCCCGGATTTCCTGAACCGTACTTTTCCATAAAGGTATCGTGCGTTGTTTGCGCCCCTTGCCTCGCAGGTGTACACAGGGTGATTCATCCATAACGACATCGCCCACCTTTACACCAATGATTTCCGAAACTCGTGCCCCGGTATTGTAGAGCATAGCCAGCAGCAGATGGTCGCGCTGAGAAGTCCAGGTGTCGCCTGGCTGTCCCAACACCGCCAACATTTCTTCGCGCGATAGAAAACCAAGTATAGGACGCTCGAAACGCTTCATTGGCACACCTAGCGCTTGTTCGATGACGTAGAAGGAGGATACGTCGCGCCGTGCCGCAAATTTCAGGAACGCACGTAACGCCGTCAGTCTCAGGTTTCGGCTGCGTACCGAATTGTGTCGTTCCTGCTCCAAGTGATCCAAGAATGCCAGTATTAAATCGGGCTCAATGTCGGCTAGATTCAGCGCTGTCGGCATCTTGCCCAGACGCTTACGCGCAAAATCCAGGAACAACAGCATGGCGTCCCGGTAAGAGGCGATGGTACGTGGACTCAAGGCACGCTGCGTCACCAGATACTCGGTGAAAAATTGCTGTACCAGCGATGCGAACGATACGGGGCGTGATGCAGTGATTTCAGACATGGCACACCTCCGGCATTTGCGTAAAGGCTTCAAACTTTTCTGCCGCCACCGCCATGAGCTCAGGTACGCCGGTGAGGTACCAGTAGGTATTGGTCACCATCGCATGACCCACATAAGTGGATAACGCCAGCATCTGTTGATCGACATCCACACCTTGGGCATGCCAAAGCATCACCCGGCGAACGACAAAGGTGTGCCTCAAATCATGGATGCGCGGGGAGTCGCTATTTTTTGCGAAAGCTTTTATGGGCATCCCTGCCCAACAAGCGGCAAAAATCACGCGACCGCTAATGCCTGCGGCTGCCCCCCCCAGCCGTCCTGGTCACTCGATCGCTACCCACCAAGGGGTAGCTCACATGCTCTCCAATGACTGGACGCGTTATCGTTAAAGCCTGCATTTTCACTCCACAAAAAGCGTTACGTGAAAACACATGCGACTGTATGCTCCTGGGGACTATTTTCCATCACTCCGCGAAGCTACGTTTCCATGGAAAACAGCGGAGGACCATCGTGAGCACCGCGATTAATTCACCCCAAGTGATCACGTAAACCAATAAAGACGCGACTCACCTGGCGCAAACTGAGTCCATGCCCCAAAAGCCGCCCACGAGTGCCGACAAAGAACGGCGTTTCATCAGTAACTTCGATATATGAATTACGCTGCGACCGATACTGCCTGAGTGCTTCTGTCGTACTCGGGTGTATCGGCACTTGGCGAGACTTGGCAAATTTGGTTTGCCGTATGGTTAGCATGCCGCACTTCAGGTCTACATCCATATCTAGCAGATGCACGGCTTCGGAAACACGCAGACCAGTCGATGCAATCAGGCCGAACAACGTTTCGTAAGTTACACCGCGCAGTCCCGGTGACGGTCCAAGATGTCGCGCGGCGGCCAGCAAATCGATGATCTCCTGCTCGCTATAAATGTGTGGCGCTAGCCGCTGTCCGATTCGACCAAAGATACTGTCGTCTGGCACCTCGGTGCGCGGTTCAAATTGCTGTAGGTAGCGGGTAAACGAACGGAGATTCTTCAATCGTCGTGCCCACGTTGATGACTTGTCGCTGTTACCTTTGTCATGCCGTGCCCAATCGGCCATGATCTCGACGGTCAGCGGTTCTTTGAGGTTAAGGGCATCTACGTAGCATGCAAAACTGGCCACTGAATAGCCTGGGCTGCGTAAGGCAAAACCCAGGCGGCGACGCTCGCTCAAGTAATTGGCCGCGTGTTCTTGCAGGGTGATGTGCGCACTCATGATACACTCCCAGGCCATGGCAGGGCGACCGCTACAAGATTCCTGCTATCGAGTTTGGCATAAACCAGGGTGGTATTGAGCGAGCGATGCCGAAGCACATCGGCCACCTCTTTGAGGGAACTGCCACCCGCCAGTAAGCGGTTGGCCATGGCGTGCCGCAGAAGATGGGACCGTGTGTAGGGCAAACCGGCTTGAGATAAGCCTGACGTATCGATTTACGGATGAGATCAGGGCCGACAGGCTGATCGCGTGGGGCAACGTTACGCACAAATACCGCCCGGTTGCTGGTGGGCGGCCGTTCATACTTCAGGTAATTGGCAATGGCGTGACCGGTTGCCGCGGGTAACGGCATGACATCTTCACGTCGCCCCTTGGTTCCTCGTAGCGTTATTGTCGCGGCCGACCAGTCAATGTCATCAAGTCCAAGATAAGCAACCTCGCTGCTGCGTAAACCAAGGTCCAGCGCGCAATGCACGATGGCGGCTGTTCTTAGTGCCGACGGGCCGTCATGTACAAGAGCGCCCAGTAAACGTTCGACTTCGCTATTGCTAAGCGCCTTCGGTAACGTCGCTTGTTGCCAGTTGGCTGGAAAGCAGGTGACGCCGATCAAATGATGTACTTGATCACCCAGAGTGGCACGATAACGAAAATAACCCCGTAATGCCGAGATCGGCGCACTAATACTGGCAGGCGCACTGCAAAGCGTGCTCTGGCTGGCTACAAACTGGCGTATGTGATCGGGTTTAATTGCGGAAATCACCACAGCTCGATCAGCAAACTGCTCGAAAAGCAGGCAGCGAATGATAGAAAGATAGTGATTACGCGTCGTCTTGGGTGCGAGTCCCCGAACGTGGTTCATATGATCATCGAATCGGCGCAACTCCTCATCCACTGGCGTTAGGCCTATTGATGGATCGGCGATGATTGCATTGGCACGCAGCAGAACAAGAAGATGCCCCAAGGCCCCACGCAAATCCTTAGCGTTATAAAATGCAGGCTTTTCGCAGTTGCAGCGAGGCAGATGATCATCAAGAAATTGTTGGATCAGCTTTTCATTGATGCTTTTGACATCAATATTGCACTGGGTAATCCAGTGCGCAAAGTGGGTCAACCCTGCCAGGTGATTATCAACAGTATTTGATGCATAGCGATTTTTCAAAACAAGGAAATTGTCAATAAATCAAAAGATGGATGAGACTTAAGGAGTTACGATGATTGATGTCGGTTATCGGCAGGTCAGCCTCAACAGCACTAGTGCCATTGGTATCGTTAGTCAGTCAGCATGTACATGCCAAATCCCTATATAAGGCATGGCATTAAATACAGCTCTATCACCTTAAAAAGTATCTTATCAACCTTGATAAAATATTCCTTATTTGGTATATTAATTATGTTTAATATTTCAAACATACCTCGCACCAAACCGCTACATTGGGTAGGTTCCGCGAAAAAAATTACCTCGAATTTTCCGATCAAGCGACATGGGCTATGCGCTTGGCTTAGCGCAGACCAATACCAAGCCTTGGAAATGTGATGGGCCGGAGAGGGGGGGGGATCCTCGAAGACCATCGCGGTAATACCTATAGAGCTATTTACACAGTCCGTTTTGTTGGTGTGGTTTATGTATTGCCTGCCTTTCAAAAAATAAAAGTTTGGAATTAAAACACCTCAACCTGACATCAATCCGATTACGAGAGTACCCAAAGCAAAGGTCATACTGGAGGACTATATGAAGAATAAAGATATAATTCACGGCACAGACAATGTTTACGCCGACTTGGGTTTTGTAGACACCACTGAACGCCAGACCAAAACGCAGCTGGCGTTTACCATCAACGAGCTGCTCGAAAGCCGCAAGCTCAAGCAGCGCGAAATTGCCGAATTACTGGGCATTCCACAACCCAAAGTATCAGCGCTCAAAAATTACCGGCTGGATAACTTTTCGGTCGAGCGCCTGATGGAGTTTTTGACTGCCTTGGATCGGGACGTTGAAATCATGATCCGGCCGCGGGCAAATAACGCCAAAGCGGGACATATCTCTGTCCTGGCTGTGCAATAAATACCTTTAAAATCAGTGCAATGTTGAGCAGCGATAAAGCGACTAATTCACTTGATTTAACATTACATTTTTTATTTTAGGTTCAAAAAGAATCAATCATCAAGGATTTAGGATGCTCGGCCTCAATTTACGAAGCGAATTTACCGGAAAACGTTTAAGCGGAACAACTATCGATTTTAACAACAAGCAAGGCACCGGGGCGCTAGATAGAAGTGCCAGTGCTTTTCTTGATATTACTTATCCTTCAATTGATTTACTAAAAACGATAGAGGCCGTTGAGCCAGGAAAATCAAGACCAACGGTAATAATCGGTGCGCGAGGACAAGGAAAATCACATTTGATGGCAGCAGTGTCTCACATGCTTAAGGATAGCGTAGCTGGTCATCATTGGCTTGAAGAATGGGGCAATCGTTTAGACAATCCTGATATAAGTAAGTTATCACTTCGTACTGACATGGATGTTATTGTCGAAAGTCTGCATTTACATAATTACAAATTTCTCTGGGAATTATTGTTTGACAAACACCCTCATGGCACCTTTATAAAAGGTAAATGGGAAGGCCAAGGTGACAATAAAACAGAAGTACCTGGCTATGAACTGCTGGTTGAATTATTCCAATTCCAGCCAACGTTACTTATTCTGGATGAGTTCCAAACCTGGTATGAAGGCTTAACTAATAACAAGCAATATCCTTGGCGCAATTGGGCCTTTAATTTTATTCAGATACTATCGGAAATTGCTGAAAAAAACCCTGAACTATTAGGCTTAGTTGTTTCTGTCAGGGACGGTGTGTCAGATGCCGCTCAACAAATTTACCGAGTTAACCCGGTAAGGATTGATTTCAAAGGCCCACAAGCAAAACATGATCGACAAAAGCTGTTGCTCTACCGGATTTTTGAAAACCGTATGCAAATCAGCGGAAACGATATTGACAGCACCATTGGCAATCACATTAATGAATACCTCCGCTTAAATCATGTAACCGGTTCGGAGCATGAAAAGGTCAAACAAGAATTTCTTGATGCCTGGCCTTACGCACCACATCTGTTGAAGTTACTTGATGATCAAGTGCTAATTGCAACAGAAACTCAAGAAACAAGAGACCTGATAAGAATACTGGTTGATGTATTTAAAACAGCGGGTAAGGATTCTCCTATCATTACTGCGGCTGATTTTTCCATAGTCAACGAAAACAGCGGCGTATCTTCATTGCTTGATTCTGTCGCTAATCAAATGCAACGCAATCTAAGAGACAAAGCGTTGCGCAACTTTGAAGCTGTTCGTGATGCTATGACCAGTTCAAACAATGCAATACCGCACTTAGAAGCCATTTTAAGTTCACTATGGTTACGTTCACTATCAATAGAATCCATGGCGGGTGCAGAAGCTAATCAATTACAAGTAGACATAACTCGCAACAAACCGATTGATGACAATCAGTTTCAAGCTGAATTGGCTTTAATTGAAGAAAACAGCTTTAACATTCACCGTAAAGGCAATCGGTTAGTATTTTTAAATGAAGAAAATCCGCAAGCAAAATTAATGGCCCACGCTAAAAATGACCGCTTGTTTGAAAATAATGAAGATCAAGATGCCTTGGCCAAAGAAATTCGTTATGTGTTGGCGGGTTCAGGCGACGCCTCACAAAATTATCGGGTACTTATTTTAAAGCGTAATTGGAACAAAGATCCCTTGAGTGAATTTGAAGAGCGGGATCAACCCCAAAATTGGGATAGTCGAATACCCGTTATAGTCATTCCAGCAAGTGACGTGAGCGATGCCGAATTAGGTAAATGGCTTAAAAATCACATTACTAAAAATCGCAATACGGTACGTTTTTTGTTAGCCAAAAAAGGCTTGGAAAACGTATTTTACGATAAAACATTATTGGTTCTTGCTCGTGCCGTTTTTCTCGCAGACCAATGGAAAAAGGCAGATACAGAATACGCCGCTCTATATAACAAATTTCAAAAAGAGCTACGCGATCAACTTAATACTCGCTTTGATCGTTTTGCCATTCTGGAAGTCTGGAATTTTGCCGAACCCCAAAAATGTGAATTTACTACGACCAGTCATAATACTGAAGGCAGCAAAATTTTAGGGGCAATCCAGGACATCGTTAGGCGTGAACTGTTTATCCCCGAAGAATTTAAAGAGCGGGTTATTACCAGTGCCAAAAGTAATCACTCTGTCGCTCAAGTATTAAACCAATTAAAAGAACCTACATCAGGTGGCGAACCCTCAATTCCTTGGTTAGGTGAAGTAGAGGCTAAGGAAGGAATTATTCGCTTATGCTCACAAGGTAGCGTAGCCATTAATCTTTTAGGTAGGGAAATGATGGAAAGTCGAGCCGGTGAATCAGAAAATGATGCCTGGCAACGTATGAAAGGTCGCTTGGCAACAGGTCGTCAACTTGAAGAAACGACCCTTCATGAACCTGGCACCCATGTGAGTAGTGGTGGCGCAGCACCGATTTTACCGCCCATTACAACGCCTGCTCCGAGTGAACAACCAACAGGCGGTGAGAATCCAGTTTTTGTACCTCCCGTGTCCGGCTTATTTGGCGGAACAACACTGGGTATTAAGGAACGCACACGTTTAAATGCCCCAAACACCTCATCACTGACACTCTTAGGTAAATTAGAAAGCTGGGGAATTAATCCCGTCAGTCAAGTACATGACTGTAAATTGTCGATAGATAAATTAACCGGCGCACAGTTACAGGAATTGTTAAAAAAATTGCCTGACGGAATAACCTATTCCTTAGATTTAGAGAAGGAATAGCAGAATGGATCAGGCATTATTGAGCAAAATATTTGGCTTACCTGCCGAGCAAGCATGGCAGGCTATTTTTGATAATTTATGGGAGACGTTTTCCTTACCCATTCGTCCTGATATAGTTGATGCCATCACCACCGAACGCGATAAAAGTATTGAGCAACTCGACAATATCCTGTCTGGCAGTGCTTGGGAATTGTGGCAACAGTTTGAGCAAAACGCCCCGCTTACCAGTCGGTACTTAAAACAATTCTGGGCTAATCGTTCTGATGGCAAAGCCATACTTATTTTGGATGCATTATCGTTACGGGAACTGCCTTGGTTGCTTGAAAACGCAGAAAAACGAGGTTATACGATTCATAAAGCCCACACAACCGCAGCAGAAATTCCGGGTAACACAAATCCCTTTGCAAAAGTTTTGGGTTTCGGTCAACGCTCAAATCTTGAACACAATTTAGGCAAAAGTGCCGAATTTCCGTCCGCCTGGACAGAAACAACCGACATGCCCTTTGCAGATTGCAGCACCTTGATTAAAGCTGATCCCAATATCATTTTTTGGCATCATTGGCCGGATAGTCAAATACATGATCTGGCCGATAGCGGTGATGGCTATCGTAAACTCTCAAAAAATGCAGCTGCGCAACTTTCGTCTGATGATTTCTGGCAATTTATAGACCGCTTGGCGACAGGTCGAAGAGTTATTATTACCGCCGATCACGGCTATGCACATTCGGGTATTTTTCCCGATGTTGTACACAAAGATCAGGCTGAGTTTCTAAAAGAGCGTTTTAAAAGTGGCCGCTCCGTACCCAGTCCAGTCAATTCAACCAGCCATTACTGGGTGCCGCCGTTAACTCAAACCATCAACTCGCAACATGGTCAATGGGAGCTTGTTCTAGGCCGGAAAAAATGGAAAAGCCAGGGCGGTTACCCAACATTAACGCATGGTGGGCTTTCTTTGCTGGAAATGGCTGTGCCTTATATTGAGCTATCGAAATAATCACTATGTTTAGACATATTAGATTCAGTACAAGTGACTATTATTGCCGTTATTTGAATATTAATATCAATAGCCAAAGTTCAAATAATATCTGTAATGGGAGATTTTTGGATTTTTTGGAAAAAAGTCTCGATATAAAGCGATTACCATATAACATTAGACTTATTGACTTAATATTGGAAGGCTATTTGGATTGCGATTTATTAGTGCGGATACCCAATGAATATTTTTTCAAATGGAAAGATTATCCGTTCATTGGTGGAGGTTTAGATGATAACAAAGATGAGATTATTAAATATGCTTCCTATTATGACCTTTCAATGGATTTCGAAAATGAAGTCGATCTTTCTCAATTTGGTCATCCTTACGATTTATCGCTAAAAAATGATTTTGTGGAGCGGTTTTCGATTCCAATTCCATCAGAATTAGAAAACTTTAAACATGCTAATGGTTATTCATTTTACCCTTATGAAGCTTACTTTTCTTACTGGAGAGCTTATTTAATACTTGAATCTCTTGAAGAATGTAAGTTTATTGATCGGTATCTTGATGCTGAAAAAGGTATTGAAATATTTAAAAATTCAATAAAAAAGAAGAATGAGCTTTGGACGTCAAAGTATAGTCCGACGTTTAACAGACTATCACAGTACAAAACTATAATTACTCAAATAACAATTTCTAATAATAAAGTTAATTGCAGTTTAGGTGATATTTCTAACCATGTTTTAAATCTTACAAACTCAGATTCTTCAGATTTGGAATTGGATTTAGATCTGCTGTTAAAACTTTATGATGAATGGTCATGGAAATTTACTAAAGATAATGGGCTACATAGTTTTAAAAAAGCTCTGGTTTTGCTTAAAAAAGACATCTATTTTCTTTTTGAATGGCTTTGTGGTTGTGGGCATAAAGAAAAGGACTTAATAAAAAAATGGTCTTGTAATGATCAATTATCGCGCTCATCCGTTCAATTGACAGACGTTTTAGATTTCGAAGATGCGACATTTTCTAATTTTTTTGAAAAAACTGCTCCGATATATTGTAAGAATATTAATTGGATAACTACTAATAAAGTTATTGAAATTTATAACAGGCTGGAACAACATGATTGTTTTGCTCCTTGGATCAGAGCATTTTATGATCTGCATGAGAGTATAAATAGAAAAGAAGAAATTGAGTTCACTCAGCCGAGAGTGCTGGATAACTTACTAATTATTTCGATTAGAACTGAAATTTTATTAAGAGAAATTTATTCAAAAGTGTCTGGTGATACAAACCCCGATCAACTACGTGATATGTTGAATAAGTTAGCCAAGGCAGTTAATGATATAAAAGCCAAACCCGTATTAACAGCAATTGCGAGTAAAGAAAATTGGAGATTAACTGAGTTAAGGGATAAGCCAGAAAATATTTATGAAAATATTGATTCTTGTAACGTAGGAAAAAAATGGAGTGAAGAACAAAAATATTTTTCCCGGTGTATTTTACGATTCGTAGCATCTCGAAATTATTTTGCTCATCATTCTTATAAAGATGATGAACTAAACAGCCACATTAATAAATTATGTTCAGATGTTTTGATCGCATGTTTGCATACCATTTTATACATTGACCGAAGCACGGTCTAATTCCACATAAATCATATCTATTACAGAAGACCATGGCCAACAAAACCACAGCTGAACTCATTGCCGAGCAAGTCGCATTAGCCGTAAATGCAGGTGCTGAATTGCACATGGAATCGGTGGACTTCAGTGACCCCAATCGGCCAAAAACGTGTTTGGAAGTTGATTTTCCGATCTTACCGATTAATCAGATTGCCCAAATCGAAGGTAATGCCGGCAAGCCGATTTATCAAATGTCTAAATGGTGGGCACGACGGCGTTCCAGTGTATTTCGGGCAACGTTAATTGCAGCGGCCACCAAAGCCCCTGATGACAGTGCTGAAGCAGCCAAAATAGTTTGGGATGCCTATTATGGCAATCACCAAAAAAACGCTGCCTTCAATAAACTCAAAGTCGCCGATATTTTCATGGGCGGTGGTACAACGCTGGTTGAAGGGGCGCGACTGGGCATGCAAATGGTCGGCAACGATCTCAATCCGGTTGCTTGGCTGGTGGTTAAAAATGAACTGGCTGATGTTGATTTGGACGAGGTGCAAAAACTGTTCGACCATATTGAAAAAGAAGTTAAACCACAAATCATGCCGTTTTACGCCTGCGAAGGCCCCAATGGTGAAAAAGGCATTTGGACAAATACTGTAACCAATAAAGTAATGGGGGATAATTTCGATCCCTTAGTGTTAACGCCTGAACAACGTAAAGATTATGTTTACGATGGGCCGGAAGTAATTTATACCTTCTGGGCAAAACATGGCCCTTGTATTGCGCCCGGTTGCGGTCATCGCACCCCGCTCATGTCCAGCCCTGTGGTGGCGGTTAAATCGTTGTCCGTTAAAACCTGGTTAGGCGTTCGTTGTGGACAATGCAAGCAAACTTTTGATCTGGAGCAGCAAGAAGCCCGTATGGCTCCCGATGCACCCTTGGTCGTAGCCGCTACAGAAAAGCCTTACGCCATTATGGATCGTGAAGGTCATTATCAATGTCCTCATTGCCAACATCAATACACAGACCTGCAAGCGGCAACCAAAAATGAATCTATCTACCTACTGAAAAAACTACGTAAAAATAAAAAAATCGACATGACTTTGCTGGTACATCCGGATTGGCTGAAAGGTGCGCAGGGCAAGGATGATCAAGGGATATTGGGGGGTACGGCAACCAGCGATATTAATTCTACAATACGCTGGAATGAACTCAGGGGAAAAACATTGCGCTTAGTAGAAGTCAGGGGGGACTTGCCGAAGGAAATTACTTGTCCTGAAACAGGCATTTTATTTAGTACGGAAATAGGTAACATTCCCAAGCAGGCTAAATTTACTTGTATGGCTTCTACTTGCGGACTAGACCAGTCATTGCTAGATGCAATTAAGGCAACTTCTAGGACAGGTCCGATGTCCCCTTATGCTCTTCAGTGCTATTCACCTGCTCGCTATAAACAGGGATTTCCCTACAATGGTCGTTATTTTAAGACTGTCACTGAAATGGATATTAATCGGAAAAATACCGCTTTTCAGGAATGGAGTAATCGTAAAGATACAGATTTAAAAAATTATTGGCCAACATCTGAAATACCATTTGGCCACAAAACTCATCAAAGAGATCCGCTTCCTTTACATGGATATACCCATTGGCATACGTTTTTTAATCCAGTGCAATTGCTTGTTCATGCACTTATTCTGAAAGCAATTGATTCTGCATATGAATTTAAAGACTCAAGCCGAGAAATCGTACTTGGTGCATTTCAACAATATCTTCGTAATCAGAATATGTTTTGTTTTTGGAATCCACAAAGGGATACGCCAGAACCAATGTTCAGTAACAATAATTTCAATCCCAAAAAAACTATTATCGAAAACTCTGTGTTTGCTGAACTTGGACGCGGGAATTGGACTTCATGTAGAAAAAATACGTTACAAGGTATTGAATGGTGTAAACATCCTTGGGAACTGGTATCAAACAATTATTTGGCGAACACAATCTCAGATTTATCAGGTTTAACTGGAATGAGTGAAAAGGTACTGTCTAATGACCCTGTTCTAAACGGAACAATAGTAAGCTGTGGTTCCTCAACAGATCTCAATCAATATCAAACAGAATCTTTCGATTTAGTCATAACTGATCCACCATTTAGTGATCTGCTTCAATATGCTGAGTTTGCTGACTTTTTTTATGTTTGGTTGAGACTAGCTTTAAAAGGTAAATATCCTGATTATTTTTCTGGTGAATACACGCCTAAAACACTAGAAGCTGTAGCTAATTCAGCTAGAAATCCTGATGACGCAGATGAGTTTTACAAACGGATTTTGACGCAATGTTGGCTTGAGGCACATCGACTGTTAAAAGCCGGCGGCATTCTTTCCTTTACTTTTCATCACAGTGAAGATGAGCCTTGGGTAGATGTACTGGAAAGTTTATTCAATTCCGGATTTTATCTGGAAGCAACTTACCCGATCCGTAGCGATGAAACGAAAGGTGATAAATCCCAATTTGGTTCTCAGAAAATAGAATACGACATTATCCATGTCTGTCGTAAACGCACCGAAGACCCTAGCCGAATCAGTTGGGCCAGACTGCGCCGCCAGATATTAAGCGATGTGCGTCAGTTACAAGGTATTTTAGAGCACCATCAAAATGATGGCTTGCCCAAAGCTGATATTCAAGTGATTAAACGGGGTAAAGCCTTGGAGTATTTCTCACGCCATTACGGGCAAGTGTATGTCGAAGAAGGCCGTGAATTTACCGTTAAAGAAGCGCTGGTCGGTATCAATCAAATTTTGGATGACCAAGATGAAGGTGAATCGGGTACTACGCCCGTCAACTGCGAACCGATTACCCGGCAATTTTTACGCATATTTTCCGGTACTATGGAAGTACCCCGCGACCAGATGCAGAAATTCTTGCGTGGTACGGGAATTGGCCCCAGTGATTTTGTCAGTCGTGGTTGGTGCGACGAAAAGAAAAAAATCTTTCATTGGTTATCACCGCTTAGCTTTGCTCAGGCCCACGCGGATAAAGCCAAATCACTGAATAAAGATATGGATCAAGCGATGTTATTAGTCGGTGCCTGCTATGCTGACAGTGGCATTCAAGTGAAAAAACTGCTCAATGATGACTTTAAGCCGCATCCAGCTTTAGGTGATTTATTAGATTGGTTAATTCGCAAAGGAGGCAGTATGGAATTACGCAATGCTGCCACAACAGCACGCCAACTTCATAACAGCTGGGTGGCTAAGCATCCAGATGTTATGCAAAAACAATTGAGCTTATTTGATCTGGAATAATTGACCACAAAAATCACACACTATCAGGAGAAAGTTAATGCAAATGATCGTGAACTATCCCGAAAAATTACCCGATGCGTTACAACAATCGTCAGAACAATTTGAACACGAGGCGAAAATGGCGATGGCAGTCAAGATGTATGAACTTAAGCGTATTTCCAGCGGAACTGCTGCTGCACTTGTCGGCATGGAGCGGGTGGCATTTTTACTCAGTTTACATGACTACGGCGTCGCCGTTATTGATTTGAGTACAGAAGATCTTCAATCGGATTTTTCCAATGCCTGAATCAAAAGAGCTGGTGATCAACACTACGCCCATCATTACTTTGATTGCAGCAACGGGTTCTTTGGACATGTTACCGCTTTTATACAGCAGGGTGTGGGTACCTTTTGAGGTATGCCGGGAAATTCAAGCAGGCGGTGCAGATGGTTTTGCAATTACTGAGTTTGACCAAATGGCTTGGCTACATAAGCAAAACCAGCCAGTAAACATCCCTTTGCTGCTGCAAAATTCGCTTGATGTCGGCGAAGCCGCTGTTATTCAATTGGCTTTGCAACAGGACATCCCGCTGGTGGCTATTGATGAAACAGTTGGACGGCGCTTTGCCCGCCTGTCGGGATTAAGCCTTACCGGATCTATCGGTATTTTGTTGAAAGCCAAAAAAATGGGTTACCCCCTTTCTATGACGGATGCTATCCGTCGCATGCGGCAACGTGGAATCTGGCTGGGTGATAGGGTGGTTGAATTTGCCCTACATGAAGCTGGGGAATAATAATTATGAATGCAGCCTTGCTTGATGATGTTTGGAAGCGCCGTGGCATTAGTGTGCTATGGGATGGCGACACGCTATCTCAATTTAACGCAGCCTCTAAAATTATTAGTTTACGGCGTTTTTTTGAGCTGTATGAGGCCGGTTGGCCAGAAGACGATATGCCGTTTATCAATGATAGTGCTGTAATGGTGGCAGGTCTGGATGTAATGATTGATGCGTTGACACCTGATGAAGTAGTGGATTGGGTCGAACAACAGGTTTATACCAAGATACAAAGTTTTCAATCCAGTGTTGATAATTGTGCCTTGATTTTTTGGATGGCGGAAAAAAGCCGCTGGCTAGAGAATGCAAGTGAAAACAGTTATAACTGGTGGTTGAGCGGTAATTATAGACAACAAAACTTCCCGATAGGTCGTTGTATCTGGAATGGCGCTCAAAATGGGGTCAAGCGTATAGAATCGCCACAAGGCCAGTGGTTGGGGCTTTATCATCAACGCATATCGTAAGGTTTGATGATGCCGATTAAACCGGGTGATCGTGTTAAACATGCGTCTTTTGGCCAAGGCGTTGTTATCAGTCTTGCTGATGATTATGCGCGAATATTTTTTGCTGATGGTGAACGTCAAGTACCGTTGCAAGCTTTACAAGCCCTTTTGGGCCGTAATGAGACGGTAGTTACTCATGTACAAGGCGGTGAAACACGGGCCATTAAAGCCTGGCTGTGTTGGCAAGCTCACGAATTACCCTTACTGGACAGTGCCAGCTCTCTAACGTCGGCAAAAATCGATTTGCTGCCGCATCAAGTTGTATTAACTCATCATGTGGCGACATCCATGCCGCGCCGCTTTTTAATAGCGGACGAAGTAGGACTGGGTAAAACGATTGAAACAGCGTTAATTTTGCGAGAGTTGGCCAGTCGCGGTGAGCTTAAACGCGCATTAATGGTAGTACCAGCGGGTTTGGTAAATAACTGGCACAGGGAATTAAACGACGTTTTTAACTTGAATTTTGAAATCTTTGGCCGCGAGGGTGATGTCAGCGATAGGCGCACCAATGCGTTTGCCAAGCATAATTTATTGATTGCCAGTATTGATACGCTTAAACGACCAGAACGCATCAAAAAACTACTGGCTGCACCACTCTGGGATGTGGTGGTGTTTGATGAAGCCCATCATTTAACTGCGCATAAGCAAGGCAAAAAGATCCGGAAAACGCAAAATTATAAGTTAGCTGAAATTTTACGTGATCATTGCCGGGATTTAATTTTACTTTCAGCTACTCCGCATCAAGGCGACCATTTCCGTTTTTGGAAATTGATTCAGTTATTAGACCCCATCTTGTTTGAAGATGAAATTGATATGCTGGAGCAACGCCATCGGCTTAATCCGGTTGTTATCAGGCGCACTAAAGCAGATGCCTGCCGATCGGATGGTTCAAATCTGTTTGCCAGACGCTGGGTGCATACCGAAGCCTTTGTAATGTCTGATGAAGAGCGTTTGTTTTATCAGGCATTAAACGACTATTTGCGCGACGGTTTTGCTCTTGCCAAAAAGGTAGGCGGCAAAGGACGAGCGCTTGGCTTCATTATGACTATTTTTCAAAAAATAGCCGCATCCAGTTTTGCCGCTGTCTATCGTACTTTACGTCGACGTTTATTGGCATTAACTATCCACGAAGGATTAATGCACGATAAGAATCTGGATATTGAAGCGCGTGATCAAGCATTTTTTGAAGCCAGAGAAATTATTCGCATGGATTTTGGCTTAGGCTATGAACGAATCCATGATCTTGAAGTAGATCATATTCTCAATGATGCAAAACGCCGCTTGTTAAAAAAGCTGGATGAAGAAGAATTAGCTTTAGCATCTGATGCTTACAGCGATGAAGTGGACTTGGCTGCCGCCGAAGACGTCGCCATGAATGTGATTACTATCGCTTTACCAGAAGAGCGGATGCGCATTAAAGCTTTATTGGAGGTTTTTCCCTCTACACAAGAAACCAAGGTTGATAAATTGCTGGGGGCTTTAGGTGTACTGTGGCAAGAAAACACCTCTGAACGCATCGTTATTTTTGCAACCTATTTAGGTACCGTTGAAATGTTAGGCGAAAAAATTGAACTCGCTTATCCGGGCCAAGGGGTTGTCGTGCTTAAAGGTGGTGATCACCGCAGTAAAGTAACCGCTGAGAAACGCTTTAAACAAGCCAATGGACCGAGAGTCATGATTTGCACTGCCGCAGGACGCGAAGGCATCAATTTACAACATGCTCGTATATTGTTTAATTTTGATTTGCCATGGAACCCGATGGACGTCGAGCAACGTATCGGAAGAATTCATCGTTATGGTCAAAATGACACGGCACAAGTCTATAACTTGGTTTTAGGTGACACTATCGAGGGCAAAATTTATCTTTTATTGGATGATAAGTTAAAGGAAATCGCGCTGACACTGGGTAAAGTAGATGAGCAAGGCAATGTAGCCGAGGATTTACGTTCTCAAATTTTAGGGCAGCTTTCCGAACGCATTAAGTATCAAGAACTTTATGCCCAAGCACTGCAAGATCCGGAATTAATCCGCACTCGGCTTGAGTTAAACGCAGCAATGAATAATGCCAGTCAGGCACGCGAAGTGGTTTTTGAATTATTTCAAGATTTGGATCGATTCAGTTTGGACGATTATGCACCGTTGTCTAAAATCCAGGAAAGCTTGAATTTGTTGATTGGCTTTGTCGACAAGGCATGTGTATTTGATGGCTTTAAATTCAATAAGCTTGATGACGTTCATTATGAATTGCGAGATGAAAAAAATAGTGTGCAAGGTCAATTTACTACTGACCGGGACGAAGCGAACAATTCTGAACAGTTGCAATTGATAGGTCTTGATCATCCTTTTGTCGAAGATTTGTTAATTCGTTTTCGCCAATTAGCGGCTGAAGAGATTGGCATTGCTGTAAAGTCTTCCGGCAATAATGGAATACTTTCAATCTGGGAAATAGAAACCCATAACGATAAAGGCCACGATATACATTCTATCTTGAAATTTGCTGTCGATACGGATGGGAACAGGTTACCCATTATGGAAAAGCACACGGAAGATATTTTTCAACAAATACCTGTCAACAGTTCCGGCAACCATTTAGAAATGCTACCCAAACTGGAAACGATTATGGAACGTGAACTTAAATATCGTGGAATTATTAAGGACGAACAGCCTTATTCCGCTGGGCTGATTGGTTGGGTTGAGCTTGTTTAGCTCTAATGGCTAATTAACTGCCACCTCACCCCGTCATACCTTCCGAGCTCGATGATTAAATTAACTGTAGTTTTTTGGTTAAAAAATCGATGGACATAGATTTATTCCAGGCTAGAGGTAAAATTGAATGAAATATAACGTTATAAGTGTCTATTATGTTATGCGTTGTTGTCAAAACCAGCGTCTCCTTTTGAACCAGAATTATCAAGAAATGCAGGGTACGCATCGCGCACCATTGTAGGGGCGACCGGCCGGTCGCCCCTACTTATCTCATTATTTTAATGGCGGCCATTATAACAAGCTTTATTTATCGCATTCGCTTATTTGTGCCTGGAGCGCTGTTTAACTGAACAGCGCTATGGCTTGCGTTAACAAATGCAGCCAGGCGGATTTAAAATCAATCACTGAAATTTGACTGGCTCTAACCATTCCAACAACGCCGACCATAATCCAGAATACATTCAGCAAGGTATAGGCACTGTCTTTCTTGAGTATGGAGCACCAGGAAAGTATCACCGCATCTGTGGTATTAAAAGCCCACACAAACAGAAAAGGACTTTCCGGCCCCATCCAACTGACCAGCGAAAAACTGAAAATACGCATCAGCACGCCGAGCATTTCGATAAATCTAATATATTTGAAAACGAATGAATTTAATGTGTTGATGAGCATTATTTAGAACCGGTTAGTCACTGAAGTTACGCAGTCTTTATTTGTTGCAACTCGGAATACGCCATCTGAGTTATTTTAATCACTGATGTTACGCACTGTCCATTACAGCCGCGAAAAAGATAGGCCACAGTTTCTAAGGCGCGCACGGCACGCCCTACTCACTGCCGCCTTTTCGCGGACAGTGCGTAACATCAGCTCATAACTGTTTTCGATGCAATCGGTCCGGCTGCGACGGTAGCTATTTTAAATCCTGAATGCTTCCACAACCTCGTACACCCAAAACTGTCAGACTACGCCCGATCGGTAATACTACTTATTGATTCAAGGCATTGACTTCTCTAATCTATAGTCGTTCAGAAAGCAACATCCTCGGTGCGAACATATTTACTTTACGGGAGGCTGAGTTAATTACCCGCTGTGTTCACGTACAACCCAATTACCTTTGTAAGAGTGGGATGTCGAAACGACCTGTAAATAAATGACCTGAAATATTTGTTTGACCGAGCGGCAGCCCAAACGGGGGAATACAGATGATAATGAAACTACGGGAGCACAGACGCAACATCAGGCTTGCCGATCCGGGCGGTGAAGACGAACCCATCCGGTTTGAGTTGTTTAGCAACGAACGGATGGCGCAGCATGCCGTCAGTTTAGCGAAAGAGCAAAAAGCCCGCATTATTCCTGAGGGGCTCAAACTGATGCCGCGGGTGCGCGAGAATTCCCGGCTGTTGTTTGAGGCTTACAAAGCTATAGGCAAGGCGGCACGGGAGCAACGGGCCATTACCCCGGCCGCGGAATGGATGCTCGACAATTTTCATGTGATTGAAGAGCAGATCAATGACATCAACATCTATCTGCCGGAAAAGTTTTACCGGCAATTACCCAAGTTAATCAACGGCTTTCTTGCCGGTTATCCGCGTGTTTACGGCATTGCCTGGGCGCTGGTCGCTCATACCGATAGCCGTTTTTCTCCGGAACAGCTCGCTCTTTTCATGCGTGCCTATCAGGAAATTCAGCCGCTCAGTATTGGCGAGCTTTGGGCAATACCGATCACGTTACGTATCGTGATGATTGAGAATTTGCGTCGGCTGGCGATAAAAGTCATGCGCTCCCAAGTCGGGCGACGGTTGGCTGACGAGTTTGTCGATCAAGCCGACAAGCTTGATCTTTCGCCCCAGACTGCCGTCTTGCCCGGCGCGCCTTTCCGTCAAGCCTTTGCGGTTCAGCTCGTGCAACGTTTGCACGAGCCGCATCCGGGCCCTGCGCCTGCACTCGATTTTCTTAATGAATGGCTGGTCGAACAAGGCGTCACTCTGGATGAAATCATACACCGTGAACACGTCGCCCAAATTGCGGCCAATCTGACCGTACGCAATATCATTACCAGTATGCGCGCCATATCGGCGTTCGACTGGCCGCAATTTGTCGAAGATTCGAGTCTGGTGGATAAATATCTGCGCATTCACCCCACTTACAATGCAATGGATTTTCTCACCCGTGACCGCTATCGTCATGCGATTGAGGATCTTGCCAAACGTTCGCCTTATTCCGAGGTGGAAATCGCCCATAAAGTCATCGACAAGATTGATCGTGTCGCTAAAGAACCGGATACCAACCCGCAGCAACAGGAGCCGGGCTATTACTTGATCGGCGCCGGTCGGAGCGAGTTCGAGCAAGAAGTCGGCTTTCAGCCTACCTTCAGCCAAAAGCTGCTGCGTGCTTATGTCGCCCATGCGGCGTTTGCTTATCTGACCAGTATCGGGGTAGGCACGCTGCTTTTGCTGGCGCTGCCCGTGGACGCCGCTTTCAAAGCGGGGCTAGACAGCTTGCAGATTGCGCTGATTACGCTATTTGCCTTATTTCCCGCTTCGGATATTGCTACGGCTTTGGTCAACCGGTTTATCATTGCAGTAGTGCCGCCGCGCCATTTACCCAGACTTGAACTGAAGGACGGCATCTCCGATTCATTACGCACCTTTGTCGTGGTGCCGACGATGTTTATCAGCGAACACAACGTAAAAAGGCAAATCGATGAACTGGAGGTTCAATACTTGTCCAATCCGGTCGACGATGTTCATTTTGCGCTGTTGTCCGATTGGGTTGATGCAGACCGGGAAACTTTGCCTGAAGATGCTTCATTATTAAGCGTCGCCATTAGCGGAATAGACGCGCTTAATGCCAAGTACGGAGAACAGCGCTTTTTTCTGTATCACCGCAAGCGTTGCTGGAACCCGAGTGAGAACCAATGGATGGGATGGGAACGTAAGCGCGGCAAATTACATGAGTTTAATCGGCTGCTGCGCGGTGCAGTCGACACTTCATTCCTGCCGATTGATGGGCAACCTGCGCTTGCTCCGCCGGGCGTTCGTTATGTCATTACGCTGGATTCCGACACCAAACTGCCTATCGGCGCAGTGCAACAATTGGTGGGCACAGCCGCCCATCCGCTCAATTGGCCTATCCTGGATCCGGTCACGCACTGTGTTATCAGCGGATACAGTATTCTCCAACCCAGGGTTACACCGACCCTGCCGCAAAGACGGGAGCATTCATTGTTTCACCGGCTTTTCTCCGGTGCGTGCGGCGTAGATGCCTATTCGACCTCCGTGTCCGAAGTGTATCAGGACCTGTTCGGGCTTGGCACATACAGCGGCAAGGGCTTGTATGAAGTCGATTCATTTGAGGCCGCGTTGGCAGGACGAGTTCCTGAAAACGCCTTGCTCAGCCATGACTTATTCGAGAGCGTGTTCGCCCGCTGTGCGTTTGTCAGCGATATTGAGTTGTTTGAAGAATTCCCCTCCCACACGGAGGTTGCCGCGTCCCGCGCGCACCGCTGGGCGCGTGGCGATTGGCAGCTATTGCCGTGGATTTTCGGTCCGCTCGGCAAAGGCATGCCGCTAATCGGACGTTGTAAAATGCTCGATAATTTACGTCGATCGCTTTCAGCGCCTGGCGCCTTTTTTACCCTGTTGGCAGCCTGGGCGATTCCGGGCGCACCGCTTGTGACACTGATGGGGATGGTATTAGTAGCGTTGGCTTTCCCTGTCTTCCAGGCCGTTATCGGCGGAATGAGGATTCGCACCAATATTTCGTTGCGTAACCAGTTGCGCGTCGCCGCGGAAAATGTATTTATGAGTTTGATCAGTAGCCTGGTTATGCTGACACTGCTGGTGCAACAGGCTTTGCTGATGACTGATGCGATCGTAAGCACCTTGGTGCGACTGTATATCACCCGACGAAAATTGCTCAGGTGGGTCACTGCGCTGCAAGCAAAGACAGCAGCGGGACACACAATGAAGGACCTGATCAGACCACTGGGTAGCGTGATGATTGTGGTACTTTGTGCCGGTTCGATCGTGCTGCTGTTCAATCCCGCTTCGCTTGAAGTTGCCGCGCCGTTCCTGCTGTTGTGGTTACTGTCGCCGGTCATTGCCCATATCCTGAGTTTGCCGCCAAGACCGGATCCGGCTGAATCATTACTTCCTGAGGATGCTTTGCAGTTACGACAGGTCGCCAGGCGCACCTGGCGATTTTTTACCACCTTTGTAACGGAACGGGAAAATTATCTGCCTCCGGATAATTTTCAGGAAGACCCTGAGCCCGATATTGCTCATCGCAGTTCGCCGACAAATTTCGGTCTCTATTTATTATCGGCACTTGCCGCCCACGATCTTGGCTGGATAGGCCTTATGGACACCGTTGACCGGTTGGAGGCCACTTTAAACACGCTGAACAAGATGGCCAGACTGCATGGACATTTTTATAACTGGTACGACACGCGTACTTTGCAAGCACTGGAACCCAAATATGTATCGAGCGTGGACAGCGGCAACTTGGCCGCACATCTACTGGTCGTTGTTCAGGGATGTAAAGATTTGACACAGCAACCGCATGCGTTTTCCACCGTGTTAAACGGCATTGCCGATAGCTACAGACTGCTCGTATCCGCGCTTGCCGAAATCAACGATAACCAGCGCATGCAGATGGTGACACTGGAGGAACTAAAAAAGAAAACGGATAAACTTGGCGGTTTTTTGGCATGCACGCCTGCCACCCCCGAGGAATGCATACGCTTGTGGCGGCTAATAAGACCCTGTACCGATAACCTGTTGGATCTGGCGCGTGCTTATGCCGCTGAGCGCGGCGATCTTATAGATAACAGCGAAGTGCTGGCATGGGCTACGTTACTGCACAACGATACTAGATCTCATCAGCGTGACATGGAAAATTTCGGCTCGTCGATACATTTCGAACTTCCTCTTGATGAGCGTCAGCAACCAGAAGCTCATCACTGGAAGGTGTTAACTCAGCGGATAAATGCGTTGGCTGAACTTGCAGGGCAATTGTTCGTCGAGATGGATTTTCGTTTTCTCTATGATCCTAACCGGCACTTGTTTTCGCTCGGGTATCGCGTTGAAAAAGGTGTTATCGATGACAGCTATTACGACCTGCTCGCCTCGGAAGCTCGCCTGACCAGCTTGATTGCTATCGCCAAACGGGAAGTGCCGAGTGCTCACTGGTTTCATTTGGGTCGCCGGATGACGCGCACTACGAACGGCACCGTGTTGTTGTCCTGGTCCGGCTCGATGTTTGAATACCTGATGCCTTCATTGGTGACCTATACGCCGCGCTACAGCCTGCTCGATCAAACCTGTCGCCTGGTGGTGCAGAGCCAGATTGAATACGGAGAACAACGCAGTGTGCCGTGGGGTGTTTCCGAATCGGCATTTAACGGTCGCGATCGCTGGTTCACTTATCAATATTCCGCTTTTGGCGTACCCGGTTTGGGCATGAAACGCGGACTCGCCTACGATCTGGTTATTGCTCCCTATGCCACTGCCCTGGCGGCTATGTACCACACCCATGCTGCGGTGGAAAATTTCGAACGCCTGGAAAAGCTTGGCGCTTTGGGTCGTTACGGCTTTTTCGAAGCGCTCGATTTCACACCGTCGCGACTTGCGGAAAACCAGAAGGTGGCGTTTGTGCGCTGCTATATGGCTCATCATCAAGGTATGTCATTGGTGTCTTTGACTAATGTCGTACTCAATGAAGTTATGCGCCGTCGTTTCCATCGCGTACCGATGATCCAGGGTGCTGAATTGCTGTTGCAAGAGCGGGTTCCGCACGGTTTTGACAAAGGTATTCCCCACTTCACCCAAGCTGAGGCTGAAGTTAAGGAAATAATACAGCCGCCCATACGCCGCGTACTTTCACCCATGTCCATAGTTCCCTCGGCGCATTTGCTTTCCAACGGCCGTTACGGCGTGATGATCACTGCCGCCGGATCGGGTTACAGCGTTTGCGAAAAGCTGGCGGTTACTCGCTGGCGTGAAGATGTGACGCGCGATTGCTGGGGCAGTTATATTTATTTACGCGATTTGGCGAGCGGCAAAATATGGTCTGCCGGGTACCAGCCGACTGCGGCGGTTCCGGATCGCTACGAAGTGGCTTTTCTCGAAGACCGGGTACGTATCTCCCGCGAAGACGGCGCTATAACCAGCCACCTGGAAATCATTGTATCGCCGGAGGATAACGCAGAAATCAGGCACTTGAGTTTAATCAATAATGGGGCGTATACCCTGGAAATTGAGCTGACTTCATACTCGGAAATTGTGTTGGCGTCTCCGATGGCCGACATTGCACATCCGGCGTTTTCAAATTTGTTCATACAGACCGAATACCTGCCGCAGGCGTATGCGTTAATCGCGCAACGACGGCCTCGGGCAGACGATGAGCCTCGGATTTGGGCGGCTCATGTGCTGGCGTGCAGCAACATCAGTACCGGGCTTCAGTATGAAACCGACCGGGTACGCTTTATAGGCCGGGGACAAACACTGCATGCACCTGCCGCAGTGATGGATGGGCGCCCGCTTAGCAATACGGTCGGCGCGGTGCTTGATCCGATATTCAGTCTGCGTACGCGAGTCAGCATCGAACCGGGCTCGACTGTTCATGCGACATTTACCACCCTAATTGCCTCGTCACGACAGGCAGTTGAAGATTTAGCCGACAAGTATCGCAACCCAGCTACTTTCGACCGGGTTTCCGATCTTGCCTGGACTCATGCGCATATCCAATTGCGCCATCTGCGCATTCAACCCGATGAAGCCCAATTATTCCAAGCCCTGGCTAATCGCTTGCTGTATGCGGACCCTTCGCTGCGGGCAGATGCCGGGCTTATGCATCTGAACCGGTTGAATGTCACAGGTTTATGGCGGTTCAGTATTTCCGGCGATCGTCCCATTGTCTTGCTGCGGGTAACATCAACAGAAGATAGGGCTATTGCCGATCAATTATTACGCGCCCACGAATATTGGCGCATGAAGCGCCTACCTGTCGATTTGGTGATTTTGAATGAAAAAGAAATTACCTATGCTAATGAATTACAGACCTTAATGGACAACATGGTTCGCGAAAATAAAGCGTTCTCAACACTTCATGAGTACAGCGAGCAGGGTGACGTTTTTGTGTTGCGCGCTGATCAGCTCAGCGAAGAGGAGTGTGTGTTATTGCAAACCTCGGCTCGTGTGGTGCTTTTGAGTAGCCGCGGCACCTTGGCTGAACAGTTGATGCGACATCCCAAGCCTACTCCGAGGTTTATCCAGCCTAAAGCCTTGCCTGCACCTGCTATCGATGGAAAAGAGCTCTCAATCGTCCCTACCGAGCTCGAATATTTCAACGGTCTGGGCGGGTTTGCCGACGACGGGCGCGAATATGTGATCGTGCTGGGCAAGGGACAATGGACACCGGCGCCCTGGATTAACGTGATCGCCAATGCCGAATTCGGTTTTACGGTCTCGGAGCTGGGCAGTGGTTATACCTGGAGCCTTAACAGCCGCCTGAACCAGTTGACGCCCTGGTCGAACGATCCGGTCGGCGATCCTCCCGGCGAAATATTTTATTTACAGGACGTCGAAACCGGCGATTTGTGGAGTCCGACTGCACTACCGATTCGAGTTGATAACGCCGTCTATATCATTCGCCACGGCCAGGGCTACAGTCGTTTCGAGCATGTTTCTCACGGCATTCACAGCGAGCTGTTGCAATTTGTAAGCTCGGACGACCCGGTCAAAATTTCATCTTTAACGTTAAAAAACAATTCCGGCCGTCCCCGTAAATTAACGGTTGCCGCCTATATCGAATGGGTGCTCGGAGCCTCGCGCACCGCCACCGCGCCTTATATTGTTACCGAGCTGGATCAGGCGACCGGATCCCTGTTTGCCTATAACGGCCTGGATGTGGATTTTGGTCAGCGCATTGCTTTTGTCGATTTTTCCGGCCTGCAAACTGCATGGACGTGCAACA
The DNA here is from genome assembly GCA_030653175.1 of Methylobacter sp. GTDB lineage: Bacteria > Pseudomonadota > Gammaproteobacteria > Methylococcales > Methylomonadaceae > Methylobacter_A. The sequence continues at coordinate 24,993 of JAURZV010000006.1, forward strand.
GGACCGAATTTATCGGGCGTAACGGCAGCCTGAATGCCCCGATAGCCTTGCTTCAATCCAAAGCGCTTAAAAACCGCGTCGGCGCGGGCCTTGATCCGTGCGCGGCATTGACGACGCAGATAGAACTTGCAGCCAATGAAAGCATCGAGATTGTTTTCCTGTTGGGACAAGGCAGCGACCGCGACCATGCAAGCGAACTGGTCAAGCGTTATCGAGCTGCGGATATGCAGCTTACCTTTGCCGCCGTGAAACAATCATGGGCCAAGACACTCGGAAAAGTTCAGGTAAAAACGCCGGATAGAGCGCTGGACTTGATGTTGAACGGTTGGCTGTTGTATCAAACCCTGAGCTGTCGAATGTGGGCGCGGGCCGCATTTTATCAGGCAGGCGGAGCTTTCGGTTTTCGCGATCAATTACAGGACAGCATGGCGCTAGCGGTAGCCCGGCCCGATCTTGTCCGCGCTCATCTGATCCGCGCGGCGACACATCAATTTGTCGAGGGCGATGTACAGCATTGGTGGCACCCGCCATCCAATCGCGGCGTGCGCACACATTTTTCGGATGACCTTATCTGGCTGCCGTATGCGGTGTCCCACTATGTCAAGGTCAGCGGCGATAGCGCTGTACTCGACGAAATGCTGCCGTTCCTGGAAGGGCCGACCCTCACGCAGGAACAGGAAGACGCCTACTTTGAGCCGACTCAATCCGGGCAACAAGCCGGCCTGTTTGAGCACTGCGCGCGAACGCTGGATTTGAGTTTAAAAGTCGGCGTACACGGTCTGCCGTTGATGGGCAGCGGCGACTGGAACGACGGCATGAACCGGGTTGGGCATCAAGGCAAAGGAGAGAGCGTCTGGCTCGCCTGGTTCCTGATCGCTACCTTGCCGGAATTTGCCGATCTGGCGCAAGCGCGCGGCGAGACTGAGCGCGCCTTGCGTTGGCGCGAACACGTTGCCGAATTAAAAATCGCTGTGGAAGCTGAAGGCTGGGATGTGTCCTGGTACCGCCGCGCCTATTTCGATGACGGAACTCCGCTGGGCTCCGCTTCCAACACCGAATGCCGCATCGACTCGCTGGCCCAAAGTTGGGGCGTAATTTCAGGCGCCGCCGACCCCGAGCGGGCGCGGCTGGCGATGAATTCGGTTCGGGAATATCTGATCCAATACGGCGATGATCTGGTGTTGTTGTTTACGCCGCCTTTCGATAAAACACCGCTGGACCCCGGTTACATCAAGGGCTACTTGCCGGGCGTACGGGAAAACGGCGGGCAATATACCCATGCGGCGATCTGGTGCGTTATCGCCTACGCGATGCTCGGAGACGGCGATCAGGCGGCAGAACTCCTGCATATGCTGAATCCGATTAATCGCACCGCAAACCGGACCGGAGTCTATGCCTACAAAGTCGAGCCGTATGCCATAGCGGCGGACATCTACGCCGTACCACCCCATGTGCGGCGCGGAGGTTGGACCTGGTACACCGGCGCTGCGGGATGGTTTTACCGTGCGGGTCTGGAATGGATGTTGGGCCTGAATATCCGCGCCGGCAAAATGCATTTCAATCCTTGTATTCCGCGTGAGTGGCGTAGTTATACTTTAAGTTATCGGCACGAGGAAACTTGCTATGACATCACCATCAACAATCCCAACGGCGTGTCGAAGGGCGTGGTGTCGATTGAGTTGGACGGAGTGCCGCAATCAGGAGGGGAAGGCATTCCGCTGTTGCACGACAGGAAAAAGCATCAGGTGTTGGTGGTGATGGGGTAATTCTCGTTCCCACGCGCTGCGTGGGAACGCAGTGCTGGACGCGCTGCGTCCCGTATACGCAAGACGCTGGTCGTGACTCGCGGCGCAGCGCGTGGGAACGAGGTTTACGCGGGTTCACAAGCTCCAGCTTGGGAACCCAGATGACGAAGCTCTCGGCAACCGCTCCTGCGTCGCCTAAAGCGCCTACTTTTGGTGCTCTACCTCCTGCATGACCCACAGGGATGTGGGGAATGCAGAGAAATGACTGGATCATTTCCTGTCCATGCAGTCGTAGCTTCGCGAGACGGGAAGCTGGAGCTTCCCGCACCGAATTCCCAAGCTGGAGCTTGGGAATTAGCACAGCGCGAATAAATTCGCGCTCACGGCATTCAACCATAACTATTTTCAGCTTAACTTAATGGCAGTGACGCAACGCGTGAGAACGAGGTGCCCAACGAATCAACGTTTAGCCTGCTACCAACAGCTTCTCGAATTCATCAGCGGCCACCGGTCTCGAAAACAGATAACCTTGTCCATAATCGCAACCGGCGGCAATCAGTAAATCGCACTGCTCCTGCGTTTCTATGCCTTCTGCGATAACCTTGATGCCCAACTTATGCGCCATCACAATTATCGCTTCGCACAGCGCCAGATCATTGGCATCGGGACCGAGGTTGCGGATGAACGACTGGTCAATCTTGAGATAGTCGATGTCGAATTTCTTCAGGTAGGATAACGAAGAATAACCTGTGCCGAAGTCATCCAGCGATACCTGAATGCCGGCATCGCGAAAGGCCAACAGTTGACCGGTAATTAAAGCCCCTGCATCCATCAGCAGTCCCTCGGTAATTTCAATGACCACGCTTTGTCCGGGCAGGCCGAGTTCGCGCAAATGCTCGAACCAGGCCAGATGTCCATTGCCCTCTTTTTGAAATTGCACGGGCGATTTGTTAATGCTGACCTGGAACTGGTCATGGTGTTTTGTACGCCATTGCGCCGCCTGTTGCGCCGCCTCGCGAAACACCCACTCACCGATGTCGATGATCATGCCGGTTGCTTCGGCGACCGGGATAAAATCAGCCGGACTGATCAAACCGCGGGTCGGATGCTGCCAGCGAATCAGCGCCTCCGCCTTGTGGATGGAGCCGCCGGTCAATTCCACAATCGGCTGGTAAGCCAGCCGGAACTGGCGTTCGGCCAGTGCATTGCGCAGGTCATTGATCAGCCGCATTCTGGTCAGGGCTGCTTCCTGCATTGAGATGGTAAAGTAGTGACGGCAGTTGCGGCCCTGATCCTTTGCGGCATACATGGCCTGATCGGCATTTTTTATCAGCGCGTCGATGTCATCGGTATCTTCAGGAAACAAGGTGATGCCGATACTGACTGATACATAAGCAATTTCACCCGCTAACTCGAACGGTTTGGTCAGCTGACACAGGATGTCCTGAGCAAGACGTTCAATACTGTCTTGCTCTTGCAATTCAGCCAGAATAATAGTGAATTCATCGCCGCCCAGACGTGCAACGGTGTCGGTATTGCGAACGCAATTGAGCAGGCGTTGCGCCATCTCCTTGAGCAGCAGGTCGCCTTTGCAATGCCCCAGCGTATCGTTTACATCCTTGAAATGATCGAGATCGAGAAACAGCAATGCCAGCGGCAGGCCCACTCGCCGGGATTTTTTCATTTCCTGCGCCAGCCGCTCGTAAAACAGGTGGCGGTTGGGCAGTCCGGTCAACGAGTCGAAGTTAGCCTGCTGCCAGATGGTTTGTTCCGCATGTTTCTGATCGGTGATATCCGAGAACGTCGCGACCCGATGCCGTACCTTGCTTTGATCGTCGTAGACAGTGTTGATCGTCAACCATTCAAGGTATGTTTCGCCGTTCTTGCGCCGGTTCCATATTTCACCCTGCCAATGCCCTGTTGCTTCCAGTGCATGCCACATGATCTGGTAGAACGCTTCGTTTTGCTGCCCTGACTTTAGCAGCGTTGTGGATTGACCGACGGCCTCCTGTAATGAGTATCCGGTCAATTCCGTGAAGGCCGGATTGACGGTGACAATCCGGTTATCGGCATCGGCGACCATGATAGCTTCGCCAATCGCCTGATAAACCAGGTTCGCGAGTTTCAGTTTCTCTTCATTGCCTTTACGCTCGGTAATATCGACGAGTATCACGCGACAGGTCTGGCCGTCATCATTGGCAATGGCTTCGAACTGTATAATCAGCGTTGGGCTCCGGTCGACAGGAAGCAGGGTCAGTTCGCAGCTTTGAGCCGTTCTGCCGACAAATACGCCGGACAGGAAATCGTTGAAAACGGGCAAGGAATCAATGCTGATAAAACTTGAAAAGCGTTGCTGTTTTAGCTGCGAACGGAATATCCCCAACTGCCTGGCGGCCTTAAGATTGATCTGATGGATAGCGCCGAAGCAATCCAGCGTAAGATAGCCGACCGGCGCCATGTCATAGAGTTCGGTGTAACGTTCCAGGCTCGCTTCAACTTCAGTCTGCGCGATAAGCAGTTCCTCATTTTGCATTTCCAGCTCGATCTGGTGAACCTGTAATTCGTGCAGCAGTTTTTTTGCATCCATTTCAATGCCGGATACGGTTGACTGTCGTTGGGCAAGCTGTTGATTGGCGCGTCGGCGCAGGTTATCGGCATCGGTAAATTGTTTGATTTTTTTTGTCACACGTTCTCTCTGTCCATCGTGAATATTCCAATATTTTTTGCAAGGTATTATAGACTGATGTCACTCACGCTAAGGAGTTTTTTTAGCACGAAGAAAACGAAAGCGCGTAGGTAGGGTTAGTTCGTAGTTCGTAGTTCGTAGTTCGTAGGTCGGGTTAGCGATAGCGTAACCCGACATTTTGCGAGTGTGTGTCGGGTTACGGCTAGCGCCTAACCCGACCTACGCTTCTGGAGCAAAACAGACTTTTCTCGTTCCTACGCGCCGCGTGGGAATGCAGTCAAGGCGCGCTGCGCCGCGCCGCGAGTCACGGTTTTAAATATAGGCCGGGCAAATCGGGACGCGGCGCGTCCTGCAATGCATTCCCACGCAGCGCGTGGGAACGAGGAAAACTACTACAAATAAATCTACAGCGGGACGGGGTTTGTAACCCCGTCCATCACGTTTTAACAGACTGATAATAAATAGAAACGTTACGAAACGGCTTGCGCGACAATCGCGGCTAAAGCCGCTCCCGCAGTAAAACCGATAATCAATGCTACAAATAAATTCCAGGTGTGGAATTATCATCTGTGCCTGTATTTTCCTGCCGCACAGATCCCGCTTTCTTCTTATGGTGAGTAATGACCGTGCGGATAGCGACATACTGATACGGTTTGCCTTTCGCGTTTAAAAAAGGAACGATAGTGGTGTCTACCCAATAAAGCGAACCGTCTTTGGCGCGATTACGGATTTCCCCCTTCCAGATATGCCCGTGAGCAATGGTCTGCCACAGGTTGTGCATGAACGCCTTGGAGTGATACCCCGAATTGATAATACGGTGATCCTGTCCGAGCAGTTCTTCGCGCGAATACTTGGAGATGTCGCAGAACTTGTCATTCACATAGGTGATCTCGCCTTTCCGGTCGGTAATCGCCACAATCGCGTGTTCATTCAGCGCCAGCTCAAGATTTTTGGCGAGACTGATGTCGACAAACGTAATTACCACGCCGTCTATTACATTATCCATGGTGCGGTAAGGCATGATGCGCACATCAAACCAGCGTCCGTCATGGGTCTGAATTTGCTTATCCGAAACCACCAGCGTACGCAGCACTTCTGTTGCATCCTGCTGTAGCAGAGGATAGTCCAAATCGGTCGCGATGTCGGATAACGGCCGCCCTTCGTCTTGAGGCAACAGCCTGAATATCTGCGTGGTGTGGGCGGTAAATCGCCGCAAATGCAATTTGTTGTTGAGAAATACCGTGGCAATTTCGGTACTGTTAAGCAGGTTCTGCATGTCGTTGTTGACCCATTGCAACGCATCCAGTTTGGCTTGCAACTCCGCATTCACAGTCAGCATTTCCTCGTGCACTGACTGCATTTCTTCCTTGGAAATGAGCATTTCCTGATTTGCAAACTGACTCTCTTCATGGCTGGCTTTGAGTTCTTCCTGCAAAAACTGTATTTCATCGCGCAAGATCTGTATTTCCAGCCGGGCCTGTTGCAGTGCTTCTGGCGGCGCGAGCTTGGCGGTGCGTTTGCGGGTACGCGCTGTCGCGACGTCGGTAAACACGATGATGACCTTGCCGCGCAATGCCTGTACTTGCTCGATAGCTTGTACGGTCACATTGACAGTATGCGTACCGCTTTCGCCTGTTATCTGCAGGCCTTCCAGGTGTACCGCTAATTGCTGCAATGCCATCCGGATTGAACCCGTTAGTGCCTGACGCAAGCCCTCCCGCGCCATCGCATGGATATTCAGGTTGGCTTTACCGGCAGAAGGCTCCAGATACTTACCGGTGTGACCGCTAAAATAAAGAATGTCGCCCTCGGCGTTAACCAGCACCGCTGCCGGGGCGTAATGCGCAAGTAATAACTGATCCATCAGTTGTTGCAGATTGACAGGCAGGCCGGCGTCATCAACTGTCTGCCTGGCGGCAGGCACAGCGGTAAAATGTTTATTTGGAAAGTTCACTTCAGGCTTCGGCAAAGGGTTGTCAATACGCCGGTAGAGCCGCACCTTGGCCTTCACCGGCGTAAACAGATAGCCGAAATTGCCGGTACTTTCGGCAGAACCCAGCAACAGCAAGCCATGCGGATTTAGCGCATAGTGAAACAGCGGCAGCAACTTTTCCTGCAAATCAACGGAAAAATAGATGAGCAGGTTGCGGCAACTTATTGTATCCAACCGGGTAAACGGCGGATCAGTGATGATATTCTGCTGCGCAAAAATGATCATTTCGCAGACTTCATGTTTTATCCGGTAACCGTTATTTTCGGCGTTAAAGTAGCGGGCCAGACGCTCCGGCGAAACATCGGCGACGCTATGGGCCGCGTAAAATCCCTGGCGTGCATGAGCTATCGCATCCGCATCGAGGTCGGTAGCAAAAATCTGCAGCGAGAAGTGTGCGCCAGGCTTGGCCTGTTCGATCGCTTCAATGAATATGATTGCCAGCGTATAAGCTTCCTCGCCGGTAGAACAGGCGGGCACCCACACCCTTATTGTCTTGCCGTCCGGGTAGCTTGCCAGCAGCGCGGGTATCGCGTCGGTTATTAGAGTGTCCCATACCGCCGGATTGCGAAAAAAGCCGGTAACGCCAATCAACAATTCCTTGAACAATAAATCCTGCTCCTGCGGGTTTTCGCGCAGATAACGCACATAAGTGGCGATATGATCGAGCTGGTGCAGCTCCATACGCCGCTCAATACGGCGACATATCGTACTTTTCTTGTACAGCGAAAAATCATTGCCGGTCCGGACGCGCAGCAGCACGGCAATTTTTTCCAGAGCGCTCAGGGAGCTGTCTTCCAATAGCTGCCCTGAACCGGCAAAAGCATCTCTGTTGGGATGCTGGAGATAATTGATGATGTGCGCAGGCAGTTCTGCCGCAGTGCCGATAATATTGGCTAACCCCGCATCAATAACGCTACGCGGCATACTGTCGTATTTGGCGTCGCTAGGATCCTGTGCCAGTACCAGACCGGATTTTTCCTTGATGGCGCGCAGACCCAGCATGCCATCCGAACCCATGCCCGAAAGCAGAATGCCGATGCTTTGATCGCGCCGGTCTTCGGCCAGGCTACGAAAAAAAGCATCGATAGGCAGGCGTAATCCGCGCGGTGTAACCGGGTCGAGCAGATAAAGCGTGCCGTGCAGGATGGACAGCTCTTTATTCGGAGGATTTACATAAATGCAATCCGGTTTTATTTTCATGCGATTTTGGGCTTCTAATACCGTCATCGCCGTTGTGCGTTGCAGCAATTCGACCATCATGCCTTTGTGGTTGGGATCGAGATGCTGAATGACGACAAAAGCGACACCCATGTTATCAGGCACATGACTGAAAAATTGTTCGAGCGCTTCAAGCCCGCCGGCCGAGGCTCCGATACCTGCGATCGGCAGTAACCTGTCCTCACAGAGGTAAGCAAGATCAGTCGTGGTGTCCGGAGAGAATGGGCCGTGAACGGCGGTTGATTTATTCATGCAGGATTCCTAGTATCTTTATGGTCGATTGTATGGCCGCTTATACTTTTTGCTTGTCAAAACCCGGTTTATTCCTCGTTGTTGATGTGCAATGAGTATATGTTACACCGCCCCTTCTGAAGCTGTTTAAAAACAGGAAAACTCAAGATTGCAATAGTTTCACTTAACCCGGAAAATCATTTCTATTAACGCCCGCCAAAAACCATTTCAACTTTACCGTCGACCAGTTTTCTCGTTCCCACGCGCCGCACTCATCGTTATACATATCTCGAAGTAGGCCGGAATAAGCCTGTCGGCGCATTAAGCGCAGGACAGGCGTTTCCGGTATCCTCCCGAGGCTCAGTGCCGGAAACGCCCACCCTTGCTGTCGCCGGGCGGGCTTATTCCGGCCTACCCGAGTTCATCATTCCAGCGTCCTGCCATTAAGTTAAGCCGAAAATAGTTATAGTTGAATGCCGTGGGCGCGAATTTATTCGCGCGATAAATATTAAAAGACGCGAATAAATTCGCGCCCACAATATATTAAACTTTTAACTTAATGGCAGTGACGCGCGGCGTGGGAACGAGGAATAGTTTCACTTAACCCGGAAAATCATTTCTATTAACGCCCGCCAAAAACCATTTCAACTTTACCGTCGACCAGTTTCAGGTTAGCTTCAAACTCCGTGCCTTTGCCGGACTTAAAGCCTTTCAGCATCCCCGTCTCTCCGTTGCTTAATAATTTTTTAGCCATCGCTGCGGTGATTTTTTTATGCGCGACGGTTTTCCAGATCGCCATTTTGCAGCCGTTGCGCCATTCGCTACAGCTGTAGGCTTTTACGGTTTCAATGATTTTGCCGTTACATAACGGGCAATCGGCAATGGCTTCTTTTACGAATGGCCGCTGCCCCGACTCGGTTTTGCTAACCCCTGCTTCGCCCTGTTTATTGAGGGTCAGTTGGGCGTTAAATACTTCATCATTCAGCTTGATCGCGTAACTGTGCAGGGTTCGGGTGTTTTGTAACAATTGACAGGCCATATCCCGAGTGACCGGTACGCCATACAGTTGTTTCCATAGCACAAACCGGCAACCGGCTTTCCAGTCGCTGCAACCGTAGCCTTTCCTGCCTTCGATAACGGGATTTTGGCACAACGGGCAGTCGCCCAAACGGTTTTGGTCATAAAGCGGCTTATCCGATTCGTCTTTTATTTTCTGGGTAAACTGGATAATCTCGGCCATAAACTGATCAGGGTCATAGTCGTTGTGTTCTATTTTTTTGAGTTTGGCTTCCCATTCGCCGGTCATGGCCGCAGATTTTAATCTGTCGTCGGCGATGATGGAGATCAAATGCCGCCCCGATTCGGTGCTGAGCAGAGTCTTTTTTTGCCGCTGGATGTAGTTCCGCCTGATTAACACCTCAATAATCGAGGCTCGGGTTGCCGGCGTGCCAAGACCTTTTTCTTTTAACGCTTCCTTGAGTTGTTCGTCATCGCAGGTCTTACCGGCCGATTCCATGATGCTCAGCAAGCTCGCTTCGTTATAAGGTTTGGGCGGCGTGGTTTTGCCCTGATTTATCGACGGCTGCTGCGGGCCGGTTTCGCCTTGCACAAAGTTGGGCAGGATTTTCAGCGTTTTATCGGACTGGCTTGACGCATCGTTTTTGTACAATACCTGCCAGCCGGGCGATTCGATAATCGTGCCGGTGGTTTTGAACTTTACTGTGGGAGCGGCTTTAGCCGCGCTTGTCGAGACTAAAGTCTCTCCCACAATACTGCCAAGAACAGTGGTGATTTGTTTAATACAGGGCGGATAAAAGGCTGCAATAAACCGCTGGACTATCGCTTCGTAAACTTTGGCTTCATGACCCGACAGCGAGCCCGGCAATGCGGTGGTGGGGATAATGGCATGGTGATCGGTTACTTTGGCGTCATTAAATATACGGCTGCTCAACGTCAGTTTATCCAGATCGAGCAGCTCAATCTGCTGCTCAAATTTAGAGCGCAATTTCGTCAACAAGGGCTTCATGCCCGGCTTCATGTCGTTTGTTAAGCAACGGCTGTCGGTACGCGGATAGGTGACGTGTTTTTTCTCGTATAACTGCTGGGCAGAGCTTAAGGTTTGGTCGGCAGTCAGGCCGTAGCGAATGCTCATGTCTTTTTGCAGATCGGTCAGATCGTACAATAACGGCGGGCTGAGCGATTCCCGCTTGCCTTTGACGTCGGTAATCCGAAAATCCCGGCCCGAGATTTGGCTTAACAGGGTTTCTGCATCGGCCTTGTTATCGAATCGCCCGCCGACATATTGAAAATCGGCATCCCGATACAAGGTGTGCAATTCCCAGAAATCCTTGGGTATAAAGCTGCTGATGTCCGAATCTTTTTGCACGATAAGCGCCAGTACCGGCGTTTGCACCCTGCCTATCGTCCATAAGCCGCCTTGCTGACCGAATTTGAGAGTATAAAGCCGCGTGGCATTCAAGCCGACTATCCAGTCCGATTCGCTGCGGCATTTGGCGGCGCGATAAAGTCCGTCATAAGCATGCCCCTCCTGCAAGCCTGCAAAGCCTTTGCGTATCGCATCGTCGGTTAAGGAACTGATCCACAGGCGTTTAAACGGTTTTTGCACGCACTCCGCCCAGGACAAAATGTATCTGAAAATCAACTCCCCTTCCCTTCCCGCATCGGTCGCGCAGATGATTTCGTCGGCTGCCTTGAACAAATGTTTGATGGTGTTCAGCTGTTTTTGCGCTGAGGCATCGCCCCTGGCTTTTAAGCCGAATTGTTCCGGTATGATGGGCAGGGATTCCAACGACCAGCGTTTCCAGGCTTGGTTATATTCATCCGGTTCTTTCAGTTCAACCAGATGGCCGAACGCCCAGGTAATTTGATAGCCGTTGCCCTCAAAATAACCGTCGCGTTTGTTGCTGATACTCAGGCACTTGGCTATGTCGCGGGCGACTGAGGGCTTTTCGGTCAGGATGACTTTCATGATGCTGGTGACGCTCCGGCGTCACGTTTACCCTCGTTCCCACGCGCTGCGTGGGAACGAGGGCGAACTTTGCGGTTAAGTAGTTGCATTATTTGATAATCTTATAGCACGGCAAATATTTCTTGCCCGGCAATTTCATGCGGTGTTGCGTAACAAATGAGTCCAGCAAGGAATCCATCAATGCCATGATGTTTTCATCGCCGTGAATTTCAAAATGCCCGTATTGCTCAATGGCGCGTATACCCTCGTCTTTTACGTTACCCGCCACAATACCGGAAAACGCGCGACGCAAGTTGGCGGCGAGCTGGTGACTTTCCTGGTCTTTATGCAAGGCCAGACTTCTCATGTTGTCATGGGTCGGTATAAACGGCTGTTGAAACACATGGTCGACCTTAAGCAACCAGTTGAAATAGTAGGCATCTCCCGTTTCTTTACGAAACTGGCGTACCTGCTGAATGCCCGCGTGCATTTCCCGAGCGACCTGCACGGGATTATTAATAATAATTTTGTAACGCTGTTGCGCGGATTTACCCAAGGTGCCGACAATGAACCGATCTATTTCCTTGAAGTAATCCTCTGAACTGTTCGGGCCGGAAAATATCAGCGGAAACGGCATGTCTTTATTTTCAGGATGCAACAGGATACCCAGTATATAAAGTATTTCCTCCGCCGTACCCACGCCGCCGGGAAACACCACAATGCCATGTCCGGTACGGACAAAGGCTTCCAGGCGTTTTTCAATATCCGGCAGGATCACCAGATCGTTGACAATCGGATTCGGCGATTCGGCGGCAATAATGCCGGGTTCGGTTATCCCTAAATACTGACCGTTTTTTATCCGCTGCTTCGAGTGACCGATGGTTGCTCCTTTCATCGGGCCTTTCATCGCACCCGGTCCGCAACCGGTGCAAATATCCAGACCGCGCAGCCCCATCTCGTGACCGACCGTCTTGCTGTAATCGTATTCCTTGCGGCTGATTGAATGCCCGCCCCAGCACACTACCAGCTTTGGATTAGTCATCGGACGCAGAATGTTGGCATTGCGCAAGATGTGAAATACGGCGCTGCTGATGCCCTCCGAGGTGTTCAGGTCAAACATCGGATTATTGTTGATCTCGTCACTGACGTAGATAATGTCACGCAGCACCGCAAATAAATGCTCATTGATGCCTTTGATCATTTTGCCGTCAACAAAGGCATGGGCGGGGGCAGACTTTACTTCCAGCTTAATTCCGCGCTGCTCTTGGACTACGCGTATCTCAAAATCGGAATAGCGTTCCAGCAGCTCTTTGCCGTCATCCATCGTGCTGCCGCAATTTAATACAGCAAGCGAGCAATTGCGAAATAACCGGTACAACCCGCCCTGACTGGTATCGAGCAGTTTGGTTACTTCGGCCTTGGACAACACATCCAAACGGCCTTCAGGGGTGATGCGTGCATCAACTACTTGGTGTTCCATGATGTTCCTGTTAGTTGTAGGTAACCGAGGTTATAAAGATTCATTTGCTCTTTTCAATCAAATTCTCTTCGAGAGGAAAGAAGGTCAGAATGTCGTTTAATTAGCTCGGTTATCTATATGTCAGCGTGATTACCGGCTGTATTTAGCGGTAAACACAACAGTGTCGATTCATTCGGCATTCAGCGATCTACAGATATTCTTTAGCTCGGGTTAACTATCATGGGCTATAAAAATGAATTCGATCACTAAAAAAATGCTGCTCATCGGTTTTGCGCTGCTGCCCTGCGCCTGTGCCCATTATCCACAGCAATATTCGTATTATCCCGGTAACGCTGCTTATAGCAGCGGATATACCATTATGCACAGAAACTATTATGGCGAAAGACCGGATCACTATGATAATGGCTATCGTCAAGGTAATGCCTATTTTTCACATCCTCACCGTCGTGATCAATACAGTGTTCAGCCCCGCTGGGGCAATAACCATCCAGAACCCCGGCATCAACATGACAGAGGCTATGATCGTCCTTTTAACTACGGAAATAGTCGCCAACATAACGACGACGGCGACAGTCATCGCAATAACTTCGACCGTAGAAACCGTCATTAACTGTTTACCAATCAATAAATGTCCACTTCAAGTTTAGGGCCTTTATCCCTATTGGAAACACTGCCTTCTAAATTATCAATGGCTATACTGGGAATTAGCCTCTATAATGCAACGCTTAGTAGACAGCACTCCGTACAAACACGAGGCTCCTACTTAAGTTTTGCATGTTATTCAGCACTTTTCAGAAATTCCATTCGCTTTTCTCCTTAAAATTGCCCGGCATGATTTGCAATCAAACATTTTCATTGATTTATATAGGTAATTTATATGGCAACAGGTACTGTTAAGTGGTTTAACGAGTCCAAAGGTTTTGGTTTTATTTCGCCCAGCGATGGTAGCGCAGACGTGTTTGTACACTTTTCTGCAATCGCAAGCGACGGCGGCTACCGCACATTGGCTGAAGGCCAAGCAGTTAAGTACGATGTAGAATCAGGCCCTAAAGGCCCACAAGCATCACAAGTAAGCGCAGCTTAAAACCGCCTTACTTTCCAATACCCAGCCCCGCCTTCTATAGTTCGCGGGGTTGTGGCATAACCGGATCATCCGGCCAATCAACTCACCCCCTAATTTAGGACATGTCTTTTGAAACGAATTTTTGTAGGAAACTTACCTAGCGAAGCCACTGAAGAAACTGTACAGGCTTTATTTTCTGAATACGGCAAAGTCCGCTCCATTCAGCTTGTTTCCGATATATTTAGCGGAAAATGCCGGGGCTTCGGCTTTATCGGAATGGAAGGCCACGAAGCAAGAGCCGCGATAGCCGCGCTGGACGGCAATCTGTATTGCGGAAAACCTTTAAAAGTTAAATTTGAAGATACGACTGCCGGTAAAAATGGCAGACGCAATTAAAATATTAACAGCTCACGCTCCACTATCCCCTGATTATTCAACCGCCTTAGTCGCACCACGGCAACAGGGTGTTGTCACAAGCTGATTTTGTCTAAGTTATTCCGTACAACGGGGCGATTTGAATGGATTTATACCCTCCACAAAAAAAGACAGCGGCAAAGCGCGTGAATATAGCCGAGCTATCCTGGGCGACCCTGTTTACCGGTCGCCCAGATAGCGGCATTCCTGCTTCCACTTAAGAACATCAATATCCTGCATTTGCAGGTTTTCTTAAGGCGTAATCCCGACTCTTGTTACAACCTCGCCTCTTTTGCAGGACAATAAATTCACCCAGTTGGTTGAATGGTTGAGTCCCGCCATATTTCAATAAATAAAGCTTGACAACAAATTTACGATACAGCCTTTTCCACAAGCGCATTCAATACACATTTGTTTCAGCAACCTGGCCGCAAAATCTCACTTCACCCATAAAAAAACATTAATAAAAACAGATTTACTTAAGCTAACCTATTGATAATTAAACTCATGATTACACGTAATCGCACACTGACTACAATCTGGCCGATCTAACAAAAAAGCTTAAGAAGTGAATAGTTAGGATGTTTATTTTCAGCTTACCCACAGAGTTATCCACAGAAAATGTGGATAACCTTGACCTGTAAAAGAGGTATCTAGTTTAAATGTCAGGGTAATAACACATTCATCATGAAAATATTTAACCGCAGAGTCACGCAAAGTTTATCGTTGAGTTTCGCAAAGTTTTCTTGGCGTTACTTTGCGTATAACTTTGCGTGACTCTGCGGTAATAAATTTTTCAACTCGTTCCCACGCGCTGCGTGGGAACGAGACACCTGGCTACCTGGCTGATTGGGTCTGCCGGCGTCCTTATTCCTGCTTGTCATTTACCAAATCGTAAGTGATGTCAGGATTAAATCCCATGGGCCAGTAAATAAGCGCAGCAGGTGGCCAAAATATTGAAACGGGACGAAATTTTGTCCTCAATCTACCTTCTTTAACAACCTGACCGCCTTTTTCCAAGCGGTAAGGAATACCTCCTTCCGGCGGCACACCCGCCGCAGTCCAGAAAAACGGCTTGGTGGTTACCTTGCCACCGGCCTTGATGTCTACCGGCTGCGGCCTCTTGTAGACATACAGATCAGTGCCGGACGGCACTTTGAACGTACCTGTCGTGGTACAGCCTGTGACCAAAACCAGTAAAGCCAAAACTAAACACATTTTTCTTATCATTGTAGTTCTCCAGGTTGAGTGGGATGTTAGCTATCCCAGCGCTTAAAAATCAAAGAGGTATTGATACCCCCAAAAGCAAAATTGTTACTCATCACATAGTCGCAATCGAGCTTGCGGATATCCTCTTTAATATAGTCCAGATTGGCGCATTCCGGGTCAATGTTGTCAAGATTGGCCGTGGCATGAAACCAGCCTTCATTCATCATATTAACCGCCACCCAGGCCTCCAGCGCACCGCAAGCGCCCAGAGTGTGGCCGGTAAAGCTTTTCAGCGCACTGATCGGCGTTTTATCGCCGAATATCGCTGCGGTCGCATGGCTTTCGGCGACATCGCCGTGATCGGTTGCCGTGCCATGCGCACTGATGTAACCGATGGCGGATGCTTCCAGCTTGGCATCCTGCAAGGCCAAGCGCATCGCAATCTGCATGCAGTCGCTGTTAGGCTGGGTGACATGCAGGCCGTCCGAATTGGTGCCGAATCCCACCAATTCGGCATGAATATGAGCGCCGCGCGCCAAGGCATGTTCCAGTTCTTCCAGTATCAAAGTACCTGCGCCTTCGCCGATGACCAAACCATCCCGGTCACGATCAAACGGCCGGGGACTTTTATCAGGCGTCTCATTACGAAGGCTGGTGGCAAACAAAGTATCGAATACGGCGGACTGGATGGCCGATAGTTCTTCCGCACCACCGACCACCATCAGTTTTTGCCGGCCGAATTTTATTGCCTCATAACCATAGCCTATACCCTGACTGCCCGATGTACAAGCGCTTGAGGTTGTGTAAATCCTGCCGTTTATGCCAAAAAAAAGGCTGATATTGACCGCCGCGGTATGGCTCATCATCCTGATGTACGAGGTGGCATTCAAGCCGCCGGTAGCATGATTAATCAGCATATTGCCGAACTCGGCGATGGCGTCAGGGCTGCCTGATGAACTGCCGTAGGCGATACCCATCTGCCCGCTTTTAAGGCAATTGTCATGCAGTAAACCGGCGTCGCTCAATGCCAGCTCGGTTGCATAAGTCGCCATTAAGGCTATGCGTCCCATGCAGCGAATCTGTTTGCGCGAATAATGCTCAGGCCTGGTGAAATCGGCGGGCGCACCCAAGCGGGTATTCAAGCCTTGATACTTATCCCAGTCCTGCATTGTTTGAATGCCGGTAGACTTGTTTTTAAGGCGCTCGGCAACTTGCCGCCAATCGTTGCCTATCGGCGAAATCCCGGCCATGCCGGTCACTACCACGCGTTTTAACATAAGCCACCATTGACTGAAATAACCTGCCGGGTAACGTAGGCGGCATCCTCGGACATTAAAAAAGCCACGACAGCCGCAACTTCTTTGGGGCTGCCTACTCTGCGCGCCGGAATCATTTTTTTGATTTCCTCCAGCGGCAATTCGCTGACCATCTCCGTATCGATAAGGCCCGGCGCCACGCAATTGACGGTAATATCGCGCTTTGCCAGTTCCAAAGCAAGCGCTTTGGTCGCACCGATAATACCGGCTTTTGCCGCACTGTAATTGACCTGGCCGCGGTTGCCCATCAAGCCGGAAACCGAAGATAAAGTGACGATGCGCCCAGGCTTTCGCCGTCTGACCATCGGCATCACCACCGGCTGCAAGACATTGTAAAAACCGTCGAGATTGCTGTGAATCACGCTGTCCCACTGTTCGCCGGTCAGCGACGGAAAGGCATTATCGGCAGTGATGCCGGCATTACACACCACACCGTAATAAGCGCCGTGACTTTCAATATCCTGATTGATTTGTTCGCTGCATTGCGTGCGGTCGGCAATGTCGAATTGTAAAATCCGGGCTTGACGGCCCAGCTGCTCGATTTCAGCTTTGACCGCCTCGGCCTGCACCCGCCGGCTGCGGCAATGGATGACCAAATCAAAGCCCTGTTTAGCCAGATATAACGCAATCGCTTTACCTATGCCCCGACTGGAGCCGGTCACTAAAACAGTTTTATTCATATTGTGCTCATGTGTTGTTTCTTAAATTCAACTCGTTCCCACGCGCTGCGTGGGAATGCATCCCAGGCGCGCTGCGCCGCAATTCACCAGAGCTGTCTCGCCCCGCGAATGTAACCAGTCAATATTGCGCCAAAACAGCATCAACCTTGCGTTATTCATACATCCTTTTACGCGGTGATTATCGGCGCAGCGCGCCTTAAACTGCATTCCCACGCAGCGCGTGGGAACGAGATATTTATATTGTACTTGTTAGTATGTTTAACGGAGGTTGATAAACATTGAGATTGGCCGCAACGTCCACACCTTCCCCCTGAATTCGGCACTCAAAAACCCCCAAGCCGTCATCCTGCATGATTTTATTTACCCGTATCGTCAGCGTTGTGCCGACCTTAAATGCAGCAGCATTACTGCTATAACGCCGGGTTCCGAGCAGAAAACCCATTCGTATCGGCTCATTGGCTTGTCTTGCCTTCACGCCGACATACGCGGCTATCGCTTGAGCCATGTATTCAATACCGGCCCAGGCTGGAACGGTTTGATCATCGCCCAACAAGCCATCGCCGCGCACCACAAGTTCGGCAGTCAAGCCCTGATCGTCACAGTCGATAATACGATCCAGCAGCACCATGACGCCGGTATGCGGAATCAGGTCGGCAACATCGTTCATGCCCGCTCCACCACAATAGACAAGTTATTGCCGCCAAAGGCAAACGAGTTGCTTTGACAGATATTGATTCTACGCCCCAACGTCCCGCCTTTTTTCACCAGATTTAACGCAGACAGTGCCGTATCCGGCTCATCATCGTTGATATTGGGAATCAACGCGCCTTGTTCATCGTCATTAGTCAGCAGCAACCAACAAAATGCCAATTCCAATGCGGCGGCAGCGCCCAGGGTATGCCCGGTCATGCCCTTGCTGGAACTCGCCGCCACCTTTGATCCGAACAAGGCATTGACGGCTTTACTTTCCATCGCATCGTTCAATACCGTAGCCGTGCCGTGCAGATTCAGGTAATCGATCTGTGCCGGTGTTTTACCCGCGTCATCCAGCGCATTCCGCATGGCCTTAATCACATCGGTTGCATCAGGATCGGGTGCTGCAAAATGATAGGCATCGCTGGTTGCGCCTATGCCTTGCAATATGACCGGACCGGGCTCCGTACTCAATACAAAAAGACTGACCGCTTCGCCGATATTGATGCCGTCACGGTGCACACCGAACGGCTTGCACAAGCCGGTGCTGATCGATTCCAGCGCTGTGAAACCATTAACGGTCAAGCCGCATAAGCTGTCTGCTCCGCCCACGATGACCGCATCGCAAAAGCCCTGCCTGATTAACCGCCGCGCCGACGCAAACGCCTTGCCGCTGGAAGAACAGGCCGTAGAAATCGTGTAGGCCGGGCCTTGAATACCCAGAAAATCAGCCAAAAAATCCGCACCGGCACCCATCTGTTGCTGCTTGTAATGAAACTGATCCGGTAATACGCCGTGATCCGCCCAATAATCCAACGCAAGCTCGGTATTGCGCACCCCCGAAGTGCTGGTACCCAGCACAATGCCGATTCGATCGGCGCCGAACCGGGCCATCATGTCAGTCACAGTCGGTTCGATCTGGATTAATGCCGCCAGCAACAGGCGATTATTTCGACAGTTGTAAATCCCCCCCTTACCCCCCTTTTTCAAAGGGGGGAGATTACCGCTGGGTAAAAATGAAGAGTCCGTCCTGTTAAAGGAGGAAGATTGCTCACTCTCTTCCTTCTTTGAAAAAGGGGGGCCGAGGGGGATTTCCGGCAGATCAGTAGCAACAGCGCCGACAATGCAGCGAGTCCCGAACTCATCGCTTGCTGATAATCCCGACCGGTCGCCGGCCAGCAAGCGCTTTAATATCTCGGCTTTGCTATTGCCGACCGCACACAACAGGCCTAAATCATTCAGGTATAAGGTCATAACTTATTGTTTTAATGTACAGGCGGTAATTGTACTGAAAATTGACCAGTTCAACGGCTTTAGGCCAAACTGGATCGGGGGATAAATAATTAACTTCAACTTGTTTTTTATTCCTGACAATTAAAATTCGTTTGTTCCGGGCGGCTTCCAATCGCCATTCGACCGGAAGTTTTTTTTGCAGCTCGGCAATCGGCCAATAAACCAGTTGCAGATCGGTAATGATAAACTCCGGGTTGACCGACTCCGGTAATAACGGGCTTTTATCGGACACCACGGTGTTGCCGTCGTAGGTCAAATTGAACAGGCTCAAGCCATCATTACTGAGTCCGGCCATCGCGATATGCCGGGCATCCAGCTCCAGAACCGCCAACAGGGATTCCTGCCGATCGGCCCACACCGCGTTGATCTGTTGCACTATCCGTCTGGCCGGGCCTAAAGGCTGCGCTATCGGCATCAGCTCCGGTTTAGCGGCATCTTGCACCGGCTGCATCAGCACACAGCCGGGCAGCCAGAGCAAAAACATAGCGCTGAAAATCCTTATCGGCATAACTCAACCAGAGTATCCAATTTGGGACGGGCATTTTCACTTCGTTCCCACGTGCCACGCTCATCGTTATACACAAGTGCCTGCGCAACACCGTCATACCTCTCGTTCCCACGCGCCGCGTGGGAATGCAGTGCCGGACGCGCTGCGTCCCGTATACGCAAGACATTGGTCGTGACTCGCGGCGCAGCGCGCCTTGACTGCATTCCCACGCGGCGCGTGGGAACGAGGAATAATAACCTTATCGGCATAACTCAACCAAAGTATCCAGCCTTGGGCGGGCATTTTTAACATAGGGATTATTTTCATCCCAGGCATAACCGGCCAAAATTGAACTGATCATCGCCTTAACTTCGGGTTGCTGTCCTCGATGAAAAATGACATCCTGAAAACGGCCGTCATACCAGGCATCGACAAACACCCGGAAGGTATTGACGCCGCGCTGCAAGGGCTCGGCGTAATCCTGCTGCCAGTCCACTGTTTCACCGTTAAATTGCCTGACCAAAACATCCGCAGCCAAGCCGGCTGATTTCATTGCAATGGTAACGCCGGATGAAAACACCGGGTCCAGGAACTCACCGGCATTGCCTAGCAACGCATAGCCTTTGCCATACAAACTTTTTACATTGGCGGAATAACCGACGATGGTATTGATTTTCTCATCGAACACAGCGTTCTGAAGCAATGCGGTCAAGCTGGGGTCTTGATTGATGATATCCTGCAAGGCTTGGTCGTTATTGTCCCAGCCCTGAAGAAATTCAGGTTCAGCGACCACGCCAACGCTGCTGCGTCCGTTGCTGAACGGGATAAGCCAATACCAGACATCTTTATGCTCGGGATGCACCGTGATCCGGATTTTATTTCTGTCAAATTGACCGTCCCCGATTCGATCTTCAATATGCCCGAATAAGGCTTGCCTGACCGGAAACCCTGAAGGCGATTCCAAATCCAGCAACTTGGGCAAGATACGCCCGAAACCGCTGGCATCCAGCACAAAATCGGCACAGTAAGTCATGACTTCGCCCTGTTGATTGCGCACCGTCAGCTCCGGCCGACTAGCTGCAAAATCGGCCGCCATCACCTCCATTTGCCACTGTATGTTAACGCCCATACGCACCGCTTCATCGGCAAGCAGCTTGTCGAACCGGCCGCGCTGCACCTGAAACGTGGTGCCCATGCCGGGGCTGAATTTGTCTTCAAAGGAAAACTCGGTATGCAGGTCTCGATATACGAAAGACGCGCCGTTTTTATACTGAAACCCGGCATTGACTAACGCGTCCATCATCCCGGCCTGCTTAATAAATTCCATGCATTGCGGCAACAGGCTTTCACCGATACTGAATCGCGGAAACAGCTGCCGCTCCAGAATGGTCACCTGAAAGCCCTGGTTTTGCAGCAACGCACCGGCGATACTCCCGGAAGGCCCGGCGCCGATGATGATAATTTCGCCTTTATTATTCTTGTTATCTGTCATGATCATTTGTCGCTATTCAAATATTAAAAGATAGAACGCTGATGACGCGGATAATTATGATGAACACAGATCAATTCGATAAAAATCTTATTTAATCATAATTATCCGCGTCATCAGCGTTCCATTGTATTTGATCGTTGAGCATCCTTAAGCCCAATCAATGGCGCGCACAGCAGCGCCGTTACAATACCGACAGTTACCGTAAAACCGAAGGCATGCACGATCTCGGTAGAACTTGTCGCCAATAAGCCGAACGCCAGCAAGGTCGTTAATGCCGAAAGTGTAACCCCCAGCGAAGTGCTGGCTCGCCTGTCTCCGGCCATGAAAAAGAACAGCCCGTAATCGACGCCGATGCCCAACACCAGCAACAACGCAAACAGGTTGAACAGACTGAACAACTGATCGAACCAGCCCAGCATGGCTAACGAAACTGCCAGCGCAGCAACCGGCACCGACATGATGGTTACGCCATTGCGCCAACCGAATTTGAAGCCCAAACCCAGCGAGGCCAGACAGAAAGCAACCAGCAACAAGCCGCTGGCCCTGATTCTATAACGCGCAAACAATGACGATACAGACTCGACTTGATCCACCCAGACAACGCCCGGCAAATCCTGTAGCGCCGTCAATGCGCTAGCATCACTAATCCCGATTAACGCAACAGTGCTTTGACAGCGACCGGAATCACAGCCTAGCCACAACTGCTGCTTGGTCTCGTCAGCAGTCGCCAGCCACTCCGATAAAGCCAGCGTATTGCGCTCTGCTGCGACAAACTGCTTGAGTTCGGCTTTCACAGCCATCTTGTCAAACCCAAGTTCAGTCATGTAGCGCTCAAGCAAGCCTGAGTCGTACAGCTTATACCTTAATAGTTGGTAATTTTGTTGCTGCCTACTCGTATCAGGCCAATAGTTGCTCAATCCTTCATAAGCAGTCAGCGCTTTTTGCTGTTTTAACGCATCCAGGCGTTTAAGCAGTCTTTGTTCATTTTGATGCCAGCCGGCTTGATCCTTCCCCGACACCAGAAAAAACTGGTTGTCAGGACTCATCGGAAACAAAGACCGAATTTTATCGGCTGTGCGGATTAACTCGGGCGGTGGCGATTGCAGCAAACGCACATCATCCTGCGGCGTCAGCATCCACAGTCCGCCCGCTATAAAAACCGTCAACATCAAGCCTAACCAGCGCCGGTTTTTGCTTACCCACAGCGGCCAGTGCTGCTCCCAATAGGTTGTCAGTTTAAGTATGCCCGGCTGATGATCGAATGTGAACCCGGTTAACAGCAAAGGAAACAGCAGCACCACCGTCAGCCAGGCGACTAATAAACCCATCGCGGAAAATAACGCCACTTCCTGCAAGCCTGGAAACGGTGAAAAGCCCAAACCCGCATAACTTAACAAATTGCTTAACAGCCCTAAAGAAAGCCCCGGCAGAATAAACTTTAGGCCTTTTCGGGGATTCCAATCTTTCTCGCCGAAACTGTCGCACAAAAAATGTTGGGCATAGTCGTCAGCGACGCCGATCAAGCTGGCTCCGAAAACCAGGGTAAGGATATGTATTTTGCCGAAAAACAGCACGCAGATAACCAACGCGGCAAACAGGCCGCTGCCGATTGCAAGGCTCGATAACAGCAACGGCCGCATACTGCGGAAAGTCGCCCACAGCAACACGATAATGCCAAGACTGGAGCCTATGCCGACCGTGGAAATTTCCTGTTTGGCGGATTGCGCGCCATGCGCGGTAAACAACGGCATGCCGGAAACCAGCAACTCGCCGCCAGCCGTTTTGACTTGCTCGGTTGCGCTGTCAACCAGGCTCGACAAAGTTTCCAGCTTGTCCAGCTGCAACCTTTCATCCTGCAAATCGGTCAATAGCAACGCCCAAAACCGATGTTGATCCGACAATACGACGATGCCCTGCTCCAGATTTAACTTGATCGGATTTTGCGCATTGAAATAACGACTGAATATCAACGACGGATCGCGCTCCAGATCGGCCGCCTGCATCTGTCCGAGGGGGCTGTTGAGTATCTCCAGATTTTGTTTGACTAACTCATCAGGATTAGTCGCCAATAAAGCTTGGGATTGCGCATCCAACAGCTGATAGCGATAAGGAAACAGTTGCTGATATTGCTTGATATATTGCTGTTGGGGAAACTCCAGCACCACCTTGTTAAACAGCTGGCTCTGCTCCAGTTGCTGCTTAAGCTTTTGTGCATGATTGATGGCTTCTTGAGACGTCGCCGCGCCCGCCAGCCAGATCACTTTCCTATTCAGGATCTCATTGTGTTGCCGGGTGGCTTTGGCAATTTCCGGCTGCTGTTCATTGGCTGGCAATAACGCTAAAAAGCTGGTCTCCAGCCAGTCTTTAGTCAAGGCCTGACTGCCGAGAATACAGATAACCAGCATTCCGACCAGCCAAAGCCCTGCGGTCAGTTTAGGGTGATAAACGTTCAAAATCGGCTTCCTGTTCATCGGTTAACTGTGTAGGGTGTGTGATGTTATCGAAAGTAATGCGGGTGATGTTGCCGCCGGTTTCGCGTATTTCCAACCAGCGCAGCTCGGTATCGCCCGACAGCACCATCGTGCTGATGATTTTTTTCAGCATCTCATCCTTGGGGATTAACTCCAGCTGCC
This sequence comes from Methylobacter sp., assembly GCA_030653175.1. Classification (GTDB taxonomy): domain Bacteria; phylum Pseudomonadota; class Gammaproteobacteria; order Methylococcales; family Methylomonadaceae; genus Methylobacter_A. Next base: position 48,594 of record JAURZV010000006.1, read on the forward strand.
AGGAAGTTTTTTGATCGGCTCCGGTCACACTAAAGCCGTCGGTTAACGCCGCTAAATCACCGCCCAACATGGCCTTGAAAACCTTGCCGAAAGCCGCCGGTACCGCCTGCTCGCCCTGCCCTGTCAACAGCTTCGACTCATTGACCAGCAGTAACGAAACAACCGGCGTCAGGGTTTTCCAGATGACGCCCTTGCTTTGGTGGTAGGTAAACGTGCCCGTGGAAATTAAAGGTTTATGCAAAACCTTCAAGTGTTTTTGCTGGTGAAAGTCGCCCTGGGTGATGGGCGTTTTTATCAAACGAGCCGTGATTTGAGTTAACACATCGTCAGCGTGACTTTGACCTTGCAATAGAAAAAACAGCAATAACGATTTTAAGAAAGTAGCCGGGATATAGCGGCAGCGTAATCCAATGCAGTTCTGGAACAAAGCAGTGCTAAACATACAACTCAACCGCTAAATGGTGGAAATGTTTATCAATCGTCAATACTTTTACTTGATAACGTTGCGCGATAACAGCGATTAACGCATCGGTTAAAGGCAGGGTAATCCCTCGACTTCTAAGCTCTTGCAATAACAATCCGGCATTTACCCAATCAAGTTCCTGCGTAGGGAAAGAGGTTACAGAACTTATCAAAAGATTAATTTGTTGTTGCTGTTTTTCAGTTTTAACGCCTTGCAGCAATTCGGCAATAATCACGCCTGTGATAGCTGCTTGATTATTTTCTATTAAAACAGCCACTTGATTTCCTAGCTCACCTTCCTGGTAACGTAAAAAATCAATCCAGGCGCAAGTATCGACTAAAACCAAGCCATCAGTCATTTATTGATTTCCAATTCGCGCAATACTTGCCAATTATCCGCAATATCAACTTGTCCGCGCAACGCTAATAAATCCTGCTGTCGCTTTGCCTGCTGCAAATAGGTTTGAATAGCTTTATAAATAGCCTCGGATTCATTATTAGAGTGGGTATAAAGCATCAAGCTTTTTAACTGCTGATCATCAATAGTAACGGTTGTTTGCATGACACAATCCTAAAAATAGTTTTTCATCATTGTATTTAACTTGAGGAATCATATACCTGATTTTTCTTAGCCCTGCAAATCTCACAGCATGGATATTTCTACCAATCGTACGGCAAAGTCAGTCAACACGGGTTCGTCTACGACATCCCGGCCGAATGCCAATAAATACAGCAACAGCGCTTTTATTAAACTCAAGTAGTCTCCAGGCCGAGCTTTTCAAACAACACGGCGGGCGATGCAAAGCACATTTCCCTGGTTGCCCAGTTTACAGCCACCTGAACGCTATGGCCTTTGGTCAGCCTTAGGCCTGAGTGTTTATCGGTGATCAGGTAGTTTATTTTCAAGCGGTTTTCCCATTCGACGATTTGGGCTCTTACCGTGATTATCTGCCCGAATACCGCAGGTTTTGCATAACGGATACTGAGATCGATGACCGGCCACGCATAACCGGAATCGCGCATTTGCGGATAGTTGTAATCGATTTTTTCCAACAGGACGCAACGCGCGATTTCAAAATATTTTGCGTAATGCCCGTGCCAGACCACTTCCATCATGTCGACATCATGGAAGGGAATTTGTAGATCGATTGAGGTTTGATGAATCATTATAATCCCGTTTCCATAAGCCAACCCTCAGAGCGCAGCGCGCCCGGACTGCATTCCCACGCGGCGCGTGGGAATGAGAAGAAAGTGGCGCAGAGGGTAATTATCTCGTTCCCACGCGCTGCGTGGGAATGCAGTTTAAGGCGCGCTGCGCCGCGAATCACAGCCAATCCTTAAAAACAGGAATCAACCCGGCAACGCCCTCATAATCCCTGGCACTGGAATACCTCCAATGCATAGCTTCATCGACATATCCCCGTTTCACCGGGTTTTGATGGATATACTCCAGCTTTTGACGAAGCACCTGTTCATTCTCGATAAGCTGCGGGTGCGATCCCTCTTCCCAACATTGATAATCCCGATCCTCGCGTTTGTAATCCTTACGGAAAAACGCCAGTTGTTGCAACAACCGCTCGGCGCGGCATTCCTTCAAGTGGTCGATCAGTTTACGGGCCGTGTAGGATTTGAAGCGCGGCAATTCCAAAGCCAGGTTTTCTGCTTGTACAATCATGTGAAGGTGATTTTCCAGGATGACATAACCGTATATTTTCCAGTCTAGTTCTTCTTGTCTGTAGCGTAATGCGTCCAGAACAATACCTGCCGTTTGCGGGCGGGTGAATAGCGGTATCCAGTTCAACACGGTGCAGGTTAAAAAATGCGGCGCTTTTTCATGGCAGATTCGGTAGCGGCTACGGCCCATCGTGTTTAGTCCTCGGGGCGCAGCGCGCCCTGACTGCATTCCCACGCGGCGCGTGGGAACGAGAAGTCGTATAAATCCCAATGCTGCTTGCGTATCAATTCCAAACATAACCGCAGCTCTTGTTCCAGCGCCCGGTCGACACTCAAAAACGGACTATGCTCGCGCAGTTGCTCAACAGTCTTTTTCAAAGCCGGGCTTAACGCATCCACATTGCCCCTCAACTCAACACCCTGAACAACTGCAAGCAATGCGGCCACCGCAACCTGTTCGGTCAACTCCAAAATACGGATGCAATCTCGGGCCGCGATAGTGCCCATGCTGACTTTGTCCTGATTGTGGCATTCGGTGGAGCGGGAAAACACGCTGGCGGGCATGGTCAATTTAAGGGCTTCTGCGGTCCAGGCGGATACGGCTATCTGCAATGCCTTGAAACCGTGGCTCAACAAGGCTTGCTCGCCAACAGCGCCGGAAAGATTGGCAGGTAGGCCGTTATTGAATTTGGGATCCATCAACTGCGCCATTTGCCGGTCCATTAAATCGGCCAGATTGGCTACGGCGGTTTTAAGCGAATCCATCGCAAAAGCAATATGCCCGCCGTAAAAATGGCCGCCATGCAAGACGTGCTCACCCTCAGCATCGATGATCGGGTTGTCATTGGCGCTGTTTAATTCATTTTCGATAAACTGTCTAAGCCAGGGCAATGAATCTTCCAACACGCCGATGATATGGGGCGCGCAACGCAGGGAATAGCGATCCTGCAAGCGGGTATCGTGGCGCGGCGCACTGCGCTGCAACTGCAAATCCGAACGTATCCGCTCGGCGACATGGTTTTGTCCGGGGTGCGGCTTAACCGAAAACAGTTTTTCGTCAAAATGGTAGGCATTGCCTTTTAAGGCGACCGAAACCAGGCTGGTGATGCGCGTGGTCAGTCGGGATAAATATTCGGCTCGTTGATAGGCAAGGCAGGCGATGCCGGTCATGGCAGCCGTACCGTTCATAATCGCGAGACCTTCTTTGGGTTTTAAGGTCAGCGGTTCGATATTGAGCCCGGCAAAAACGGTTTGCGTGGGTTGCCGCTGTCCCTGATAAAGCACGTCCCGCTCACCGGCCAGCACAGCCGCGACATAGGATAAAGGCGTTAAATCGCCGCTGGCGCCGACCGAGCCTTCCTGCGGGATCATCGGCAAAATGTCCTGCTTTAATAATTCAGCCAACTGCTGCAATAGCTTGTAGCGGACGCCCGAGTAACCGCGAGCCAGACTGGTCAAACGCACCGCCAAAATAGCCCGCGTTTGCTCCACATCAAAATGATTGCCCAGCCCGCAGCCGTGGAAGGTATACAGCTGTTTGGGCAGTTGCTCGACCAGGTTAAGTGGAATGGAGACCGTGCAGGACTCGCCATAACCGGTAGTTACGCCGTAGACAAAGCCTTCTTCCTTTAACAAGGTATCGATAAACCGGGCGCCCTTATCTATGCGCTCAATAAATTCAGGCTGTCGGCCCAGTTCAAGCTGCGCTTGTTGACTGGCTACCTGACAAACGGCCTCAATGGTCAACGGTTGACCATCAAAAACCACGGTATTTTTACTGTTCATCGCTTTCTTTATCAACCCAGTGCCAAAAATCGAAAAAATTAAACCACTGTAACGGTTCCATTAAGCAATAATGCTCCAGCCGCTGGGCATAACGCTGAATTGTTTGCTGCATGGCTTGCTCGCGGGTTTTTCTGGGGAACGTCAATAGTTCGCTGAAATGCTCAAAATAGATCACCTGCTTGCCCTGCTGTTTCAAGCAAAACAGGGTGTAAACCGGACATTTAAGCAGTGAAGCCAGGATAAACGGGCCTTGCGGGAACAACGCATCAGCACCCAGAAACCTGGCCCGGCTAACGCGCGGATTCCGACTTACCGACGTTCTGTCCGCGGTAATAATGATCAATTCGCCGTTATCGATTTTATCGCTCAGCAACATGGCCGTGGCGGCGCTAATGTCGGTAACCTGGATCAGGTTTAAGCCGCTGTTCTCGTTGGTTTGCTTTAGCAAGCGATTGAATTTTTCAGCGTGTTTGGTATGCACCAGCACGTTAATGCGAGGTGCGTCATCCAGATCCGCAATCACGCGGCAGACTTCAAGATTGCCCAAATGCGAACCCAGCAGGATTGCGCCCCTATCCGTCTTGACTTGAGCCAGTAATTCGTCGCGTCCTCGATAGCTTACGTCTGCACGCGACAACGCGCCCGACCAGGCCGCCAATTTATCGATAACGGCGTTGGCAAAGCTGATGAAGTGCCGATAGCTGTCCCGGAGATTTCCGCTCAAATTTGATGCCGGCAAAAGCTTCGCGACGCGCTTTAGATAGGCCTGACTGGCCTCCCTGCCCGGCTTGTTCACCAGCCAGTAATAACTCACGACGGGATATAAAAACCACTGCAACACGGTAGGCCCGAACAACAGGTAAACGCGCAGCAAAAAACGCATGCCCCAAATCATGCTCCATTCACCCACATCTGACCAATGCGAAGATTTTTTCATTATCGATGCCTGCTCAGCAATTGGGGAATGCGTAGCAACATGCCGAAAAACAGCTTGGCATGGGTTTTTGAAATCATGAGGTTATCCCGCCACAACTTAAAATGCGACACGCCGTCATAAGGATATTGCACGGCAGTCGGTATATTGACGACATCAACGCCCTGCCAATACAGGCGCACAAGGATGTCGATGTCAAAATCCATGCCTCCGGCTATGCGTGCGTTACCGGCTAACTCCGCAACCGCCGCCAGAGGATATAAGCGAAAACCGCACATGCTGTCCGCAATCGAAAAGGATAAGGTGTTGATCCATACCCACAGATTGGCAATATTTCGACCGTAAACCCGGCTCTTTGGCGCTGTTTTATCAAACAACGGCTGCCCTAAAATCAGCGCGAAAGGATGTTGCCTGGCAGCGTCAATAAACGCCGGAATGTCGTTAATATCGTGCTGTCCATCGGCATCGATCTGGATCGCATGACTAAATCCCAACGCCTGTGCAGCCTCAAAGCCGTCCAGCACGGCAGCGCCTTTGCCGCCGTTTTCCAAACGATGGATTAACGTGAGCCAATCCGGCTCACGTTCGACACAGTCTGCCAGAATTTGGGAGCATAGCGACGAGCTGCCGTCATTAACCAATATCGTCGGAAGGCCGAAGCTTTTTAATTTGGCAAGCACATGGGGGATCGCGACTTCATGATTGTAAACGGGAATGATGATGCAGGTTTTCATCCGTTGTCCTCGTAAACCATGCGCCCTGAACTATGCATACCGCGCTCAGAACTGAAATTAAAATACAGTTTTCCCGACGCCGCTTTCCAATCGAGAGCCAGCGTTAATTCATCGCCGGGCTGTATGACTTGGGTAAATTTAACAACTTCCATATGTGAAAACGGTTTATCGATAACAAAAAACAGTTTGCCGAAATGTTCCACCCAAGCCAGTTGAACCACGCCCGGCAAGACCGGATAACCGGCAAAATGATCGGGGAAATACAGCAAATCTTCTGGCACCTTAAGACCAAGCCGGGCGCTGTCGGGAGCAACATCCAGACTCAGCACTTGAGGCAATTTCCGGCTATCAAAATCCAACAGGCTTTTTAACAGCGGCTGCTTGATTTTGCCCTGAGTCGTTAGCGGCATGGTGTTTACAAACAACCACTTTCTGGGTAACACCACTGCCTCAAACCATTGCCCAAGGGTTTTGCGCAGTTGCCTGATTAGCTGGTTTCTGCCCTGGCTTTTCAATTGCTTCACTCCCTGTTGGCTTAACACAATGACCGCCGCGACGACATCCCTGCTTTTGGCTATCACCAGCGCATGAGCATCATCTATCCACGGCTCGCTCATCAAACGCTGTTCCAGTTCGACCAAGGACAGGCGTTTTTCTTCTATTTTAACGATGCGATCCGAACGTCCATGCAGCATAAACCGGCCATCGTCCAACAGGGTGATTTGATCATCCAGTTGAAATCCCCCAAATCCCCCCCTGCCCCCCCTTTTTCTAAGGGGGGAGAGATTATTCCTTGGTGAAAAAGAGAATTCCTCCGTGGTAAAGAAGGAAGATTTCTCATCCCCCCCCTTTGAAAAAGGGGGGTTGGGGGGGATTTCCAAATAAGGCGAATGCAACAACCACTTATTGTCAATACAGCTTAACCTCATGCCGGAAAATAACGTCCAAGCGGCCGTTATAGAATGTCGCCTCCAGGCAATACCGCCGGTCTCTGAGCTACCGTAGATTTCGATCACCGCCTGTTTGCCATCGGTCAATATCTGCTGTGCCGCGTTCTCCGGCAACGCGCCGCCGGAACTGAAAATCGCCTTTAACCCGGCAATGCCGTTCCAAGGCGAAGCTTGATCCAAGCGTTTTAAATGCGCCGGGCTGGCAATCCAGTAAGCCGATCCGTGTTGAATGGCATTAACCAGCGTTTCAGGATTGATATAAGCCTGACTATGAAAACACCGTCCTGCCGACAACGGCCATAACACGCGAAACAGCAAGCCATAGATATGCTGATGGCTGACCGTTGCCAGTGCCGCCGCATCACCCAGTTGTTCGCCCCAGTGTTTTTCCAGCGCGGCGATTTCAAGCTGGAACTGGTTCAGGCATTTGGCTATCGGCTTGGCCTGCCCTGTAGAACCGGAGGTAAAAATAACCAGCTGATTATCCAAAGGGTTTAGCGGCGATAAAGACCGGCTGGAACTGTCGGGTGCCTCTAAACAGTAATCGAAACAGTCGCCGTTTTGCCAATCGCCCAGCAACTGACAGTCTTGCGATAATTGCTCTGCGGTGCCGGGGCGGTTATTGCCGGGTATCCGGATTTGTTTACCGGCATGTAGTAACGCAAACAACAGAACGGCAAAAGGATAAGCGTCTTCAGTGTACAGGGCGTAGTGCTGAAACGGTTGTGCTTGCAGCCTGTCAATCCAAAATTTAACCGTGTTTGCAAACTGTTCTGCCGAATAATACTGCCCTGAATGATAGGCAATAGGCGCGTCAACCGGCCTTTTGTCAATTAAACAGCGCGACAGCGGCAGCAGCTTATCTGACATGCTTCTGGGTTCTCATCCTGACCAGATATTCGGCGGCAAATAAAACACCCATCAACACGTAGGCGATCAGGCCGTTGTATAAACTCCAGACTTCCAGGCTGGCCCAAAGCGCCGTTACCCATGCCAGAGTGCCGTTAATAATGAAGAAGCCGCACCAGACTTGAGTCACACGACGGGTATAAATAACGCCTTCCGGCGGCAAATCGGGGTGCTGTATGCGTGCCAGACGCTCAATTAAACTGGGCGGCGAAAACAGGCTCCAGCCGAAAATGAGCAGCATCAAGCCATTGACCAGAAGAGGATAAAACAGCAAGGTGCCCAATTGATTGCTCCACATTGCGAATATGCAATAGCCGATGCCGGCAATCAATAGCGGGGTGCTCCAGTGTTTACGGGAATAACTGGCCGCCAGTCTGACCAGTAACAACACAATCAGTATGGCGGCTATTTTCCAGGGCTCAAAATACTCTCTGCCGAAAAAAACCACCAACGGGTATAACAAAGTGGATAACCCCATCACGCCGTTTACAAACCAGCGCATGTTTATCTCGCTCCCACGCGCTGCGTCACTGCCATTAAGTTAAGCCGAAAATAGTTACGGTTGAATGCCGTGGGCGCGAATTTTTTCGCGCGATCAGTGTTAAAAATCGCGAAAAAATTGGCGCCCACACTAT
>JAURZV010000039.1 GCA_030653175.1 Methylobacter sp.
CTTAAAAAACAGGTTAGCAATCCTTGAGCGTTTAGTAGCGGATGCCGAGCCACCGATACCCGGCGTGATTCTCTTTCAATGTGATGGTGCGTTCACAGAGGCGCAACAGCAAACGATTGCCGAAGCCGAAGCCAATGGGCAGCCGGTGATAGTGTTTCGTATTGTCGATGCCAGTATTGCAGAGGAATAACCGTGGCTAATTTAAAATCAAGATTATTAACCCTTGAACGGATAGCGAACCCTGAAAAGCCGTGGTTCACTATCGAGGTCAATGGCGAACCAACGCCGGAGCAATGGACAGAAATTAACGCGGCACATGCAGACAGGCGAGAGGTTTATGTATTTCAAACCCTAGGCGACACACTAGGCGTTTGGCTGGTTGGGGCTGATGATATTTATTGGAGTGACAATGGCTAATCTAAAAACACGACTGGCGGCTCTTGAGGTACTGGCTAATCCTAAGTTGGATAGGCCAATACATATTATCCGCGCCGACGATACACCAGAGCAAGTCGCCCTTATCGCTGAATATGAAAGTCGTGGTGAGTTTTATATTCGCTTCACACGGGCATTGGAAATCTAATGGCAAATCTTAAAATGAGGTTGTTGGCACTTGAAGCATTGGCGACTCCCCCCAAGTTGACCTTACCTGTTAGACACTTTGTATTCAATAATACACCTGAGCAGACGAATGAGATTGCAGAGTTAAACCAGCATGGTTATAAGGTTCGACTTTTCAAGGTGATTGAATAGACGAGGCCGAAGGTATCAGCTCCTCGCGCGTGGGTGAAATCAAATAACGCCAAAAATGTCGAAAAATTTAGACGTATCAGCTCCTCGCGCGTGGGTGAAATGGTTAAAAACGAACTCCGAGTTCGGTTTTGATGGTATCAGCTCCTCGCGCGTGGGTGAAATGTGGGGATAGAAAAAGCGAGTTTACAGCTTAGTTCAGCGCTGAACTAAGCTGTGGAAGCCACGGAACACGCGGAACCAGTACCGAGAATACCAAGGCTCGGCAGGCGTTGGCGGGAGGTGACCATGGAAACCATCATACAAAGGCGAGTTTACCGCTTCAGTCAGCGCTGATTGAAGCGGTGGAAGCCACGGAACACGCGGAACCAGTACCGAGAATACCAACAGCAAGCAGCAAAACTAATGGGTGCTGGAGCGTCTTTAGTTGCGGAGGCGGTAGCGATTCACTACTATCTATTACAGCCGGGTAACACCGGCTTTTTTGTGCGTGGAATGTTGGCAAGTGTTGCCGGGGGTTTTGTATCAGTTAAATATTAACTGTTTGCACTAGGCATTGAGTAAATGCGGTTACAAACTGGTTACATTTTCAGAAAAACAAAAACAAGTTACAAAAGAAAATATGCAACCCATTGATTATATGGAGCCAATGACGAGAGTCGAACTCGTGACCTACTGATTACGAATCAGTTGCTCTACCAACTGAGCTACATCGGCCTTAGCGTCTATCGTACCTTAGAGTACCATTGTAAGACCATTTAAAACTTGGCTATCGACTGACAGTTATCCTGATCTTTTATTTCTTTAGTGCCACCAACTTTCATAGCTCTAACTTAGCCGTTTTTTTGGCGTAACTTAACGCGCCTAATAAGGCGACCTCCGGGTTGGAGCATACTTTAACCGATATTTTCTGCAAGACGGCTCGGCAACGTCCCTTTGCCAAAAAGCCGCGCATAAATTCACCTTGTTGGAGCACGGGCAAGATTTTTGCACCTATGCCTCCGGCCAGATAAACGCCGCCATAAGGCAAGCACTTTAGCGCCAGGTTTCCCGATTCCGCGCCATATAACCTGCAAAACTGCTTTAACGCTTCAACACACAAGGCATCGCTTCCTGCAACGCCCGCTTCGCCTATGACTGCGGCCGGATCTCGCTCTGTCATGTGCTGTTCGGTTTCCGGGTTGATTTGTGCGTAGTCGGTGTGTTTGAGAAATTGATAAATATTGACCAGACCTTCACCGGATATGAGCCGCTCACAGCTGATGTGCTCAGGGTATTTTTCCAGTAAGTGCCTGAGCAATGCTATTTCCCGCTCATTAGTCGGAGCAAAATCGGCATGTCCGCCTTCACTGGCAATAATGTGATATGCGGCGCCATCCCATGCGATGATTGCCTCACCCAAACCGGTTCCGGCGGCAATCACGGCAATGTTACCTTGCTGCCGCTGTGCATCGGGATTCAATTCGACAAAATTGTGCTCCGGCAAGTCCAACAAGCCCCATGCCGTAGCTTCCAGGTCGTTCAACAACCAGACATTTTGAGTATTGACCCGCTCGCCAATTTCTTTACTGCTGAGTACCCACGGTAAGTTGGTTGTTTCGCAACGGCCATTCGCAATAACCCCGGCTACTCCGATACAAACGGCTGCTATCTGCGAGCAATCTGCATCAGCCAAAAATGATGTTAATAACTCGGTAAACGTTTGATAGTTGGCACTGAAAAATTTCTCTTTTTTCAGGCATTTAACATCATCGCCTTCGGTCTCAAACAGTGCCAGGATGGTTTTTGTCCCCCCTACGTCACCAGCCAGACAAATCTGCCGGAGGGGGGCGAACTGAGACAGCCCGGCATGACAAATCTGCCTGGAGCAGATTTGCACGTATAGCGCCCGAAGGGGGGCGGGCAGGGACAGCCCGGCATGAATCATTGCGTACCTTCGTAGCTGTTGAATACCTTAGTGTGGTTTTCACGATCGAAACTCATCACTTTATAAGGGTCTTTTGTATCGCCCATTTCCATTCCCGGACTGCCGTTAACCATGCCGGGAACAGCAATCCCGGCAACTTTAGGCTTGGCTTTCAATAATGTTTTAATGTCATTTGCAGGCACATGACCTTCAACAACATAGCCATCGACTATGGCAGTGTGACAGGAAGCCATTTCCCTGGTAACGCCGTATTTATCCTTTATGGACTGCACATCATTGGTGACGACATCTTCTACATTGAAATTATTTTCTTTCAAATGCTCCAGCCACTTGCCGCAACAAGTACAGGTCGGGCTCCTATGAACCACGATATCAATAGGCTTGCTCTCGGCACTAACGCCCACATTGACAACGAGTAAGCTGATTGCCAAAAAAGTTTTCGATATTCTCATAGTCGTAACCTCTTTATTGATTAGATTAAATGCTTATGCCTGATGATAAGCCCGGCTGTGCTGATGCACGGCATCAACCATCGCTTTAACATGATCAGGGTTCATATCGGGCAAAATACCGTGCCCCAGGTTGAACACATGCCCTGACCCCGAGCCGTATTTATGTAAAATGGTTTTTACTTTTTCGGTGATGACTTCAGGACTGGCATACAGCGCAACCGGATCCATATTGCCCTGCAGTGCGACCTGATGACCCACTCTGGCGCGAGCCTGTTGTATATCGGTCTGCCAATCCAGCCCCAACGCATCATAGCCGGAATCGGCCATGGCTTCCAGCCAAAGCCCGCCGCCTTTAGTGAACAGGATGGTTGGAATCTGCTGCCCGTCTATATTGGTTTTAAGCAATGACCGGACTTGCTTGGCGTAGTATAAAGAAAATTCGACATAATCTTCGGTCGTTAACATGCCGCCCCAAGTGTCGAACAACATGACCGCCTGAGCGCCCGCTTCAATTTGGGCATTCAAATAGGCCGCGACCGATTGCGCCAGCTTGTCCAGCATGACATGCATCAACTTGGGCTGTTCATACATCATGCTTTTAACTTTTTGAAAACTCTTGCTGCTGCCGCCCTCGACCATATATGTTGCCAGCGTCCAGGGACTACCGGAAAAGCCGATTAACGGTACGCTGCCTTGCAGGTTTTTTCTTATCAGTCGAACCGCATCAACTACGTAACGTAAATCGGTTTCCGGATCGGGAATCGGCAATTTATTCACATCGGCCGCCGTTCTGACCGGATGGGTAAATTTAGGCCCCTCGCCTTCGGTAAAATAAAGCCCCAAACCCATGGCATCGGGGATGGTCAATATATCCGAAAACAGAATGGCCGCATCAAAATCAAAGCGTCGTAACGGCTGCAGAGTGACTTCACAGGCCAGCTCAGGATTGGTACACAGGTCTAAAAAACTACCGGCCTGCTCCCTGACTTTCCGGTACTCCGGCAGATAACGCCCCGCTTGGCGCATCATCCAAATCGGGGTGTAGTCAACAGGTTGTTTTAACAGCGCTCTAATAAAGGTATCGTTTTTTAATGCGGTCATGGGTTTAATTATTTAGGTTTAAAGTTTTGTAAGATGGGTAGAACGCAGTGAAACCCATCACAACAATGGCACGGGTGTGATGGGTTTCGCTCCCGCTCTACCCATCCTACTTATGTTCTACCGAACTATTTTCCTTACCAATGCTCTGTGGAATTCAAAGGGCAAGGACTGCTTGGCTTTATTTGCTAATGCAGCATCAGGATATGAACCATACTCTAAAATAAACTTCTCTTTGCCTTTGGCTATCGTCCTAATGACTCTAATATCCGGTTCCATCGCCGGGTATTTTTTGAGCATGTCGTCCGCAGACGATTGCTTTGATAATACCATAAGCTGCAACGTGAAATTATTTGCTGACGGTGCCAATGATGCTTCGACTGCCGGGGGTGGCGGAAGTGTCGCAATCGGTAGGGAACCGATGCGACCAGGCTCCACTTGCTGAGGCGCCGCAGCTTCCATGACCCGCTCTTCAGGGATTGCAGCAACGTCTACCGGCTTTTGCGGTATCTGGATTGTTTCCAGCTGATTGGGCGTAAACGGCTCCACGCTATTAACCGTTTTCTTCAATTCCGCTTGTTTTAATTTTTCTCTCGATGCCCAAAGCCGATCAGCCATTTTCTGCTGCGCAACATCAGATTGCTTCTTATCCTGCTTCCGATCCACATCAACTGCTTTTGCCGGCTCGGATTGGGCTTTAATTTCCGAATTCTGAGCGACAGGCGATTCGACATTATTAATCGTTTTACTTAACTCCGACTGCTTTGGTTTTTCTTGCTCGGCCCCACGCGGCATAGGATGCGCTGACGACGGCATGGCCGCGACTGCTCCCGGCAGTCTTGCGGCATTTCCTCCATCCCTGGAGGTCAGATCAGGAGGTAGGGCTTCTAAAGTAGGCGCTTTAGGCGATACAGATGCGATTGCCGAGGAACGAAGTACATCACTTGTTAACTGCTTATCAACAGTCGTGCTTGCTGCCTCAGGTCTTGCCGTGGGCGTAACAGGCTGTTGATTATTTCTGTTTACACTGACTTCGACTGAAGGCTCTAACGCGTCTTTCGCTTCATTTGCCGGTGCCGGTGCTGGTTGCTGCTGAATAACCGGCTGAACGGGCGGCAGCGCGAGCATTATCGGAGGCTCCGGCCGTGGAGGAGCAACTTCGGTATTGTCTGCTTTCTGTTCGACTGCAACAGGCGCTACTGCTTTTTTATCATGATTTTTTGACGACTGCATGGCCGCGACTGCTCCCGGCAGTCTTGCGGCATTTCCTCCATCCATGGAGGTCAGATCAGGAGGTAGAGCACCAACAGTAGGCGCTTTAGGCGATGCAGGAGCGATTACCGACGATATCAGCCACTGAACGCCTAACGCTATAACGATTGCCGCTGCAGCGGCAAGAACAAGTATCCATTTCGATTTTCCGCCTTGCTTGGCGCCGGAGGATAAACCGGATATCTCGGCGATAATTCTTCCCGGAACCCCGTGCGTCTCCCGGTAGATATGCGCTATCATGTTGTCGCCGATTGCTTTAAACGACAAGTTTGCATAAGGTTTTGTTGACAAGTGCTGTAAAAAATCACCGCATTGCTTTTCTGATAAGGGAGGAATTTCAACGATATGGCAATCATCAATCACTCGATCCGATCCTCGTTTCACCTGTAATTCATCATGCGTTAAAGCGAAAACCACTCTTAAAACGGGATTTGCCGCTGCATATTGAATGATTGCCGCGATCAGGCCGGGGACCAATTCACCCGCATTATCAATAATTAATACGACTTGTTTATATTGACCTGAAGCTGTTGATAACGACTGAACAGACTTGCCTGACTGAGCCTTAACCAGCTGCTCCTGAACCGCCTCAAAGCTTACGTCGGCATTACCCTGTATAAGGCAATACCGCCATGATTCAGTCTTGCGCTCCTGCAAAATTTTAAGCAATGTCGTTTTGCCGATGCCTTCCGGACCGCAGACAACAAGGGCTTGTGTCAGGTTTGAAAGCAGATGAATTAATAAATCAAGCTTCTGTGTTCGTTCCTTCGTTATCAAGGATTGAGCAGCCTTATTTATCTGATCAGCCGGCTGCTGTTTCACATGATAAGTAAAAGTATCATCTTCTACCATAGGTTTTAAGTGTCATCTCCAATAGGTCTTGGTCTACGTCTACAGGCAATGTTGCCATGCCGATTTTTTGTAACAGAATCAGTCTGATTTGACCGTCTACATTCTTTTTGTCTACCGCCATTAATTCCAAAAACCGGTCTGAATCAATTTGTTCCGGCGGAAGTACGGGCAGCCTGGCTTTTTTAAATAGCGCAATGATTCGTGCGACATCTTCCTCATTCAGCCAGCCTTTTCTTCTGGAAAGATCGGCAGCCTGACAGGTGCCGATGGCAACCGCCTCACCATGGAGATATTTACCGTAACCGGCGCCTGTTTCTATCGCATGCCCAAAAGTATGGCCTAAATTTAATGTCGCCCTGACTCCGGTTTCGGTTTCATCTTCGGCAACAATTTCAGCTTTATTAATGCATGACTGTTCAATGGCATAAGCCAATGCCTGCTTATCTCTGGCCAGTAACGCGTCGATATTGTTTTCCAGCCATTCAAAGAATTCAGCGTCCCTGATCAGGCCGTATTTAATCACTTCGGCCAGACCGGCAGATAATTGACGGTCATCCAGCGTATCCAAAACATCGGCATCGGCGATAACACATTGCGGCTGATAAAAAGCGCCAATCATATTTTTACCCAGCGGATGATTAACCCCGGTTTTTCCGCCCACCGAAGAATCAACCTGCGCCAGCAATGTTGTGGGTATTTGCAGGAAAGGAATGCCTCGCTGATAACAGGCTGCCGCAAAGCCGCCCATGTCGCCGATAACACCGCCGCCTAAAGCAATCAAAGTGGCATTACGGCTAAACTTGCCGGCCAGCAGTTTATCAAAAATTTGAGTTACAAATTCCAAAGTCTTGAACTGTTCGCCATCGGGCAGTATCACTGTTTCGACAGTATAGCCCTGCAAATTTTTTAAAACCGCATTCAAATACAGGGAGGCAATGGTTTCATTGGTGACTACAACAACTTGCTTGGACTTTATATGCTTTATGAATAGCTCGGACTGGCTCAATAAATCAGAGCCTATATAGATCGGGTAACTACGGTCACCTAATTCAACCAGTAATGTTTTCATCTTTATTAATGCTTGTAGGCAAAGCCAATTTTGAACCGTCCAAAGCGAGCTTAGGACTCCAGAAAATGCGGAGGCCGGAGTTCAAAGCTAGCTTTGAAGTTATGATTCTAAACAGCACGCTTGTGATCGGTAAGGGAGAACCTCAGCTAAGCTGGGTAGTTACAAAATAATAGCCTTTTATAGGCCGGATAACATTGAACCATTGATTAATAATAGCTAACGCATCAGCAATAAATAAAAACTTGAACACCGAGTATTAACGATTAACCGAATGGTATTCTTCTAAAATGTGGCTAACGACTTCTTTGCTTTGCATGACGCCCGTGTCAATTTTAAAGTCAGCGCAAGACAAATACAGCGGCTCACGCTGTGCGAATAAGCTTTCTATCCGATCTCTGGGGTTATCTGTTTTCAGCAAGGGACGTTGTGTATCTCTGCGCGTCCGTTCCAAAATTCTTTCTACCGAACATTGCAGGTAGACAATAAAGCCATTTTCTTTCAATAACCTGCGATTCTCCTCGCGCAAAATAGCACCGCCACCGGTAGCCAGTACGATACCCTCCATTTGCGTCAATTGCTGAATCATTTTCTGCTCCCTATCCCGGAATCCTTCCTCTCCCTCGAACTCGAATATGGTAGGAATATCTACGCCGGTTCTTTCCTCAATCGCTTTATCACTGTCATAAAAAGGCAATTTAAGCGCTCTAGCTAACTGCCGTCCTATCGTAGTTTTTCCTGCACCCATGAGGCCAACTAAATATATATTCTCTGATCGCGTCATGACCTGCCTTATTTTGCGGGTTAAATCATTAAAAAAGGGGGCATTATGCCCCCTTTTTGGTCCAAGTAGAAGCAATCAATCGCTGGCTACATTATCTTTCATGATTTTTGGGGTAACAAAAATCAACAATTCTTTCTTCGTTTTATTGGTTGTTGAATTTGTAAATAAAAACCCGATACCCGGCAAATCGGCGAAAAATGGGATTTTATTCTTGCCATACGACTCAGCACCTTCATAAACCCCGCCTAAAACCACCGTCTCGCCATCCTCAACGAGTACCGATGTTTTAATCTCTCTTTTATCGATCCCGGGATTACCCGATACCGGATTGCTGGTATTGTTCGCATTGTCCTTCGTAATCAACAGATTCATAATAACCGATCCGCTGGGGGTAATCTGGGGCGTTGCATTTAATTTAAGAACCGCATCTATATAAGTAGTTGTCGCCGGTGAATTTGCCGTTGAGGGCGTCGTAACCGGAATCTGCACACCTTGCATCATAACTGCCGTGCAGCGATCCATGGTCATTACTCTTGGGTTGGATACTATTTCACCTTTCCCTTCAATTTGTAATGCCTGAAGTTCAAGATTCAACACATAATCTGCGCCTCTAGCGAGTGTCATACCCAAAGCGCCTGGAGGAGTCGCTGTCAACCCTGCTACACCCAAATCAACCAGCGAATCACTTAAGGTGCCTATTGTTCCGTCGGCATTGGGCTGAAGGTTACCGTTACCTTTAGTCCCTAACCCACCTACAGCAAAATTTTTGCCACTTCCGAGACTCGCCGCCTTTGCTGCACCAAACTTGACACCTAAATTTTCAGTAAAACTATCATCGGCAATAACAACGCGCGCCTCAATCATTACCTGCCGCACCGGGACATCAAGCTTACGTATCAGTTTCTTTACCTCGTCCAACCGTTTTGTCGTCTCTCGCACAATCAAGGTGTTGGTTCTGGCATCGACAACGGCCGATCCACGGAGCGAAAGCAAACCGAACTTGTCATTATTTACCTCTGAGTCTTTTGCCCCTTGACTTGATTGTCCAGAAGCTGAAGAACCTCCAGCAGCGGAAGCCGACAATGAACTGCCGGATGAAGCAGCGCCAGCTGCGCCGGTCACCCCGCAAGCGCCAAAAGCACCGGTATCTTCGCCATTCAGCAGATTTCTAAAGTTCTCGGCCTTGGCGTAATTGATTTTAATATATTCAGTTACCAACGGATCTAATTGTTCGACGACTCTATCTGTTTCCTGTTGTTTCTTCTTATAGTCCTTGATTTTGTCCAGTGGTGAAATTAACGTGACATTACCGGTCTCATACTTGCCCAGGTCCTTGGTCATCATGATAAAATCCAACGCTTCATCCCAAGGCACATCATCCAGTTTTAAAGTAATCGTGCCCGTCACATCATCACCGGCAACTACATTCTGTCCGGTAAACTCGGCCAGAATAGCAATAACGCTACGTATTTCAATCTCCTGGAAATTTAAAGACAACCTGTCGCCAGTATATTTGGTACGCGATCTGTCCAGCGCATCTTTCTCTTCATTGCTTAAAGGACGAAACTCAACAGTCAACAACCCGTCCGCTTGAAACACGGAATAATCGTAAAGTTCATTTTGCATGGATACGGTAATTGTGGTTTGCCGGTCAGACGAGACCGTATCAATAAACTTAACAGGCGTTGCAAACTCGGAAACATCCAGCCGTTTAGCCAGGCTTTCAGGTAACCGGGTATTTAAAAAGCTTATGATAACTTTCCCGTTTTGTTTCTTGGAATTAACAATGGTGTTCGGATTAGCCAGGGAAATCAGTATGCGTCCTTCACCTTTATCGCCGCGCTTAAAATCAAAGCCGCTAATATCTTGCGCAGGTATTAACGCCGCAACCACCGAATTAATTGCCTTTGTCGGAACAGGAGTTGCAGACTTTGCAACAACAGGCTTTGTAGCAGGCATCGCAGCCTTTGCAGGAGTCAAGGTCAGCAGCACCTTATTGCCAACCACCTTGGTTTCAAACGGTATTGACTCAATCAGGTTTACAACGACACGAACCCTGCCGGCGGCCTCTACCACATAAACACTGCTCGCTGCTCCCTGATTTATCGGGTACATTTTTTTTCCAAGTGCGCTTTTTACACCGGGAAAATCCAGAGCGATACGTGCAGGGTTATCTGTCTTAAATATTTGAGGGGTAATGGCAGGCCCCGTCATTACCATTTCAATTTGCAGTTTATCGCCTGACTGTGTCGCGAAGTCTATGCCCGATAGCGCCAGCTCGCCGGCTCTAACAGATGCAATTTGGAAGATAAATAAGAATAGACCTAAGCCAATGTGCGCACATAATGACTGTGAGCGCGAATTTATTCGCGCGCTGTGAATATTCATCATAACGCCGCCTTGTTTATTATTCATTTTTTTATCCTTTTTCATCACTCTGTCAACGCTATTGAAGCCGGTTGTTCACGCCACGTCCCCGGTTTATCGGGAACTATTTCCATCAATTCAATTTTATCGCTGAATATCCGTATAATTTTTCCGTAATTTTTACCCATATAGTTCCCAACCTTGACGCGATAAATTGTGCCGTCGCTCGCTTTTACCAATCCCCACAAACTCGCCTTCATGTCTACAGTCCCTACCATTCTTAGGCCATCCAAAGGAAATGTTTCCAACTCTTCCTTACGTCGAGTGGTATCGGGCTTTATACCGCTACCCGTTGAAACATCAACACCCTTGGCCTGTTCGGGCTGTTCCAGCGGCTTAAATGGATCACGCAGACCTTCCGGTTTAAACATAAAGGGCTCAATCACCTTGATTTCAGGCAAGGGTTTAATAGGCTCCTTAGGCCTGGCCTTAACTTCTGAGAGATAGCGATTTAAATCTGAAAAATCATCATTGCTGCAACCTGCCAGCAATGTCATAACAACCATGCAACTAATCTGCATTATCATTACTTTTGCCCTCTTTTCTTTTTGGCCACTGTAGCCTCTTCTCCACCAACACCTTCGTTATAGGTCTTTACAGTCGCATTCATTTTCATTTCCCCTTCCTTACCTTCGGGAATAATGTTTACATCATGTACGGTAACAATTCGGGGCAACGAGGCTAAACCGCTCACAAACAAACCCAACTCCTCGTATTTTCCAATAACCTCAATACTAATTGGCAACTCTGAGTAGAAGTCTTTACGAACAGGAGCTCCGGGTTTGAATAACCTGAACTCCAGACCGCTGGCCAATCCTGTCTGAGAAATATCAATCAACAGGCTTGCAACTTCTTCTTTTGTCGGCATTTGCCGAATCATATCCTCCAGTTCCGTTTCAATTTGCGCCAATTGGTCCTGATAATCCTGAAGATTGATTGATTTCTTTTGTTTCGTCTCAAATGACTGCTTTAATTCCAGCTCTTGCTTCTCAGAAGCATCAAGCGCCGTTAACTGGTCAAGCGTGTCATAGTAAACACCTGCGCCGAAAACCAGGGCGCATATCACTGCGATTGTTGCCGCTTTAATGGGCAATGGCCAAGTTCCTGCCTCATTAGGATCCCAATTAATTTCCGAAAGATTCATCATTTCCCTCCAGCCTCAGCTTGCGCATTCTGATTACCCTGTTTGGCATGCAGAGTAAAATCGCTTAACTGCTCAGGACTAACTTTGCTCGCGGTCTGAATCACATCAAGCGTTGGGACTTTCAACCAAGCTGAGGCTTCAATGGCTCTCATAAAGGCAGAAACGCGCGCATTGGATTGCGACTTGCCCTGAAAATTCAGTTCTGCACCCACCTGCGTGAATTTCGTGAGAAAAACCCCATCCGGTGTAACCTTGGGAAGCTCATCAAACAAATGCACAATCTCCGGACGACTTTCCTGTAGTTTCTGAATCAATTCTATTTTGATCAACAACTTACTTTTTTGTTCCTCAATAGTCTTTATTTTGGCAATTTTTATGTCCAATAACGCTATTTCGTCCTGTATTATTTTGTTTCTTTGTTCTTGATACGCTTTAAGTCCCTCAATATACATGTGAACCCCGACAAAAATAATCGCTGTAACCAAAACAGCCACGCCAATAGCATTTATAAAGTTCTGCTTTTTCTGCGCCCGCAGTTCTTCACGCCAAGGGAGTAAATTGATTTTTGCCATTAGTCAAAACTCCTCAAAGCCAACCCGCATGCAATCATCATTGCAGAAGCATCATTGCTCAATGACTGAGGTTTTACTCTATTGGATAAAGCCATATTGATAAAAGGGTTCGCTATAACGGTAGGCACCCCTATAGCTTGCTGAACCAATTTGTCGATGCCGGGTATTGATGCACAACCACCCGCCAGAATAAGACTATCGATGTGTCTATTCGCGCTTGATGAAACAAAAAACTGTATCGACCGCTGAATTTGCTGAACCATTGCCCGTTTAAATGGATCAAGCACATCAACGGTATAATTGTCCGGAAGTCCGCCCAGCTTTTTTGCCAAGCCGGCCTCTTCATAAGTTAATCCGTAGCGACGCTGAATCTCTTCGGTTAACTGCTTACCGCCAAAGCCCTGCTCTCTTGTGTACACGGTACGGCAATTATATAAGACATTTAAGGCGGTCATGGTTGCCCCAATATCCACAATAGCAACCGTTTGAGTCCCTACGGCATCCGGCAATTGATCAATCAACAAGGTAAAAGCATTTTCCATCGCAAAGGCTTCAACATCGACAATTTTGGCCTTTAAGCCCGCCTTTGCCAGCACTTCCACTCGATCCTCAATAATTTCTTTTCTCGATGCCGCGAGCAGCACATTGACCATTTCAGGGTTATTTTCATTTTCGCCCTGTACTTCAAAATCGAAATTTACCTCATCAAGCGAATAAGGCACATACTGGTCCGCTTCAACCATAATCTGCTCTTCCATTTCATCATCGGTTAATGAAGCGGACATGGGTATAACCTTGGTCATCACTGAAGATCCTGCAACAGCGACAGATGCTTGCTTTAGCTTTGACCCGGATTGCTTTAAAGCGACTTTTATGGCATCAGCTATCACTTCAATGTTGGCTATATTTTTATCAATAACAGCGTCTTGCGGCAAAGGCGATACGGCATAACTCTCAACCCGGTAACGAGCGCCAACCCTACTCAATTCGAGTAACTTTATAGCCGCTGTACTGATATCAATACCAAGAACCGCGCTCTGTTTCTGACTAAACCAACTCATTAACTAACCCTTGAAAAACTTGATGAATAATGTGATCGATCAATTGCAGTGCAGATGTCTGGCAACTGCACCCTGCGTCGCCTCGGCAATAGCTTCTGCATTGCTTTACCTCCCCATCATTAGGACCATATCGCCTGTATCCTTAGAACCGTCAGCTATAACTAATAATCACAAAACTTATTTACTCGCGAAAGTATAGTAGCCTTTTTTATTTTGATGCTTAAAATGTTCAATTTATTTACTCAACCAGTTGTTTTTTATCTCCAGCGAGAATATTTCAGCCGGCATCTAACAAAAACGTATCTTTTATTCTTAAAGCTTAGGTTTTATCTCTATCGCACTGCTTCCCAGGATCACTTGTGGCTAAAAAAACATTAAGCGGACAAATTCTAAAATGGTTTGCTATTTTTTTTACGATCATAACGTTAGGCTCGGCAATTTTCGGTTATTTTTTATACAACAAGCTTTCAGCCGGCTTGCCTGATGTTAAGACCCTGCATAATGTTCAATACCAGACGCCTTTAAGTATTTACAGCAAAGATAACCTGCTGATTGCTCAATTTGGCGAGAAGAAACGTACACCGGTCAACATAGAAGAAGTCCCCCAACAACTCATTAATGCCTTTATTGCCGCAGAAGATGACAGTTTTTATGAACACCCCGGCGTCGACTTTAAAGGCCTGCTTCGAGCAGGTCTGCAACTCGCCTTAACCGGAAAGAAAAAACAGGGCGGCAGCACCATCACCATGCAGGTTACCCGCAACTTCCTGCTTAGCAGCGAAAAAACTTACACCCGTAAGTTAAAGGAAATCATGCTGGCGTTAAAAATAGAGCACGAATACCCGAAAAACAAAATCATGGAACTTTATTTAAATCAGATTTTCATGGGACACAGGGCCTATGGTATTGCCGCAGCGGCTCAGGTCTATTACGGAAAATCCTTAACTGAGCTGAGCCTGGCCGAACACGCCATGATTGCCGGCTTGCCTAAAGCCCCCTCTATATACAATCCCATTACTAATGAGACACGGGCAGTTGAAAGGCGCAATTATGTCCTGCACCGCATGCTTGAGCTTAACCATATTACTCAGCAAGAATATGAGGACGCATCCCGGCAACCCTCTACCGCAAAAATACAGTCTGTCACACCTGAAATTTCAGCGCTTTACTTAGCCGAAATGGTACGGCAAAAAATTTTCGAGCTTTATGGCGAGCAAGCTTATACCTCCGGGTTCAAGGTCTATACAACAATAAACGGGACGCTGCAAACAACGGCAAATCAGGCGCTTACCAATACCTTGCATGCCTATGATGAACGCCATGGATATCGTCACTCACGCACTAACAAAGCAGGTGATCTCAACGGACTCCCGGTCATCGGCGATACTTTGCCCGCCGCCGTTCTACGCGTAAAAAACAATCTCGCAACGGCCAGCCTTCAAGACGGCACTCTTATTGAAATACCATGGAAAAACATTAAATGGGCCGACAGGGCGACCGGCCGGTCGCCCCTACAAGCCGGCGATATTATCCGTGTCCGTCAACTGCCGAATAATATCTGGGCTTTAACGCAAATACCCGAGGCAGAAGGGGCATTTGTTTCTTTAAATCCTGCCAATGGCGCCATTTTAGCGTTAACCGGCGGCTTCGATTTTTTCCGCAACAAATACAATCGCGCGACCCAATCAAAAAGACAGCCGGGCTCAGGCTTTAAACCCATCATTTACACCACCGCCCTGGAACAAGGCTACACCGCCGCCAGCCTTATTAACGATGCGCCCATAGTCATCGACAACCCGGGTCAGGAAAACGAGTGGCGTCCGGAAAATTACAACAAGAAATTCAACGGCCCAACCAGCATCAGATCGGCTATAACCCACTCAAGAAACATTATCTCCATCCGCTTATTGAAAGAAATGGGCGTTGAAAAAGCCGTCGCAACGGCATTGCGCTTTGGCTTTACTGAAGAACAAATACCTAAAACCCTTTCCCTGGCACTGGGCAGCGGCTATGCAACCCCACTGCAAATGGCACGGGTTTATGCCACATTTGCCAACGGCGGCTTCCTGGTCAAACCCTATTTTATTGAACGCATTGAGTCCAACGAAGGCGAAATTATTTATCAAGCCAATCCTAAAATTGCCTGTCCTGCCTGCGATAGCAGCCAGGAATTAAACCGTAACTACGCTCCCAGAATTATTACGCCGCAAATTTGTTTTCTGATGAATTCGTTATTAAGAGATGTCGTTCAACACGGCACGGCAACAGGAGCAAAAGTACTGGGCAGACAAGATCTTGCCGGAAAAACAGGCACCACAAATGAGCAGCGCGACGCCTGGTTTAATGGCTATACGCAGTCAAATGTCGCCACCGCATGGGTCGGATTTGATGACTTTTCGCCGCTGGGGAATCTTGAAACGGGCGGCTTAGCCGCATTACCGATGTGGATAGAGTTTATGCGGACAGCCCTAAAAGACACTCCGGAAATCCCTCTTGAAATGCCGGAGGGAATAGTCAAAGCATTTATAAGTCCTGAGACCGGCTTGTTAACAGCAGCCGCAAATAAAGATGGGATATGGGAGTTTTTTCAAACTGAACATGTGCCAACCGGATTCACATCCACATCCGGTGACTCGATAACCGGTTCCGATCAGCCTGATGAAAACCCTACTGAAAATCTGTTTTAAAATGGTATACGGGGCCGGCTTAGATCCGACCCCATATAGGCATTAACTTAAGAAGGTGTGGATTGATTAATAAACCACGGAGACACGAAGTTCACGAAGAAAAACCATGGTAAAAACTTCGTGTCTATATCGGAGTATAAGGCTCGCCTTGTACCTGTAAAGCGTTCAAAGCTAGCTTTGAACTCCGAAACAACAGTATGGGGTCTAAATACAATCCCCACTCAATCAGCTTAACTGGCCGTGACACTGCTTAAACTTCTTGCCTGAACCGCAAGGACAAGGATCATTGCGGCCCACTTTATTGCCCTCTCTGATAAATGGCTGTTCAGCAGCGGCAACTTCTTCCGGTTCAGGTGCATGTAACGACTCCTCATAAGCATCCAAAGCGGGTGCCTGTGCATGTTCAAAATGCATTTCCCTAGGCGCCTGCATTTGCTCATCAATAGCATGAACGTCTTCTTCCTGCCTGACCTGAACTTTAAACAGAATCCCTATCACTTCATACTTGATATGCTCAAGCAGGTTAGTAAACATTTCAAACGCTTCGCGCTTGTATTCCTGTTTGGGATCTTTTTGCGCATAACCTCTAAAATGTATGCCCTGACGCAAGTAATCCATCGCCGCCAGATGCTCTTTCCAGCTATTATCAAGCACTTGCAGCATCACTGATTTTTCAAAATGCTGTAACACTTCCTTGGACATCTGCTGTTCTTTGTCTTTATGGTTTTGTTCCAGAATATCGATAATGCGCTTACGCAAAGATTCTTCCTGCAGCGAATGGTCTTCAGCCAGCATTTTACGCACGGGGATTTCAACGTTAAATTCCTGACGCAAATGCTCTTCCAGACCCTTGGTGTCCCACTGCTCAACCATGGTTTTTGGCGGAATATACTGGGTTATTACATTATTGACCACATCTTCACGTATCGCGGTGATAATGTCGGATATTTCCTCCGCCGCCATCAGCTCGTTACGCTGCGCATAGACAACCTTACGTTGATCATTGGCGACATCGTCATAAGCAAGAATTTCTTTACGCACATCGAAGTTACGGCCTTCAACCTTGCGCTGAGCGCTTTCAATAGAGCGCGTTACCCAAGGATGCTCAATGGCTTCACCATTACCCATACCTAATTTCTGCATTAAGCCCGCAACGCGATCCGATGCAAAAATACGCATTAAGTCATCTTGCAGCGACAGGTAGAAACGGGTTGAACCGGGATCGCCCTGACGACCCGACCGGCCTCTTAACTGGTTGTCGATACGACGCGATTCATGACGCTCCGAACCAATGACATGTAAACCGCCGGTGGCGATAACCTGCTCGTGTCTGTCCAACCAAACGCCACGCACTTGATCCTTATCGGCCTCGCCGGCATCTTCGCCCAGTGCCGCCAGTTCCGCTTCCAGATTGCCGCCGAGCACAATATCTGTACCCCGTCCGGCCATGTTGGTCGCGATAGTAACCGCTCCCGGCATACCGGCCTGCTCAATGATATGGGCTTCGCGTTCGTGTTGTTTGGCGTTAAGCACTTCGTGTTTAATGCCCTGCTTTTGTAATAATGCGGACAGCCGCTCGGAGTTTTCAATCGACGTAGTTCCCACCAACACCGGTTGCCCACGGCTAACGCACTCTTTAATATCATCGGCAACGGCGACATATTTCTCGTCGGTGGTCAGGAAGACTACGTCGCCAAAATCCTTGCGGATCATGTTGCGATGCGTAGGAATAACCACAACTTCAAGGCCGTAAATCTTGTTCAGTTCGAACGCTTCGGTATCCGCAGTACCGGTCATACCGGACAGTTTTTCGTACAAGCGGAAATAGTTCTGGAAGGTAATCGAAGCCAGCGTCTGATTTTCATTTTGAATAGCGACATGCTCTTTGGCTTCAATCGCCTGATGCAAGCCCTCCGACCAACGCCGTCCCGGCATGATCCGGCCGGTAAACTCATCGACGATAATCACTTCATTATTGGCGACGATATAATCAACGTCTTTTTTGAATAAAACATGACCACGCAATGAAGCAGTCAGGTAGTGCATCAGGCGAATATTGGTCGCGTCATACAAGCTGCTTCCTTCCGCCATCAAGCCATGTTCAACCATTAAACGCTCAACCCGCTCATGGCCTTCTTCGGTCAGATACAACTGGCGTACTTTTTCATCGACCGAATAATCGCCCGGTTCGCCTTCTTTTTCCTGCTTGGTCAGGAAAGGGATGATCTTGTTGACTTTGATGTATATTTCGGTGCTTTCTTCGGTAGGCCCGGAGATAATCAGCGGCGTTCTCGCCTCATCGATAAGGATCGAATCCACCTCATCAACAATAGCGAAACTTAAATCCCGCTGGACTTTCTGCTCCAGGCTAAAAGCCATATTGTCGCGCAGATAATCAAAACCGAATTCGTTATTGGTACCGTAAGTGATGTCTGACGCATAAGCTTCGCGCCGTGCGTCGCTTTCCATCTGGCTGATAATCACGCCGGTCGACAAACCCAGAAAACCGTAAAGCTTGCCCATCCATTCGGAGTCGCGCTTGGCCAGATAGTCATTAACCGTAACAACATGTACACCGCGCCCCGGCAAGGCGTTCAAATAGGCCGCCAAGGTTGCCATCAGGGTTTTTCCCTCACCGGTTTTCATTTCGGCAATTTTACCGTCATGAAGTATCATGCCGCCGATCAATTGCACATCGAAATGGCGCATACCGAAGACTCTCGTCGACGCTTCTCTGACTGTTGCAAACGCTTCTGGAAGCAGATTGTCCAGTTTTTCACCTTGCGCCAGACGATCACGAAATTCCTGCGTTTTTGCTTTTAACGCATCATCAGATAATTTCTCGTAATCAGAAGCCAGAGCATTGATCTTTTTGACCAATGACTTTTTCTTCTTTATCAGCCTGTCATTACGGCTCCCTATAACTAATCTAACCAACTTACCCAGCATGTTTTTTTCCGGTATGAATTTAGTAAATGATTGAATAAAACCGTGAGATTATATACCGTCTACTGTTTTAGTGACAGTTAAAAACACTCTTTATCCCCTTGACAAAAGGCTTCAATATTAACAAAGAGCATTTGAAAATCAATATCAAAGGTTTCGTTCAGGGACTTGGCTTTCGCCCGTTTATTGTTCGCCTTGCCCGGCGACACCAACAAAAAGGCTGGGTTGCCAACACCAACAGCGGTATAACCATCGATATTGAAGGCCTGCCCGAACACCAGCAAGACTTTATTGACAGTCTGAACAATCAACTGCCGCCTTTTGCAAAAATCGAATCATTAACCATAACCAGGCTGCCTCAAGCCGACTTTGACGATTTCCGGATTAAAGCCAGCACGGCTGACGGCACACAATCCGCCTTTGTCCTGCCCGACATAGCCACCTGCCCTGATTGTATCCGCGATATTTCCGACCCCGCCAGCCGCTACTATCAATATCCGTTTACCAGCTGTTGCCATTGCGGACCGCGCTACAGCATTATGACCCGGCAACCTTATGACCGCAGCCGAACCGGCATGGCGGCATTCCATATCTGCCGCGAATGCGGACAGGATTACCAAGCTATAAATAACCGGCGGTTTCACGCCCAAACCATCGCCTGCCCAAACTGCGGCCCCAGCTTAAGCTTGCTTGATGAGTCTGGAAATTTTTTAGCCGAAAAACACGACGCATTAATTACCGCAATCGACCTGTTACGCGCCGGAAAAATCGTCGCCATTAAAGGCATAGGCGGTTATCAACTATTGGTTGATGCAACCAACCGGCACGCCGTTGAACGCCTTAGACTGCGCAAACATCGTCCGCAAAAGCCCTTTGCGCTGATGGTCGCCGATTTGGCGACTGCGCAACAGCTTTGCATGATCAATGCACTTGAGCAAGAAGCCCTGAGCTCTGCCTCCGCACCTATTGTATTATTAAACGCCAAACCGATAGCGACAGATGTGGGGGCGACTTCAGTCGCCCCCACATCTGCCGTAGCACCCGGCAGCAACCTGCTTGGCATCATGCTGCCTTATTCGCCGTTACACCACCTTTTACTAAATAAAGACATTGTCGCGCAACCGCTCCATACACTGGTCGCAACCAGCGGCAACCGCCAAAACGAACCCATTTGCATTAATGCCCAACAGGCATTAACAAGACTTGCCGGCATTGCCGATTATTTCCTAACCCATAACCGACCAATCCTCCGTCCGCTCGATGATTCCATCGTCCGACTCATCAACGACAAAATCACCGTATTGCGCAGAGCCAGAGGCTACACCCCTCTACCCATCACCTTAAAAACAGCAATGCCCGACACGCTGGCCGTAGGCGGCCAGTTAAAAAACACTATCGCTGTCAGTCATGGACCGCACATCATTCTAAGCCAACATCTGGGCGACCTTGATTCAGAAGCAACCCAACAACAATTCCAATCCACCCTAACGGACTTGCAAGACTTTTATCAAATCGCCCCGACACGTATCATGCACGACCTGCATAGCGGCTATGTCAGCAGCCGGTTTGCAGCCAATTCAGGCACGCAAACCGTCCCTGTACAACATCACTATGCTCATAGCCTATCCTGCATGGCCGAACACGGCCTGGAACCGCCTGCATTAGGCATTTCCTGGGATGGTTCGGGGCTGGGCACCGACAACACACTGTGGGGCGGCGAATTTCTGCTTATTAATCAGCAAGGCTTTGAACGCTACGCCCACTTTGCCCCGTTTTTATTGCCCGGCGGACATAAAGCCATACAGGAACCCAGACGCGCGGCATTAGGCCTGCTTTACGAAATCTTTGCTGACCGCGTCTTTGATCGCAAAGACCTGCCCTTTTCCGCACAGGAATTAAACTTATTGCAATCGGCCTTAAGCCGTCAACTCAACTGTCCGCGCACCACCAGCGCCGGACGCTTATTTGATGCAGTAGCCAGCTTACTGGGGCTATGCCATATCAATCACTATGAAGGTCAGGCGGCAATGGCGCTGGAAATGAGCGCGGCATTAAGCGCATCCGGCCAACACTATGACTTCCACATCAAACACGAAGCGGCCATTGTTATCGACTGGAAAATCACCCTGGAACAGCTCTTGGACGATATACCGCACAGCCCGGTTGAATTAATCGCCTGCAAGTTTCACAACACCTTGGCCGAAATCATATTGGCCATAGCCCGGAGGGCCGGGCAAAAAACAGTTATCCTGAGCGGCGGCTGTTTTCAAAATACTTATCTCACGGCAAACGCAGCCAAGAGATTAAAGAGCTCGGGCTTTGATGTATACTGCCATGAAAAGATCCCCCCTAACGACGGCGGACTGGCTCTCGGCCAGTTGTATGCCGCAAAATATATAGGATAACTTATGTGCCTGGCCATACCCGGACAAATTATCAGCCTGTCTGATCACAGCGATTCCCTAGCGCGTACCGGGCGCGTTAACTTTTCCGGCATCAGCAAGGACGTCAGCCTGGCCTATGTACCCGAAGCCAAAATCAACGACTATGTGATCGTTCATGCCGGTTTTGCCCTGTCCATCCTGGATGAAGCCGAAGCTCAGGCCAGCCTGCAAGCATTCCGGGATTTAGCTGACTTCGAGAATATATTATGACGACAAACAGAACCGGAAAAGTGCAGATCGGCGCTACGAATTTTCATGTAGGGCGTGCCGTGCGCGCCAAAACATTGGGTGATAATTCAAGCATCGGAAAAGACGCGCGCAGCGCGCCCTACTCATGCGCAGAACAGGTGAGGCCGGCTTGAACTACCTTGACGAATTTCGAGATCCTGCAACCGCAAAAAAAATAACCGCCGCGATAAAATCCATCACCACACAGCCATGGAACATCATGGAAGTCTGCGGAGGCCAGACCCATAGCATCATTAAATACGGCATCGATCAGCTGTTGCCTGATGAAATCAACCTGATCCACGGCCCCGGCTGTCCGGTTTGCGTCACGCCGCTGGCTTATATCGATAAGGCGCTGGCGATTGCCGCACAACCGGAGGTGATTTTCTGTTCTTTCGGCGACATGCTGCGCGTCCCCGGTTCGCATCATGATTTACTCAGCCTGAAAGCTCAAGGCGCCGATATTCGTATCGTTTATTCGCCGCTGGATGCGCTGAATATCGCCCAGGCCAACCCCGGCAAACAGGTGGTGTTTTTCGGCGTAGGCTTTGAAACCACTGCCCCGACCACGGCCTTAGCCGCCTACCAGGCCAAACAACAAAAGCTGAATAACTTTTCGTTGCTGATTTGCCACGTCCGCGTGCCGCCGGTGATGCAGGCGCTGCTCGACTCGCCCGACAACCAGGTGCAGGGTTTTTTGGGCGCAGGACACGTCTGCTCGATTATGGGTTACCACGAATATTTGCCGCTATCCGCACAACATAAAATCCCCATCGTCATCACCGGTTTTGAACCGGTCGATATTCTGCACGGGCTGTATCTGTGCATCAAACAACTCGAAGAAAATCGTTATCAGGTTGAAAACGAATACAGCCGCGTGGTGAAAGAGCAAGGCAATCAGTCCGCGCAACAGCTGATAAGCCAAGTGTTCGACATCGTCAATCAAAGCTGGCGCGGACTGGGTGAAATCGCCGATAGCGGTCTCGCACTCAATGCCGACTACGACGACTGGAATGCCGAACAGCGTTTTGCGGTCGCCGCCATTAACACCCAGGAACCTGCCGCCTGCCGTAGCGGCGAAGTGCTGCAAGGCTTGATCAAGCCCGCGCAATGCGCCGAATTCGGCACGACTTGCACCCCCGAACACCCGCTGGGCGCCACCATGGTTTCCTCCGAAGGCGCGTGCGCCGCCTATTACCGCTACCGTCGTCACCAACATGTCTGATTTAAAACTGAACTGTCCCCTGCCCCTGCAATACGAGCAAATCGTCATGGCTCATGGCGGCGGCGGTCGCCTGATGCAGCAATTGCTGGACAGCATCATCCAACCGGTATTCAGCAATCCCCTGCTAAACCAGAAACACGACAGCGCGGTGTTAAACGTCAACGGCTCCAAGCTGGCCTTTACCACCGATTCCTATGTGGTGAAGCCGCTGTTTTTTTCCGGCGGCGATATCGGCAAGATGGCGGTATGCGGTACTTTAAACGATTTAGCCATGAGCGGCGCAAAACCGTTATACCTCAGCTGCGCGCTGATTATTGAAGAAGGTTTCGCGATTAAAGATCTGCAACGCATCGTCGAATCCATGCAGCACACCGCGCAACAGGCCGGAGTGTTGATAGTGACCGGGGACACCAAAGTGGTCGATCACGGCAGCGGCGACGGGGTTTATATCAATACCGCGGGCATCGGCATCATCGACGCAAACGTCAATGTTTCGCCTGCCGACATTCAAGTCGGCGACAGCATTATCATCAACAGCGATATAGCGCGGCACGGTATTGCGATCATGCTGGAGCGCGAAGGCATGAACTTTGACAGCAGCATAGCCAGCGACTGCGCCGACCTGTCCGGTCTGGTTTTGGATCTGATTCAAGCCGGCATTGAAATCCACTGCATGCGCGATTTAACGCGCGGCGGCTTAGCCAGCGGCCTGATAGAACTGGCTGCCACCTCGCATCATGCAATCGAAATCAACGAAACGGCATTGCCGATACATCAGGATGTCAGCAGCGCCTGTGAAATTTTAGGCTTTGATCCACTGTACATCGCCAACGAGGGTTGTTTTGCGCTGTTTGTACCCGAAGCGCAAACCGCACAAGCCCTGAGTGCGTTGCACCGGCATCCATTGGGCAAACAGGCCTGTCAAATCGGCAAAGTTAAAGCGACACACCCGCGAGGTACGGTTACTCTGCAAACGGCAATGGGCATCAGCCGGGTTCTGGATTTACTGAGCGGAGAGCAGTTGCCGAGAATATGCTGATTAATCTTGAATGGTGCGCACAGTCCTGTAGGCCGGAAAAGCTGGTTTGAGCGGCAGCGAGAACTGGCATTTCCGGCAAATACTCCCCCGATTCGCCGGAAACGCTACCTCGCGCTACGCACTTCGACAAGGCTCTTTCTGAGCAAAGCCGAAGGGCTCAGGACAGGCTTGGGTGGCCTTATTCCGGCCTACTTCGTGTCTTCGGGGTGATATGTTTTTAAGTTCATGCTTTAGATAGGTGCACGTCTAAAATCCCGACTCACTGATCAATACGGCCGCAACGTATCGCCATAACGATGAGACGATACTTTCGGCTTTTTCGTCAATCAACACATTACCCTTGATCCTAGAAAAATCATTTCGTCCACGAAAACCAAAAGCAGGCGCCTCTAGGTGACACAAAAAGCACGAAAATTTTCAAAGAGATGCCAAGCTGTAGACCGTCACCCAAAGAGTGAATAGCTAAATCAATACACCGCACTGATTTATGTAGTGTTTTTCGTGTTTTCCGTGGACAAACTGCGGCTTTAGGTTTATTTGAAAAATTGAGTCAGTATTATCGAGCCAGGCATATGGCTATTCTCTGTATATGACAAGAATAATTCGTTGAAATTTGAAAAATACTAACTTTTTGTAAAGAGAGGAACAAATCATCGAGCTGCCGCAGCTGCTAAATCAACATTTCAGTCGGCACAAAGCAAAAATGGATTGTTTTGTTAAGATACTGATAAACTTGCTAATGAATATAACGGCAGCAATTAGGTGATTTACTTTACTGTCAGGCATAAAAAAACCGTAGCTCCCGAAAGAGCTACGGTTTTTTTGTCTGCAATTAGATGAGTGTTACTTCTTCTGCTTGCGGGCCTTTTTGTCCTTGAGTGACAGTAAACTGTACTTTCTGTCCTTCATCAAGAGATTTAAAGCCTGAGCTGTTAATGTTACGAAAGTGAACAAAAACATCTGGGCCATTTTCTTGCTGAATAAAACCAAAGCCTTTTTCAGCGTTAAACCATTTAACTGTACCTGTAGTCATTTAGTGTAATCCTATTTGTAGTAATTGAAGCCTTATAAAGGCTGATGGAGCTGGGAAATTAGAGAATTACTTAATGATAACAGGACGAACAATTACATGAAGAACTTCGTAAAGATAAGCATAACGGTAAAACTATTTCAAGCTGAGTGCATTCTATAGTCGCACTCTGACAATGTCAAGCCTGCTCTTTCAGTTTCCGGATGTCCTTGCATTGATGATATACAATTAAAGAACTCAAATTTATGAGCGACTCTTAATATTCAGGATGACATTGATAGCTGATAAACATTAATGCTGATTATATTACGTATATGAAAATTTCATGAATCTAATGCCTCAAATAAGGAAACAATCTATCCACTCTTAGTGTTATTGTCAACAATACAGTCCTTCACTATAGTTAAGTCGTAATTTAAAAAACTTTTCAACTTAATGCGAGGATTTACTCATGAACGACTTTTACAAAGACATTTTAACCGGAATAGTGTTTATAACCGGCCTATTGGGATTTGTTTCCGGTGAATTCATCATCTCATCGGCACTATTCGCCACTGCAGCTATTGCCAGTAACATTAACCTGAATCGTAAAAGAGGTAAAGCTGGACAATTATCATGCGAATGACACACTCATCCCTGAATTACTTCACCACGCGACTTGAACACTTTCAAGGCTTGACAGCCTTGAAAGTGTTTTTTGCAGCACCAGCTTACTTGAACTCTTGGCAGTAAATTATTACTGCTACTTCCGTCGAAATTCAACGCCGTCACATCACATCGGCTTCAGCCAAAACTAAAATCAGCCTTTTTTTAAAGACCTGAAAAGCCGCTTATAATAAATAGATTGTTCAACACCATACTGCCGCATCGTATTCAATGCAGGTAATCGCGCTATCTATTCTTTGATCCTTAAAAATTTGTTAAGGTATTTTTTGACAACAGCTTTATGTTGCCTGATCTACGCCCTCACTTTGCCGATCTAACCGATCCGCGCCGCACGACCAAAAATAAACTGCACAAATTAACCGACCTCATCATACTCGTTTTCTGGTCGTGCTAAGCGGGTATTGAAGACTGGGGTCGGGATGTGGCCTTCAAAGAAGAATAAAGAAAGCCGGCTTCAAAAATTCCTGGTTTTACCTAATTACGGGTGTTTTTTTATTGCTAATACCTAACAACAGTAGCCTAGATATCCAGTTAAGTTTGATAAAACTGTAAAACAGATAAGGAAGGATAATCGAGAGTAAAACGATAAAAAAATCCGGCCAGTGCCTATCTCTAAGCGTCAAGTTAATTGGCTGACTCAAATACATAATTACCAAGGAAGCTGATCCAATACTAGCCATAATTTCGCCAATGTATTTGACGTTGGAAATAAAGATAATCGCCTTTAGCACAACCACAACCAGAGACACTGCGAAAACAATGCTAACAACAGGCAAACCAAACAATGAAGGTTTCATATCAAAGGCAATAAGTGCAGTATATCCATCAACATATAAAAACACACAAATGCTCGCGCATAACACGGATAGCACTAACATTTTGTTAGAATTGAGTAGATTTTGAGCTCGTATAAGGTGCCCATTCCAGAAGAAGACCATAGCAATTGGAACAACCTCTGCCGCCAGTGGAAGCCTCACTTGTGTTGTCAGTAATGTCAGAGAACTACAAAGCAGTATTACGAACACCACAGGCCGGGCAAGTGGGTTATAAGTCTTTCCTCCAGCGCAATTTATAAGAGCATTGTAAGCAAGCTGCGTAAGGAAGAGGCAACTGATAAACCAAAACACGCCAACCCATCCTTTGAGGTTATAACCACCATAGATTATCTGACTCATATATTTGAGTGCTTCCCCATAAGAATGGGCAGCAGTGCCTATCAGGGACTTGATAGTTAATAGAAAGAGGAAAGCTGTATATGGTATGAGCAGGGAAACAACCCTTTTCTTAAAAAGAACCGAAAACACCTCCGGTTTATATAACATTCCAGACAGCATAAAAAAGAGTGGCATGTGGAAAAGGTAGATAAACTTGGCAAGCTTTTGCAATATTGGCGCAGAAGCATTAAGGAAAACATGAGCAGTGACTACTAAAAATATACCTACACCTTTTGCTTTGTCAATCCAATCAATTCTATCCGTGGTATTCATATTTCCTCATCAAGACATTTCTCGTATTAAATAGCTGATGTTACGCAACCATAATAAAAAATCAATGAGTTACAGATTTTGTAATTTGGTGCGACTGTTGATTTCTGAACACTTGCGTAACGTAAGTTGATAAGTAGAAACATGCCATCAGCCAGTTTATAAGGCTTTTTCTTTAGGCTTAGCGTTCTTGCAAGCGGTGTCTGAAAGCGGCATTGGGAGTATATCTTCTCGGTTAATAGCATGGTACCTCCATTTTATACCCCCACCATACCCCGAATGTCAATGTATCTTGCTGCACTTCATTGGACAAAAAAATACCCGCCAAGCCAGATAACTTGCGGGTTTTTTACTTCTTTGAATCTCTTTAAATCATATGAGAGAGACAATAGAATAACGCTTTGTAAGCCACGTAGTTAAAGGTATTTGCATTATTATTTTTTAAAGTTACCCCCAATGCTACCCCTGTCCTATCAATGCTGCCTCTATCTTTCGCCCCGCGCCCTTAACTAAAAGTCTTAGGATAGCGCTCGGGTGTTGTTTAGTTGCGCGTTAAGTTAGCGCCAAGGGTAAAAGGTACTCCCCAGCTTCTTCCTATGAGGGTAATTCGAACCGCGTTTTTGGTGTAGTCAGTTACTTGAAAAGTTACTGAACTTTTAATTAATACACATCTGTAGGGGGGGGGTGTCTCAGATTCTGGGGCTTTTGGGGCGAGGTGCCTTTAAGCCACTCCAGCCGTGGGATGCAGCCGCCCAAAAGTGCTGTTTTTCTTGGGTCTTTGCTGGGGCATTTTGGGGCATTTTTTGGGGCTTTGGGTGTTTTTGGCCTAAAAATGGCCGATTTACCCGGTTGGCGGTGGTTCTGATTTACCTTTGAATAGGCCGATTTTTACATCAACTGTGAATGTATTTTCACTGCGTCATAACGGTAATTCTTCGTAACGATGTCACGCTAATTAAATGACCTGCACATAATACAAATGGGTCTTTGAATGGCGCAAAAAAGCCGCAATTAAGCGGCTTTCCAGGTGGTTCCTTTCTAATCTTGGCGGATTCCACAAACACACCTCAAGTTATAGGGCTCGACTGACTGTTTTTGCGGCCTGATAAATTCGTTAAATGGTGCCAGTTTTTTCAACGGACGAGAAAACAGGCAAACTCTGCGCCCATAATTCATAAAATTTAATAGGGTGTGGGGCGGCCAGCTGTACGCCCCACGGTCTAAAATACCAGGCAAGCCCCCTAATGGCAGGAAACCACAAAACCTGCCTGGTATAAAAGCTGGTTAAAATCAAATAGGTGTTAGCCTGCAAATCCCATAACGAGACACAGGGACAAAATCGAAATCATTTTCACCGCGCACCGCCAACGCCCGCGATATATGAGGCACTGGTTCGACAAATACACTGGGAACACGGCTGATAGCAAACCTCACCAATGTTGGATTAATTTCGGGATCAGCCAATAAATACATGTTTACAATATCGGGCCTGGACACGACTTCAATGACGCCCCCCATATCGCATGCTCTAATGTCATTTCGCGTCGCCACTTCAGCCCAAGACGGCACGATAATATATTTTGGCTCAGCACCGACAACATGCTCTGTAATGGCTGTTTTTTGATCCCTAAACAACGCCAAAATAGCCGAAAATGATAAGGGGGCTGCTGCGGTGTTGGTGCCAAAAAATACGGGGTTTTGATCCATCAAGGGCGGGTTAGCCTCAAGCATGGCAAAAAAAGCTTCCGACTCCTCGCGATATATCGATGATAATATTGCCGGTGGAATAGTATTTATCCAATCGGTTTGGTTCCTAATCGTTTCGTAGGGGATAACAACCCTTGTTGGTTGCCGCTTGATTGTGGCTTTCTGGCCCTCAAGGTCACTGACTATGGAAAGCGGTATCGACTGGTGTTCAATATATTCCGATCCTGGCTTCACATCCTCGAAAGCAGTCAAAATAGTCGATTCTCTGTAATCCGTTGCTTCCACATAATGCGTAAGCTTGCGGTGGGATGGTTCTGGAAATTTTTTGATAACGATCAATACCAACGCTTCGCTCGTTTGAGCAATATCTAAGCTCGTCATGCCGTAAAACTTGGCGAATGCTTCAAACACAACGCCGGGCTTCTCATTGTGTGATGCTACTTCCTGGGCAATGGCACAGGGAGCCTGTTGCGTTTTAACGCCCGCTACAATCGCAAGATAATCGGCAAAAACCCGATTATGGTCAATTCCAGCCACGGCAATAAATTTTTCGACGCTGTTAATTGGCTTCATGATTTTCTACTTGCCGTCTTCCAGCATATCTGTCTCCGGTTTTCACATTCGTGATTATGGCAGACTCCTCAAGAAATAGCGTGTTACCCTTGGGCACTTCTGGGTAAAAAATAGGTTCTGCAGATTTTCCAGATACCTCCCAAGCCACGATGTGGTGAACACACCAAGTCGTTTTTTTAGAAAAAGATACCATTAACGGTATATCTACGCCTGCTGGTAATAATGTCATTTTTAAACCTCTCGTTGATTATTTTTAAATAAATATTACAAGCGAGTTACTGACATTTATATGTCATTAACTGTCAGTAATTATTCGAAATATTTGTCTTTGAGACATGGGCACGCGGTGCAGGCGATCAGCTTCCACGAGGAGTGGCGAGCAATGCCTACCGCACCGTAATTTTTTTAATTGACTTAATATGGTCTCGGCCTTGTTCCATGCCGAATCATCATCAATGGCATTAGCGTAAAGCCGTATAAAAGAATTGCGCTGTTGAATTTTCCGCTGTTTCGACACATCAAACGCTCGATCCAGTGGTAAGCCATGCTTATATTTTTGTATGGCACCACATAACCAGTGTTTTAAATTTGGCGATAATTCGGCTCCAGATTTGTATGTTTTAAAAATCAAATCTAAATTATTCATCTTCGGCCCACTCCTTGGTTATCAGTTCAATATGAAATGATAAAACGCGGGGGCGCTTGCTATCCACTGAGCGTTTAACGTCGGCACGTTTCACGCCGTTTTTGTCGGTGTCAAATTCAGCCAATAAACCGCGCTCCAAAAGCCGTTTCCATAATGTCGATTTATTCATCAAAATAGGGTCGTTTTGGGCGCTGGCGAATTTTTGCACGGTTTTAAATAAAGATTCCGGCTCCAACCAAATCTGTTCTTTGTCCTCATTAATCCAGCCGATTAACTGCCCACGGCCTGCTAAATCCTTTCTGCCAAAATTAGTGGCGTTGCGTTCCTCAACCGTGTCATCTTGGATAATAACAATTTTGCTTTCCGCTTTACGCCAGCCCCAGGTGTGCGCATTTGATATTGGAGGCCCTTGGTTAAGGTGCGAGACAACGTGGCATTCACCACTGGCAAAACAGCCGCGTAACAAGGCAACAAAGCGTTCAACCTCGTCATTGGCTTTCTGATATTGGTGCTGTGCCCGGATCGCAGATTTTAGCCCGGTGTCGATAGTCTCCATTAACTCGGTGGCGTGAATGACGCTGATTCCGTTAATATCACAACAATATTCCATGTAAATATCCGCTGCAGCATAGCAACTGGCGTAAATGTCGGCGGCTCGTGGGTGGCTTTGGGCAAATTTATCAGGATCGCTTAGCGCCTGATCGCGTAAATCTCGCACTAAATCAGGGAAACGTTTTTTTAAATCGACCAGGCGCGGCGCCAACCATTTAATGAAATTGGCTGTCGCGGCGGCATGATCGCCACGCCTCGACAAAAATTGCATGCCGGTCAAGGCCGATAAATTAACATCGCCGCGCTTGGTCTCAATAACCAACATCCTGCCCAATAATGACGCGCCTTTAGGTAAATCTTCGCCAGTGGAGACAATCATACAGCGAGGAAAATAAGCGGCCTTAACGGTCATATCGGCATTGCAACGGCCACGCCCGGCCTGATTGCCCACACCCCGAAACCAACGGTCGCTTTTGGTTTGCTGTCTGGATTCCTCTGCCTGATTGGCGGCAGGTGCTCTATCGTCGATGACAAACACGCCATCCTTTGCCCGGTGTAATTTGATTTCACCCACGGTTTCGGTGTCGTTAAAATTGCCGGGTAACGATCTGGCGTCAAATTCGCCAAAACAGGCTTGAGCCAGTGCGGCGGCTTCGGATTTTTGAGAGCCTGATTGACCGACCAAATAAATCGAAAAGTCGATCGCTAAACATTCTCCCAGCACGGCGCGGGTGACCGCACAAAACAAACTCACGCCTAATGCTGTATTTTTTGGGGCAAGGTGTATCAGTCCAAACAACAATTGTGCCTTATCGGCTGGGTTCTGATCTGGCGGCGGCAAGGCAAAGTTTTGCATGTGACCTTCGCCCAATTCGACGCGTATTTTGTCATCAAGCCCGGTGGCGCTGATTGTGCCTGAGCCGGTTAAATAACGATAATACCCGTCGATGATTCGCCAGCCGGTGTGTTGATAAATCGTGGTTATCGGAATGTCGCCGCTTAAAATCAGAATCGCGGTCATTAACTTTCGCGGTGATGCTTGGTCGGATTCGATAATCGCCCGGCCGCCGTAATGTTTCAACGGCCACGCCATCGCTTGATATTGGCTTGCCGGGATATTGATCGTTGGCAATTCGCCACGCCAGCGCTGTTTGGTGGCGATTTCAAACGCCACTTCTTGGCGTAATCCGTCATCTAAAATTAACTGTTGCTTGATAACAGATACAAAGTTATGCGTTAAAGGCGTCATTATTTCGGTGCTTTTGCCGGTTTTGCGATCGGTGTTTTTTCGGATAAAACCCATGCGGCCATCGTCAATATAAAAATCCCCCTCACGACGGTCACGCCATTTATCAACGGGGACTGCTGGATCAACGGGGTCATTGCTCGGGGATATTGGGTTGTTTAATAATTCGTCTATAACCTTAGTTTTCATCGTTCACTTCCTCTGTGAGTAAATCGTTAAAATCGGTTCCGGCATCGGGGGGGATGATATAAAAACCTTTACAGGTGCGGGCGGCTTCC
Source organism: Methylobacter sp. (assembly GCA_030653175.1). Classification (GTDB taxonomy): domain Bacteria; phylum Pseudomonadota; class Gammaproteobacteria; order Methylococcales; family Methylomonadaceae; genus Methylobacter_A. Next base: position 32,157 of record JAURZV010000039.1, read on the forward strand.
ACGGCGTATTTTTCGCCCTGGTTAGATTCATCGTTATCACCGCACACAATGATTTTCGAGTTGGGGTAAAGTGCCCTAACTGCCTTTGCTGTTGCGCTGAGATTGCCGCAATCGGTGGCAATAAAGACCGGGTGACCGCTGGCTTCGTGCAGGCTGGCGGCGGTTGAAAAGCCCTCGGCAATTAATAGGGTGTCGCCCGGTTTAACTTTGCCGATAATGCCAAATGCGCCGGTTTTCAGCGCACCTTTTAACGGGCGTTTGTTGCCGTCTGGGTGAATGAAGCGAATCCCGACTAGATTTTTATGCACGTCAAACAGCCGGTAAATCAGCGCCCCGCGATACAGCCGGGCGCCGTGGGCTTGTATCTTTTTGGTGATTAAATAAGGATGTTCGCTTGCGTTGGTAATTTCTTTCGAATGCTCCCAAACCCAAAGCGCCCGTTCGGCGGCGCGTTTTTGGCTGGCGGCGGTCTGTTGCTGTTGCTCGGCTTCTTTAGTGGCGCGTTGTTGTGCGAATTTTCGGCGTTCAGCGTTTGATAGCGGTTTGCTTTCAATATCTGATTTCCAGTTTGCTTTGATGCTATTTTGAAAATCCTCAAAGTAGCCAGCGGCTTTGCCGTCAAGGTGCAATATATAAGCGCCGTTCAAGGTGCCGGATTTTTGGCCAGTGATGTGGATGCGGTGTCTAACGCCGTCGCCAATGATAGCGGCCGTCGTTTCAATGCCGGCGTCACGCATCGCCGCTCTAAAATCGTCGATAATGTCGTGATGAGTTTTCATGAAATGCGTTCCTTGCGGGTGGCATCCAGCCGCGCCAAAGGGTATAATAATCCCTCGTTGGTTGGTACGGCTGGAAGCCTAAAACCCGCTCAAATGGTGGTTTGGGTGGGTTTTTTTATGCCTGCGATTTGGCTTCAGCTTTGAGCTTTAACCGATAGGATGCTTCGCTACCTATTTTCATGAATCCGGTAATCGTGTCCAATTGGCTGGACACGGAAAACAGAAACCTCGATAGGGTTTCTTCGTCTTGCATACATGTTGATAAATCAGAACTAGCAACCATGCATCCTGCTGCCTCAATAGCCTGGGACACATTGTCCAGCTCCAAAGCGGCCTGATCGCGCATTGACGATGAAAACCAATTCAATTCAGCGGCGGTTAAATGGTCGGCGGCTTTTTCAAATAGCGTGGCAATGGCCGTGCTGGCCTTGGGAATGCCCGGGGTTTCATGAGCGTCTAAGCTTTGTTGATTTTTGGCGCTATCACTCATGATTGCACCTCGCCTTTGCTGGATTGTCCGGCATCGCAATAGGTCTCCAACAAGATTTTTGCATCCATTATTTCAAACCGCGCGGCCTGGGCTGCCCGCCATAATGTTTCTGGTTCATACGAATCAACAGCTACGACTTCACAGGCAACCTCGATTAAATCGACAATAGCTTTCGCCCGGTCAAGTGCTTGCGATATATCACCGCCAACAAAAAGGTTGCTGTTTGGGTGACGGTGTGGGAATTTGATAGTTGAAGTGCTCATAACGCACCGCCTTCAATTTTGCTGTAAAGATTTCTGGCGGCTAACGATAGTTTTTCAGTGTCGCTAATCAGCCAGTTGAGGCGGTTGGTGATACCTTTATCCAGCGTACCGGCCTCGATAATCGTGCCATAGTCAAAACAGACTTTAGCGAAAGCTAAGATTAAGTCATCAAGGTTGGGGGGGGCTTGCTCTGAATTTTGAGCGGAATTGTTTTGTAGTGTTTTCATGCGGTGGCTCCGTTAAATAAGGAATAACCGCCATCAATACTTTCTACTGTATCGGGTGGCGGATTTAAATGGGGTAGAAAACCGGTAACGGTACCGGCCAGCGCCAAACGCTGCCCAAATAAACCCGCCATAATGAACAGACGGCAATATGCCGCTTGTGTTTTTGGTGGGCACAAAAAAACCACGTTTAATAGTGGCCATTTGTGGCCGTTACTCTGGTTTCTACTCCAGACTTTCGTTTTTTGCGAAAGCAGGCACAGATTAGCCACTCGGTAACAGTCTGTCAAGCCTTGTTGTATCAGGTTGATGCTTTTTTGCCTTTTCCAGCGGCGTTTCATTTTGCGGTTGGTGCGGCTGGGTTTGGTCAACGGATCGTTCATGCGGCTTCTCCGTTCTAGATTGCCGCCAGTAAGGCGCGGATTTCGGTAACAGACCAAACCCGGCAACGCGGGGTTAAAAGCTTTCCGGCTGGGAAGCGGCCATCTTTAACGCCGTTATCAAAACTGGTGCTTGAGATACCCAAGGCGGCCAAAATTGAAGGCTTACGGCAGTAGCCTTCTGTGGGAAGAGGTGCGGCGATATAGGTGACTTTTTTACGCGGTGGTTGCCGCTTGTTGGTGGTTTTTAACATTGATAAAGCCTAGTTGGTTAAAACAAAAGCTTCATACTAAATAAAAATTTTACGGTAAGTTCGGCATTGGAATAGTTATTTTTACGGCTAAAACACCTAACTGAACAAAAATCACCTAATTTAACTTAACAAAAGCCTGCTCAAGGTTTATCGCATCCAATTTCTTTGCGTGCGCTACGGATCGTAGACTCATTCTGAGGGTCGCTTAAGGCTAACGCCGTGCTAATTAAAAGGCTCAATTCGGCATTTGAAAACCGGCCCATGAAATGGCTGGGTAAGTGCCAACTGTATTTTGTATCACGATACCAATTTGCATTTTTTAAATCTTCAAGTATGGCGGGGGTTTTGATCTTCTCGGCTTTTTTACTGGTTGCCAGTGCGTTTTTTAGTGATGATGATAGGCTGTCGATAACATTATCAGGGGTCGGCCAATAGCGTTGGTTGTCATATCGCTGTGTTTTTTCCAGCGCGTCATAAACTGGATTGTGGAAATTCTTTTGTTCCTTTTCCAGCGAGGCAATGATCCACTGTAGCGGATCGTATATAGCACCATCGCAAGCAAGGCCGCCATGCTGGGTAAGTTCTTTTAAGGTTTTGGCTAATTGTGCGGCTTGGTTGGTTGCCTTTTCTAGTTTTACGGTGTACTCAGCTCTTTTCTTGATGCTAATCTGTTCGTTTCTTGGTGAGTGTTTTTTAACTGCGTAGGCTAAGGATTCAAAAAACTGTATCCAGAATCTCCGCTTGATGGTGTTGTCTGTCTCTAAAAAAACGCCTCGCCGATCTAATTCCCCAGGAGTTTTAATGACCTCATCAAATATTTTATCGATTTTGATAAATAGCTTGGTGAGTGTGAGCGCGTTAAGTTCGATGTTGTTTAGAACCTGACGTACCAGGGTGTTCCGGTCGGCGTGTTTAAATGCCGCTATTGCCAATTCTGGCCAGTTTTTCATAACGCCCCTTAGCGCCGTCCTCACTGAAGTGACCAAGCCAACCGGGTAAGGTTTCCGGCGTTCGCCCCGTCGGGCTAGGCTTGGTTGATCCATTGTACTGCGTGTTGTCTGTTTTGCCAGTTTTGCCGGGTAATGGCATGTTGATTTGAGAGAATCCCACGAAGTAAAAATGCCTCTATTTATAGCTATTTCTCTAAAAAGCCCCAAAAAATTAGCATAAATGCCCCAAATGCCCCAGAGATGCCCCAGAGAAGCCCCAAAATAAAAAACGCTGCAAGCCACGGTATATAAGGCTTATAAGGTTATTGCCCCAAAAGCCCCAAGAAATATATATATACCCCCCTTTTAGTTTTGTGTTTTTTGCCTGTTGCTCTGCGTTGGCGACTCGGTGTCGGTGGTCGTGGTTGCGGAAAAATAGGGCAAACCCCCGCCTATCTGGCGCCGCTCTTTTTTGGGTGCGGGGGGGATAAGAGGTAATGCTATAGCTGGGAGCCGCTAAACGATTTTTTTAAAAGGGATGACTTGTGCGCCGTTCTTGAGGGTGTCCAGGTAGTCAGACCAGTGTTGCATCATCAACCGCCGTTCTGGTAGGTGCTGCGCCCGGTTGTAGGCGGCTTTAACTTTATTCTGTTCGCCATGTGAAAGTTGCCGTTCGATCATATCTGAATGGAAGCCTTGTTCATGTAAAAGCGTACTGGCTGTGGTTCTAAATCCATGGGCGGTGTGCTGGCCTTGGTAGCCCATGCGCCGGATAGCCGCACCGATAGATTCACGGCTGATATGTTTCTCGCCGTTTTTGCCTTGATTGCTGGCAAACACATAGCGTTGATTACCTGAAAGCGGGTGAATATCCCGAAGTAATGCCACCGCCTGAGTGCTAAGCGGCACTATGTGTGCATTGTCCATCTTCATTTTATCGGCGGCAATACGCCATTCAGCGGCATCAAGATCAAATTCGCTCCATTCTGCCGCCGAAAGGTTGGCGGGTCTGGCAAATAACATGGGTTGGAGCTGTAATGCTGTCCTCACTACAAAGTTACCACCATAAGCATCAATGTCCCTGAGCAGTTGCCCCAATGGCTTAGGCTCGGTTATGGCTGGATAATGCCCTTTACTTGGCGAGGGTAACGCGCCGCGCAAATCTTGCGTAACATCCCTTTCTGCTCGTCCGGTGGCAATACCGTAGCGGATAGCCTGCCCAATGAACTGTTTGGTTCTTGCGGCCGTCTCTATCGCCCCACGCGCTGTAATCCGCCTTAATGCGGTCAATACTTCGACTGCTGATAATTCCTTTAATGGTCGGTTGCCTATCCAGGGGTAAACGTCACGCTCGAAACATTCTTTGATGTGGTTGTGGTGGGTAGTGCTCCACTCGTTTTGTTTGGTCATTAGAAAATCTTCGGCAATCGCTTTAAAGGTATTTTCGATGCTGCCAGCTTTTTCTATTTTGCGGGTAATGCCTGGATCAATATTATCGGCAAGTTGTTTTCTTGCTGCGTCTCGTTTATCTCTGGCTTGCAATAAGCTAGTGTCGGGGTAAGTGCCAAAAGACAATGATTTTTCCTTACCCCCAAAACGATACTTAAACCTCCACCACTTACCCCAACCATCTGTTTGAGGCTGCATTAAGAGATATAGTCCTTTTTCATCGGTCAACTTGAAAGGCTTGCCGCCGCTGGTCTTGTCGTGTTTGTGGGCATTCTTACAAGCGGTATCAGATAGCATTTGGGGGTAACTCCATCATGGGGTAGGTGTGTTACCCCCGATGTTACCCCCACGATTATCTGTATGTCAATGAATCTAGTTGTACATCGTTGGGCAATAAAAAACCCGCTAAGCCTTATGACTTGCGGGTTTATGTACTTCGTTGTGTCTCGCCGTACTCTTAAATGGCGGAGAGAGAGGGGTTCGAACCCTCGATACGTTGCCGTATACACACTTTCCAGGCGTGCGCCTTCGACCACTCGGCCATCTCTCCTATTATTTGGCTCCCCGTAGATCACGGGAAGCCGGGTAGAATAATCGATATTGCGTTTTAGCGCAACGTCCTTCGCCTATGACTGTATGGATGCAGGAGGTAGAGCACCCACAGTAGGCGCTTTAGGCGACGCAGGAGCAGTTGCCGGAAGCGCCTATTGCTGTTAATCGCCACTCTCTTCGGTCAACGCTTCCAGCTCATCCCATCGTTTGTAAACTTGCTCCAGTTTTGCATCGATCTGTTTCAGTTCATCCAGGGTCTTGGCAACAACGGCTTGATCTTTTTTGTAGAACTCGGGCGCGCTGATTTGCCGATTTAATTCCGCTTGCCTGATTTCCAGCTCACCGATCAGTTCCGGCAGTTTATCCAGTTCCTGTTGTTCTTTAAAGCTTAGTTTTTTTTTCGTTCCGGCGCGCACGGGAGGTTGAGCCACCGGCTTTTCCTGCTTGACTACCTTGACAGTTTCGGCCTGTTTCGCCTGCTTAACATGGCTCATCCAATCGGTATAGCCGCCGACAAACTCATCAACTTCACCTGAGCCGTCAAGCACAAAGACGCTGGTCACTACGTTGTCCAGAAAAGCCCGGTCATGACTCACCAGCAGCAAGGTGCCGTCGAAATCGACCAGTTTTTCTTCCAACAGCTCCAGGGTTTCCAAATCCAGGTCATTGGTCGGTTCGTCCATAACGATCAGGTTGGAAGGCTTGGTAAATAACCTCGCCAGCAACAAGCGGTTTTTCTCGCCGCCCGATAAACTCTTTACCGGAGAACGCGCTCTAGCCGGAGCAAACAGGAAGTCACCCAGATACGACATGACATGCCGTTGGTTACCGGCGATTTCGACAAAATCATTACCATCGGCGACGGTATCGGCAACGGTCATGTTCGGGTCGAGTTGGTCGCGCAACTGGTCAAAGTAGGCGATTTCGAGCCGGGTGCCCTGCTCTACCGTGCCGCTGTCAGGCTCCAACTGCTTTAACAGCAACTTTAACAAGGTCGATTTACCGGCGCCGTTAGGACCGATCAGGCCGATTTTGTCGCCGCGCTGAATCAGCGTGGAAAAATGCTTAACAATCGGCCTATCCTCATAACCAAAGCTAATATCGTTAACCTCGATCACTTTTTTACCGGAAGCATCACCTCTATCCAGGGACATTTTACTGGTGCCTTGGGTGTTGCGGCGCTGGGAGCGTTCGTTACGCAACTTCTCCAGCGCCCTGACCCGGCCTTCATTGCGTGTGCGTCTGGCTTTTACGCCCTGCCTGATCCAGACTTCTTCATCGGCCAGCTTCTTGTCGAACTCGGCATTTTGATTGGCTTCGTCCTCCAGTGCGGCGGCTTTGCGGGTCAAATAATCGTCATAACTGCCCTGCCAGGACACCAGATTGCCGCGATCCAGATCGACAATACGGGTCGCCAGTTTTTGCAGAAACGACCGGTCATGGGTCACAAATAATACCGCACCCTGAAAATTCAGCAGCTGGTCTTCCAGCCAGGTAATGCTTTCAAAATCCAGATGGTTGGTCGGCTCATCCAGCAATAATACTTCCGGCTCTATCACCAAGGCTCTGGCCAAGGCTACGCGCCGTTTCCAGCCGCCGGACAAGCCGCTGATTTTCAATTCGCCGGGCAAATCCAGCTTGCTTAAAGTGGTTTCAACCCGTTGTTGAAAATGCCAGCCGTTATGCGCTTCGAGTTTGTGCTGCAAATCGCCCAGCTCATTCAAGGCCTTGTCGTCATCGTAATCCATGGTCAAAGACAGTGCGTGATAGCGGGTAATCCACTCGCCCAGCTCGCCCAAGCCACCGGCAACGGCATCGTAGATGGTCGCATCATCAGGCAAATCGGGCGTTTGCTCCAGCCATGCCAGTTTTAATTCCGGTTGCCGCCAGATGTCGCCGTGATCGGCCTGGATATTCCCGGCAATGATCTTCATCAATGTTGATTTACCCTCGCCGTTACGGCCTAACAAGCCTACCCGTTCTCCGGCATCCAGCTGAAAGTCGGAATTTTTCAATAAAGCGTGAGTTCCAAAAGCGATGGAAACGTTGGTCAATCGTAATAAGGGCATTTTAAAGTTCTTTATGTTGTAAATAGCGTCGTAATAAATCCAGTGCCAGTAACGCCGCCTGATTTTGCTTGCGCTTGATAGGGCCTGCCACTGAATGGGTGGTTTGATGAAATCCGTCTCCAGTCAGCAGCGTATTATATAGAATAATGGACTGGTCTTTGTCGTGAAATGTTTTATTGTCTCCTGCGTAGAGCTGAACCAGCACAAAATCGGCGGTGCCGGTCTTTTGTATTTCGCCGGCGATAGCCTGTGCAGTTGCGATCAAATCATTGGCGTTAACCGTAACCGCGAGCTTTTGTCCCAACCTTTCCAGAGATTGCTCATAGCGCGTTTCCAGCAGCCATTGCAAGCCTATGCACTTGGCCGCCAGCAAGCCCTGGCTGGCTGTTTCCACTACGGCCAGGGTGTGCCTGCCGACGGTCATCAGCTGATCAAGCACAAAAACCAGATCGCCGCTTGCCCACCCTAATCCGTCAATGGCAAAAACATGATCGCCCAGCTCCCCTGCAACTTTAGACACCAACGCAGTCATAGCTGCTTCAGGATAATCATGCGGAAACAGCAATTTGGTTTGCACATCATCCGGGCTTGCACGAAAACCCAGCTGCACCTGGGTCGGGATTTCAATCGCACTGATGCGCTCCTGAATAGCCGACTCGCCTATGCCTAGCGTTTTGATGGTGATTAACTTTCCGGGCCGCAATAAAAACCGGCTTGCCAGCGTCGGCTGAATGGATTCCGAAAATAAATGCCGCATTTCCGTTGGTACGCCGGGTACAAAGGCAAACCAGCAGCGCCCGACTTGCAGGGAAAAACCCGGCGCAGTGCCCCAGGCATTGTCAATACGCTCGGCGCCCTTGGGAAACATCGCCTGTTTGCGGTTTGACTCGGGCATGATCCGGTTTCTGAGCGTAAAAAACCGTTTAATCTGCTCAAAGGCAGCGGCGTCGAATTCCAGCGGCAGGCCGAACGCTTTGGCGACGGCCTCGGCGGTCAAATCATCGCTGGTGGGTCCCAGTCCGCCTGTACAAATACAGCAATCTGCGCGCACTGAAATTTCCCGCAGCAAAGCTATCAGGTCATCAAGCTTGTCGCCCACGGCGGTATGCCGGGTTACGGTAAAACCCATGGTTACAACTTGCTCCGACAGCCAAGCCGCGTTGGTATCGACGGTTTGTCCGGTAACAACTTCTTCGCCTTGCGAAAAGATTTCTAGCGTTGGATTCATGTTGGAAAACTCTTCGGTTAAAAGGTCGATTTAATATTTTTCAGCATGTCGATTTTAGTTTATCAGTACGCTATGCCAGAACGGCAATGTAATCAGGCTTACTGCCGTCGTTACCGTTACCGCCATCGCGTACAGCGAACTATCCAGCCGGTAGCGGTCACAAAAAACAATGCCCAGCACCATGCACGGCATGGCCAGATCAAGCACTGCCGCCGCCCTGTATTCGCCGTTTATAGGTAAAAACCCGACCATAACCATTGCAAACAACGGCATCAACGCCATTTTAATAATTATAACGGGGATAACATAAGGGATATTACGGACGGTTACCGCCTTCCAGCTTAAGGCCAGTCCCAGAGAAAACAGCATCAACGGTACGACTGCGGCGGATAATCTTTGCAATACGCCGAGAAGCCAAACCGGGGCAACATAGCCGTTAATGTTAAGAATAACCGCGATGACCGCCGCCCAGAACGGCGGCGCATTAAAAAACAGCCAAAGCGGCCTCGGCTTTTCTGCGCTATCTTCTCCATAGTGCCGCGCCACCATGGCACCCGCGGTAAACAATAACGGCGTGACTGCAAACAAATCCATCTGTATAACCACCGATCTGGCCCAACTGCCAAAAGTTTGCTCTAAAACCGGCAAGCCCAGATACGTCACATTGGGAAATGCCGCCGCCAGTATCATCGCCCCCATGCGCCGGTCTTCAAACTTGAACAGCGCGCCAACCGTCCAGAGGCAAAACATCGCAAAAACGATACTGCCCATCCCCAGCAAGGCATACTGAAACGAATGCAACCCTATATCAGCAGACCATAAGACTTCCAGAACCATGGCCGGCAGCAGCAAATAATAGACTACCGTGGTCAGTACCCGCCGCGTTTGCTCAGCTGACAAGCCCGCCGGTTTTGCAATACGCCACCCTGCTCCACACACTATTATCAAGGTCATTTGTATTAAAGTTGAGTTCATAATCGAGGGCTATTCAAATAATAGTGAATTTTAACATTCACCGTTAAAACAAGTTCCGGTAATATATATCGTCTTATTATTGGGAGCGTTAAAGTGCGTCTATCTTCAAAGTATTGCCGACTCGGTGTTTTTTTATCAATAATCAGCCCTTTTGCCTTGGCGGAGACCGACGCCGTTTCGCCCAAAGAAGCCGCAGCAATGCATACCGGGAACAAAGCAGTCATTGTTGATGTGCGTGAAGATGACGAATGGAATGAACACCATATTCACGGTGCCATTCATATTCCGTTGACCCAATTAAATGGTCGACTGTCAGAACTTGAACCTTATAAAAACAGTCCCGTCATCACCCAATGCCGGAGCGGCAAACGTTCTGCACAAGCCCTGATGACATTAAAGTCATCAGGATTTTCCAAGGTTTATAGCATGGACGGCGGAATACAGGCCTGGGACGAAGATGGTTTGGCGACAGAACATTAGCGTGGGTAAACCATCAATCGCGGACAACGATGGGCTTCGTGCCGCAGCCCATCCTACAGAACTTTTTATTTTTTACCTTGTATCTTTTATATGTCTCAATCATTTATCTCAACCAAACCCATTCCCGTTCGTGAACGCTTAATCATGGCGCTGGATGTTCCCAGCATCCCGGAAGCGCAGGCCTTGGTGGAAGAACTCGGCGATTCGGTAATCTTTTACAAAGTCGGCATGGAATTGTTTATGTCGGGCGATTATTTCGGTTTTATTGAATGGTTAAAACAGCAAAATAAAAAGATCTTTGTCGATCTGAAGTTTTTTGATGTCCCCGCCACTGTGGGCCGGGCCATTAAGGCCTTGAGCAGCAAGGGTGTTGATCTTGCCACCATTCACGGCAACGATGCGATTATGGAAGCCGCCGCCAAGGAAAAAGGCGATCTTAAAGTGTTGGCCGTAACCGCGTTAACCAGTTTGGATCGCGGCGACCTTGACGATTTAGGCTTTGCCTGCGATGTGCGCGACTTGGTTTTATCCCGCGCCAAACGCGCCTTGCAAATCGGCTGCGACGGCATTGTTTCATCCGGGCTTGAAGTCGCCATGTTGAGGGAGGAACTGGATCATAAGCTGCTTGTCATCACGCCGGGCATCAGACCTGTTGACAACCGCGAAGAGGACGATCAAAAACGGGTTGTCAGTGTGGAAACGGCTTTCCAAAATGGCGCTGATTATATCGTTGTCGGCAGACCTATACGTGACGCTGAAAATCGTAAAGCGATGGCTGAGAAGATTCAGGGGCAGATTCTTTCGCAGTTTCAGTAAATCCCAATCAAAAAAAGGCGACCGGCCGGTCGTCCCTACCCTTTTAATAATGCCTTGCGACTATGGAATTTGATCTCGCCTTTACCACCTCATATCTGGTCGCCTTTACCATGGGTTTGTTCAGCAGCATGCACTGTATCGGCATGTGCGGCTCCATTATCGGGACACTGACCTTAAGCCTCAGCCCGGAAATACGGAACAACAAAAACCGGCTATTGCCCTTTGTGTTTAATTACAACATTGGACGCATTACCAGTTACACGATAGCCGGCGCATTAGCGGGCATTATTGAAGCATTGATCACCCTGCCGATGGATGAAATCAGCGGACATAGACTGCTGCAATTGCTTTCCGCAGCCATCATGACCGGAGCAGGGCTCTATATAGCCGGTTGGTTCCCCCGCTTTGCCTATATTGAAAAAATCGGCCTGCGTTTCTGGAAAAAAATAGAGCCTTTTGGTCGCAAATTAATCCCGGTAAAAAACTGCAGTCAAGCTTATCTATTCGGCATGGTTTGGGGATGGTTGCCGTGCGGCTTGGTCTATTCGGCTTTGGCACTCGCAGCAACCGCAGGCAACATCAGCCAAAGCGCACTGACTATGCTGTTTTTCGGATTGGGAACTTTACCTGCGGTCATGGGAGTCGGTATAATGACCGGCATTCTAACAAGGTTATCCAGAATGCAACGTTTCAAACAGGCTATCGGCCTGTTCATGATTGCACTGGCTCTGCTGGCTGCCCTGCCCTGGCTTAATCCCATGGCGATCACATCACATTCGGCACTACATTAAGAGGGTTCTATGGATCATTTTAACGCGATCATCGGTCAATCTCCTGCATTGGATTCCTTAATTCGTAGCGCCAGAATTGTTGCCGCTACCGATGTCACTGTATTGCTTAAGGGTGAAACGGGCACCGGCAAGGAAGTACTCGCTACTGCCATTCAGCAAGCCGGTGCTCGTGCCAATAAGGCTTTTATTGCCTTGAATTGTGCGGCATTACCTGAAAGCCTGATCGAATCGGAATTGTTCGGTCATAAAAAAGGTTCGTTTACCGGGGCAAGCGCCGATAAGCAAGGCCTTTTTCAGGCAGCTGATGGCGGCACCCTGTTTCTCGATGAGATCAATTCCTTGCCGCTGTCGATTCAGGCAAAATTATTACGCTTTCTCGAATCCGGCGAATGCCTTGCCGTCGGCGAAATCAAGCCGTACAAAGTCGATGTCCGCGTTATTTCTGCAACCAACGCCGACCTAAACAAGCAAATCGAAACCGGCCAATTCAGATCGGATTTGTATTTCCGTTTGAATGTTGTACCTTTAGAGCTACCGCCATTGGCGCAACGCACAGAAGATATTGAATCGCTGATCAAGCACTTCCTGGCCTTATTTGAAAATGCACATACACTGACCGCGCCAAAATTCAGCAAGCAGGCTTTAAAAGCGCTGAAAGCCTACCCATGGCCGGGCAATATTCGCGAATTACGTAATTTATGCGAAAGACTCAGCATTTTATTGGCCGGCAGAGTCATCGAACCGGAAAATCTTCCGTCTGAATTCACAACCAAATACATTAGCAATACGCCTGTAGCAACGGATTTCACTCTGCCTGAGAACGGTCTACAGCTGGATACGTTAGAGGCCGATTTAATACATCAGGCCCTGAACCGCACTAAAGGCAATCGCAGCAAATCCGCAAAACTGCTGGGCATTTCCCGCGATACCTTGCTTTACCGTATGCAAAAACACGGTTTTGCAAGCTAATATTATTTAGCATCTTCTTACCCACTGAGCGGTAACGTTGTCACTCTTCCCGTGAGTGCGAAATATCGCTAATTGCACCAATTTGGCTAGCTCATCCTTGCCGCCGGCAGGCTGAGCCAACTGCAAAAGTTCCGCTTGTTTTACATACTCCCAGAAACCGTCGCTGCAAAGCAGAAAAGTCTCGCCTTTTTTCATGGCGGGATACAAATTAATCTCTACCTCATCCGCTTTCAAGATATTAATGCTGCGTGTTAACTTATTTTGCTCGGGATGCCGCGCCATCTCCTGCTCGGTAATCTTGCCTTCATTCAATAATTGCTGCGGGATGGAATGATCCCTGGTTCGCCACAAGATCTGTTGTGGATTCATCCTGTATATCCGCGAATCACCGCAATGTGCGGTCAATACCCGCAGCTCATCCATGTAAAGAATTGCGCAGGTGGTATGCGCATCATGACCCGCTTTATCAAAGGCAAACAGCCTTCTCATTTCGTTGACAGCCGCAGCAATCCAGATCGAAAAGGTATCGACCGGATTCCGCTCCATCTGTTTACCGTAAGTATCTGCAAACCTGAGCAAGCCCTGACAGAAAAAACGGGACGCCTTTTCTCCGGCATGATGACCACCCAAGCCATCGGCAACGACAAACAACGCATAGCTATCATTAATGATATGCGTCATGAAGTCCTGGTTAATCTCCCGATCACCTATCGAAGTTAATTGATAAAACTCCAGCGCCACTTATTTTCCTTGAGCTACACGCTCTGCAATCTTACATTCCGCATGATCTGTTTCAAATCCTTAACCGTCTGAGCCAAACCGGAAAACACTGCCTGCGCGATAATCGAATGACCGATATTAAGTTCCACTATCTCCGGTATCGCGCATATTGCCTCAACATTATAAAAATTCAAACCATGCCCGGCATTAACTTGCAGCCCGGCACTGTGTGCATAACGGGCTGCCAGCCTGATGCGCTCCAACTCTTCTGCTTGCTGTAAGCGATTGCTCGCCTCGGCGTAACACCCGGTGTGCAATTCGACAACCGGCGCACCGGCTTTTACCGCCGCATCGATCTGCATTTCATCAGGATCGATAAACAGTGAAACTTCAACACCTGCACCAGCCAATTTATCGCAAGCCCATTGCAAGCGGTGCAAGTTGCCGGCGACATCCAGTCCGCCCTCGGTAGTCAATTCTTCGCGTTTCTCCGGCACCAGACAGCAGGCAAAGGGCTGTACTTTCACGGCTATACCGACCATCTCATCGGTCACCGCCATTTCCATATTCAGCCGGGTATGAAGCATTTCTTTTAATAGATAGATGTCCCTGTCCTGGATATGCCGACGGTCTTCCCGCAAATGCGCGGTAATGCCGTCAGCACCGGCCTGCTCTGCAACCAATGCTGCCTGAACCGGTTCAGGGTAAAGCGTGCCTCTGGCCTGCCTCAGGGTAGCGACGTGATCGATATTCACGCCTAATAGGATCTGTGTTTTATTCATTTTAGTGTTTGAGATTTTATAGTGAACTGTAATGGAACGCGGATGACGCTGATATTTATGATTGAATAAGATTTTTGGATTATCGCGGAAAAATCAGTTGCTCGCCATTTTAAAGCATTCATCATAATCATCTGCAACATCTGCGCTCTGTTGTATTTGATAGCAGAATAGTTACACAATTTATTTAGATTTATCCGCGTTTATCGGCCTAATCCGCGTCATCCGCGTTCTATTGATCTAAACGCTGAGCAGTTGCGAAGACTTTATTAATTACCGCCCGGCTTTTAAGTTGCCTGCCCTGCAAATAAACATCAATGACCGTCCTCATCAGTATTTTTGCTTCGCTTAAAACTTGCGGATCAGTCAACTCCCTGGAATTGAGTGCCAGTAAAGTCTTACCTGAATACGGTCCATCAACGACTTCAACAGCCCCCTTACCGACATTGAATACATATTTTTTTAATGACTCAATGGGGCTTTCATTTTCATCGTATGCCAGCTGCAAGCCATAACCTGCACACTCCATCAGGCTAAGCTCAAACTGCCGCAATGCAGCTTCCATGTTAGAGCCATCCGAGAGACACAATAAACATTCGCCGTAATGGCCGAACACTTCGGGATGAGGGTCGTATTTGTGCAAAAAATATCCGACCAGCTCATTAATGTAAAAACCGCAATAAAGCGCAAGTCCCTTTATTTCGCTAAACGGCTGAATTATATCTCCAGGGATGGAGTGTATGCCGCCAGCCGGTACGGAACCGGCGCGGCAATCTCCAGGGATGGAGTGTATGCCGCTAGCCTGTCGGGAACAGGCGCGGCGTTCGACATCGGTCAGCGTTTTTAACTCTGCCTTGCCAAAATAGGAAATGAGTAACGGGATAAAGGGTTGCAGCATACCTGCTGTTTTTGACTTGGTTTTTCTTACGCCTTTGGCCAACAGGGAAATCCGGCCAAAATCCCGGGTCAACACATCAATAATCAGACTGGTTTCCCGGTATTTGCGCTGCTGCAGGATAAAGGCAGGTTGCAAATAAACTGCGGATTCAGTCATTAAAGCCCAGGCTTTGCAAGGCTCGTTCACTATCCGACCAGCCTTTTTTAACTTTCACCCAAAGCTGCAAATAAACCTTCTGCCCGAGCAGCTTTTCTATATCCAGCCGGGCGTCGGTACCGACTTTTTTTAGCATGTCGCCGTCCTTGCCGATTACGATGTTCTTCTGAGTCAACCGTTCCACCCAGATAATGGCATATATTTTGGTGATGCCGGGTTTCTCTTCGTAGCGCTCAATTTCTACCGTCAGCGCATAAGGCAGTTCGTCGCCTAAGCGCCGGGTCAGCTTTTCCCTGACAATTTCAGCGGCTAGAAATCGCTCGGACCGGTCAGTAACCTGATCCTCAGGATAAATCAAATCCCGTTCAGGCAACAGCGCCATAATCAAACTTTCCAGCTGGTCAAGATTGGTTCTTTTTAATGCGGAAATGGGCACCAAATGCTTAAACGGAAAACGATGTTGGGCATCGTTAAAGAAAGTTAAAATAGCCTCCTTGTCCGCTACCTTATCAACCTTGTTAACAGCAAGAATAACCGGTAAACCCGCCTGTTCCAGTTTTTTGAAGATAACCTCGTCATATTCATGCCAGGACAAACCATCAATCAACCAGACTATCACATCGACGCCCAGCAAGGTCGTCTCTGCGGTCCGGTTTAAATAACGATTCAACGCCCGCTTTTCACTGTTATGCATTCCCGGCGTATCCATATAAATGGCCTGTCCCGCGTCAGTGGTGTTAATGCCGAGAATTCGATGCCGGGTTGTTTGCGGCTTACGTGAGGTAATGCTGATTTTCTGCTTCAACAAATGATTCATCAATGTTGATTTGCCGACATTGGGGCGCCCAATCAGGGCGACGAAACCACAATTCATTTAGTGTCCTTATTTAATAATTCGAGCATAAGCTCTGCTGCCGACTGCTCGGCTTTTTTTCTGGAATTTCCGGTACCAATGCAAGACTCTACTATTAATGATGTCGTACACTTAACTTTGAAAGTTTGTTCATGCGCAAGCCCGGACATGGTCATTAAAGTATAATCCGGCAGCTCCATTTTTTTGGACTGCATTAACTCCTGTAATTGAGTTTTAGGATCTTTCTGCCAGTTATCCAGAGACAAACTTTTCAGCTTTTCCGCAAATAGCCGCAAGATCCATTGCTGACAAGCATCCATGCCTTGATCGTTGTACAACGCGCCTATAATAGCTTCCACTGCATCAGACAGAATGGAATCGCGACGAAAGCCGCCACTCTTCAACTCCCCCGAACCCAGCAACAAATAATCGCCCAGCTGATGCTTTCTGGCAAGTTCTGCCAGCGAACCCTGGTTGACCAAGCCCGCTCTTAACCGGCTTAAAACGCCTTCACAGGCGCCTGGAAATAACTCATATAACTTCTGGGCGATAACAAAACCCAAAATTGAATCCCCCAAAAACTCCAACCGTTCATTATTGTACGAACTTGCGCTTCGATGCGTTAAAGCCATGGTAAAAAGCTGAGGATTATTAAACGTCAAACCCAGCTTTTTACACAGTTCTTCAGGCTTTTTTATCACTCTTGACCGGCCTCGATAGTGTCATGAAACTCGGCTAATGCACTCAGGTTACCGACCAATTTCACGACAGTCTCATACTCAATGTCCACTTTCACATAATTGCCATGTTTGATAACTTTAATGTCATCTTGTTTAACATCATAGACATAATTAATGTTAAAGCGCTTGGTTAAGCTGTCCCTGATGTCAAATTCGCTTTTCGTTGCAAGATCAGGGGTTGCTTTTAACGCCGCCAACGCACTCGTTACTTTGCCGTGATCCAGATAAATCGGGAGTATCTTAAGTGTCAACAAGACAAAAAATCCGATGAGCCCCAGAATAAAAACAAGCGAAATCAAGGTTAAACCTTGCTGACGTTTAGGCGATAAATTCATTTTTTTCTCCAGATGGTTTATTAAAGAAAATTGTAACTACTCAGCAGTTGAAAAAATAGAACGCTGATGACGCAGATCATTATGATTAAATAAGATTTTTTGAATGATTCTAAAAACATCATTTGATTGCCGTTTTAAGATGATCAGCGTTTATCATAACCATCCGCGTCATCTGCGTTCCATTGCATTGAGAGGCTGAGTAGTTACAGAAAATTAATTATAGTGCAGTTTATTTTAACACTGTGCCAATACGGTCAAGTCCTACACCTTTATCTTGCCAGTCCCAACTCATCCAGATAAAAAAAGCTTTTCCAACCAGGTTTTCTTCAGGAACCGTACCCCAGTAGCGACTATCGTTGCTGTTATCGCGGTTATCGCCCATCACAAAATAGCTCCCTTTCGGCACCACATAAACACCTTCGGCGGAAGCTGCGCCATTTCTGATCAGAATACTGTGCTCAACGCCGGTCAAATCTTCTAGCAAATGCTCATTCCCGGTCATATCCTCGCCTTGACCTACGCCCTGATAGCGCCCCAAAGAAACTTGATTGACAGGAACGCCATTAATATGCAGCTTTTTATCATAATAAGCGACTCGGTCGCCCGGCAAGCCAATCACACGCTTGATATAATCGACAGTCGGGTCTTTGGGATAACGAAAAACGACAATATCCCCGCGCTTGGGCTCATCCAACTCAATAATTTTTTTATTGATAACCGGCAACCGTATTCCATAGGTAAACTTATTGACCAGAATAAAATCGCCTATCAGTAAAGTCGGCATCATCGATGCGGAAGGTATGCGAAAAGGCTCGGCTATGAATGAGCGCAGCAATAACACAATCAACACAACCGGGAAAAAAGAACGCGCATACTCTACCAGTAAGGGCTCATTTTCTTCATCAAAAGCCTCCCCTCTTGATTTGAGTACCAGCAAATACCCGCCCCAGATTACACCGGTTACCAGCGTGGCGACGGCAAGAAAAAAGGAAAAATCGTAGTCCATGGTTTATATATTTCAGGTGAAAGGTTTAAGGCTAAAGACGAAGGGCAAATGGCTAAGGGCGGATGTAATTGAAGCTTGTTTTTTCGCCCTGCGCCTTTTGCCTTTCGCCTGATATTCATTCTTTATTAAGCTGCAAAACGGCCAGAAATGCTTCTTGAGGAATCTCAATATTACCGACCTGTTTCATTCGTTTTTTACCGGCTTTTTGTTTTTCCAGCAATTTTTTCTTACGGCTGATATCGCCGCCGTAACATTTGGCAATTACATTTTTTCGCATCGCTTTAACGGTGGATCGGGCGATTACCTTGGAGCCGATGGCCGCCTGTATTGCAACCTCATACATTTGTCGCGGTATCAGGTCTTTCATCTTTTCAACCAGATCCCGGCCCCGATTATGGCTTAAATCGCGATGCACGATGATAGATAAGGCATCCACCTTTTCAGCATTGATCAGGACATCCAGCTTGACCAGCTCGGCCGGCTGGAAACGCAGGAACTCATAATCAAACGATGCAAAGCCGCGGCTCACCGACTTTAAGCGATCAAAGAAATCCAGCACCACTTCGCTCAGCGGCATTTCATAATGCAAAGACACCTGCCTGCCAACGTACTGCATGTCTTTCTGCACGCCGCGCTTTTCTATGCACAGCGTGATTACGCCGCCCAGATAAGCCTGCGGCACCAGAATATTAGCCCGAATAATAGGTTCCCTGATTTCCTTGATGGTGCCCATATCCGGCAATTTGGCCGGATTATCGATCATCAGAATCTGATCGTTATGGGTAATGACTTCATAGATAACGGTAGGCGCTGTCGTAATCAGGTCAACATCGTATTCCCTTTCCAAACGCTCCTGCACGATCTCCATATGCAACATGCCGAGAAAACCGCAGCGGAAACCAAAGCCCAAAGCCTGGGAGGTTTCGGGCTCAAAGTGCAAGGAAGCATCATTGAGATTCAACTTGTTGAGCGCCTCGCGCAAATCTTCATAATGATCCGAACTGACCGGATACAACCCGGCAAAAACGCGCGGCTGCACTTTCTGAAATCCGGTAAGCTGTTCAGCAGCCGGATTATCGGTCCAGGTAATGGTATCGCCGACCGGTGCGCCGAAAATATCTTTAATACCGGCCACGACATAGCCGACTTCACCGGTATTTAAAATGTCTTTTTCCAGCCGCTTGGGGGTAAAAACTCCCACTTTCTCGGCGATAAACGACTTGCCGGTGGACATGATAGTAATCTTTTGCTTTCTGCGTATGCTGCCGTGCATGATCCTGACCAGCGACACCACGCCCAGATAGCTGTCGAACCAGGAATCGATAATCAACGCCTGTAACGGGCCTGTCGTGTTGCCTTCAGGCGGCGGAACTTTAAGCACCAGTTGCTCCAGCACATCCTCAACGCCCAAACCTGTTTTAGCGCTGATCATTAGCGCCTCGTCGGCAGGAATACCGATCACCTCTTCAATTTCAGCCAGCACCCGCTCAGGCTCGGCAGAAGGCAAATCGATTTTATTCAGCACCGGCACCACTTCCAGACCCTGCTCTATCGCCGTATAGCAGTTGGCAACGCTTTGCGCCTCAACGCCCTGAGCCGCATCAACGACCAGCAGCGCGCCTTCGCAAGCCGCTAAAGACCTGGAAACCTCATAAGAAAAATCCACATGCCCGGGGGTATCGATGAAATTAAGCTGATAGGTCTCACCGTCTTTCGCCTTAAAATCCAGCGTGACGCTCTGCGCTTTAATAGTGATGCCGCGCTCTTTCTCAATATCCATCGAATCGAGCACTTGTGCGGACATTTCCCTGGCGCTTAAGCCGCCGCAGATTTGAATAAAACGATCCGCAAGCGTCGATTTACCATGATCGATATGCGCGATAATGGAAAAATTTCTTATATGTTTTAAATCCACTTATATTTCAACTTGTTATGATAGCGTTAATGCATTATGCCAAACATTGCCAATGTACCGGGTAGAGACGTTGTCGTATTTGCACACCTTAAATTTAGCTGGACATTGTAACAGATTTAGACCTGCTCAAAGCCTACTTTCAGCATCAATTCGGGGGGATTTATTCTAATGTTTGCTTGCCGTGCAGCGCTCTTAATCCTAGAAAAATCATTTCGTCCACGAAAAACACGAAAAGCACGAAAATATTCAAAAGAGGCACCAATCTGTAGACCGCCACCCAGGGTGAATAGCCAGATCAACACAACATACCGATTTATTTCGTGTCTTTCGTGCTTTTCGTGGACAACTGCGGTTTTTAGGATCATTGGGAGGCTGAAGCCGCCCCCACCGTTACCCCCAGCCAACTGTATATCCGCTTAACCAGCAGACCTTCATCATGCAGATAAGCATGGCCTTCATCATTGATTTTAATCTGCCGGTAACCCGTATTATCTTTTGCAGCCAAGCGTCGCTCCCTGGCGCTTTCCGTAACATCCGATACGTCTACTGCACCATAAATATCCAACATCGGCATCTTGATCTTCTTGATAAACTCCAGCGTTTGGGCCGTTTTGTTTTCGGTTGTCGGCACCGGCAAACTAATGGTCACCAATGCTTTAATATCCGCCGCCTGCTCACTCAGGGCATAAATGCCCATCAAGCCTCCCAAACCATAACCGACCACAACAACATTTCCTGCGCCATTGCCCTTTACATAGTTAATCCCCGCCTGAAGCCGAGCCGCCGCCTCAGGAAACAACGCATAATATTCTTCCTTTTCAACACCCACTTCCCTAAGCGGCATTTGCAGCGAAAGTGTTGCCCAATTATGTTCGGGCAAAAAGACTCTCAAATCGTAAATCAGTTGCTTCTGATCGGGATGCCCATCCATATCGTGGAGAATAATAACAACGCCATTACCGAATACTTTCTCTATTTCCGTATAAAGACCAAGAAACTTTTTTCCTTCAGCCTCCAGCCAGACCGCCTTACCCATAGTCAGAGTCTTGTTGATACCTTCGGCAAAATCGGCTTCCCGCTTTTCATCACCGGCCAAACACAGATCGCCAAGCAAGGGCGCCATGCAAAGTACAAAAACAACAGGCCTGAGTAATTTCATCAGGCTCATTGCCGCACGTAAAAATCGCTGCATCGATATAAATCATGCACATGCCGTAACAATACCATAATGACCGAAGCGACAGGCAATGCCAGCAGGATACCCAAAAAACCAAATAACTGACCGCCTGCCAATACCGCAAACATGACGGCAACCGGATGCAAGCCGATTTTATCGCCCACCAGCATAGGCGTTAACACCATGCCTTCCAGAGATTGCCCGATTATAAAAACGATGGCGACCGGCACCAACTGTATTAACTCATGAAACTGCACCAAGGCTGCTACACAGGCCATAACAATGCCGACGATTGACCCCAGATAAGGCACAAAACTGACCAGCCCGGCCAACATGCCTATCAACAAAGCCAAATCGAGGCCGGTCATCCAAAGGCCAATACTGTAAATACAACCCAAGGCCAACATGACATAGAACTGCCCCCGAACAAAAGCCGCCAGCACCGTATCAACTTCGGCAGCAAGTTTGGCGGCAGTAGGCGCTATACGGCGGGGTAATAGATCATGAGCTTTGGTAACCAGGTTATCCCAATCGCGCAATAAATAGAAAGTGACTACGGGAATTAACAGCAGATTCATCAGCCACTCGGCTATCACCCCTCCGGAATGCGAAACCGAGCTCATTACCGTCGCAGCAATACCGCCCGCTTGCTCCCAGTGGCTTTTAACAAGGTTAATAATCTGGTTGAGATTGATCGGCCTGATGCCCAGATGGAATCGTCTCTGCGTCCAGGGAATGACGGTCTCATTCAACCACGCGACATAGGCAGGCAGATTGCTCACAAACTGTTCGACCTGATACTCCAAAAGGGGGACGAGCAGCAGTAAAACCAGCACAAAAACCAGCGTCATCACAGAAAAAACCACCAGCACGGCCTTGGTTCTGGATAACGGGTAAGTTTCCAGCTTATCGGTTAGCGGATCGCCGATGTAAGCCAACATCGCCGCAAATGCAAACGGCATCAACACCGGCGCCAACAGGTAAATCAGCCCGGCTGAACCGGTAATAAAAGCGAAAATCAGCCATTTTTGTGAATCGGTCATTACTAGCCCTCAATGCAATTAGGTATCTATGTAGAATAACATTCCTCAATCACCGCCACCGCCGCAACCCGAAAAACACCCGATATGACTGGCGCCATAACCGCCCGATGAATTCTTTTTACAGTCTGACTGATAGGTAAAGCCATTAGCTATATTTAGCAAGCCATCCATTGCAAAAATAAGCGGCAATCGAACCGGCTTTTTAGGATAGAAAAGTGCTGGGAATTCATAGCAACATGATGCAGCCGAGCAGGACGTGCCGCGCGCCTTCTTCGCAGCCAGGGATTAAATCGAGTAGAGGCGCAATATTGCGCCTCTACGTTAACTCCTTTCTGGCGCGCGCAGCACGCCCTACGTTAAATATTGCCATCCATGGGCTCTGGATGCCGGCATCCATGCAGGTATGACGGTGCCGGCTGAGGTTCCTTGCTAATCAGGTAATACTATGCAACCAATCGTTTATAAACAAGCCGATACTTTATGCTGCATCGGCTTGTAGAAAATATTCCGCTACGATTAAGGCGTTAGGTTGAGTACTACAACCGCAACGGCAATAGCCGCTAAGGCCAACGCTATCAGCACAATGCCTTTCTTGGTATTAAGAAAACCTGCGGCTTTGTCCTCCAAAATTTCCACGCCTTCAATATATGCATTAATCGCTTTGTACTTGCCCCGATTATCTCTTGCAACCTGGTAATAAATAACATCGCCAGTCACCGGGCGGCGACTCGTTCCCTTGAGCGCCGAGATATGTATAAAAATATCTTTTCCACCATCATCAGGGCTAATAAAACCAAAGCCCCGATCTTCTTTCCATGTTTTTAAAGCTCCTTTAATCATTGTTTTTGTCATAAAAATTTCTTTTTTGTTATTTTAGCCTTACCTACATAAATATAGATTAAGGGGCGTTAGTTAGTCTTGTAGTGTCCAGTTTTACAGAAGTTTTTCAGGTTGAATAAACAAGGCGTATTTCAGAGTGATGACAATCATGCAATAAAACACTGACCTATCGCCTGATGAATCAATCTAATGACCTGCAAACCAGATTTCCATTAACCTACATTTTTTTCTTTATGATGACCTTATCATCAATAATCAGCTCCGAGATTCCACCCAAAGACGCGTGCAATGTACACGATGCGTTTTTGAATCCGCCCTTATTAGCATTTTCACCTACCCACTTCAAAGTAACATAAGTTTCCTTATCACTCTCTACTGCAGAAGGGAAAAACACTTGCTCTCCTGTTTGCTCCTTGATTTTCGGCGGACATTTTTCACTTGCCATCGTTTGCATTGCAACATTGTTTCTAATCTTTGCGGCGGCTTCTACTTGTTCAATAGGCTGTTCTTCTTTACTTAAGCCGACCATAACAAAGCCTATTACAAAAACAGCAGCAACAGCCATCATGATTTTTTGTGCTTCAGACATTTTTCTTCTCCTAGTTGTGACAATCGTCCACCATTTTACAGGTTGCCCGGCGTATTTACCTTAAAATTCTATACCCGCTATCTATCCTCAACGACTTATATCGCATCGATTCAAAATCTTGAGCCTTGCATCATCCACCAAACGTAATGTTTTTTAAAATTCAATCCCCTGTTCTGCCTTGATCCCCTGCTCATAAGCGTGTTTTATTTTGGTCATCTCGGTTACGGTATCGGCAACTTCTATAACTTCGGGTGCAGCATTGCGGCCAGTCATAATTAAATGCAGCCAAGCCGGTTTTTCATCGCGAATAAAATCGGCTATTTCCCGGCCGGAAATCCAGTTATAGCCACAGCAGTAATTAATCTCATCCAGCAGCACCACATCGAATTCTTCAGACATAATCTTGGCTTTACTAAACTCCCAAATTTCCCGACTGGTTTTAATATCCTGCTCGGGATTTTTAGTATCCCAGGTAAAGCCATCTCCCAACGCATGCCATTCGATATTATCAAACCGTTCGGCGGCTTTTTGTTCGCCGGTTTGCCATTGCCCCTTAATATATTGAATGACACAAACTTTCATATCCCAGCCTGCGGCACGAAAAACCATGCCCAAAGCACTGGAAGATTTCCCCTTGCCCGAGCCGGTATTGACTAAAACCAGTCCCCGCCGTCTATCTCTGGATTTCATAACAGTTATTCCTTAATTTGAGTGTACATAAGAGCTCGCATGTCTTATAGCGAGCGGCATTATCGCCTGAACCGGATTCAAAACAAATGCCAAGCCTTGGTGAGATCAATTCACCAGAGAATTTGTAAAAATAATGAGGGGGTGTTCGAACAGGATGAATTGGGATAGTTTCGTAGGTCAGACATAAACCGCATGCCCGGCCTTATTATTTTCGTCGATGCCAGTAGCCGGGGCGACGTTTCTGATGCGCAATTGCTATTATGAAAAGATGGTCAGGGAAGAAACAATACACCATGTTAAAAGGGAACCGGCGCAAAGCAAAGCGGCGCGTGCCGGAAACCCATGGTGTACCCAACTCCGGATTTCCCGACAACAGCGAGGCTGCTTTTTCGAACTCTGTGATGAGTACCAGGCCAAGCTGTTTATTTGTCTGCACAAAATAGAAAGCCGCCGCATTATTCAGATCGGCAGGGTGAACGATTATTTTCACTTCAAAGTTGCACGAGCTTGTGCGATCACTTCCTCGAACGGCATGCCGACAACCGCTCCACTCTCGATCTCGGCAACACGCCTTTCAACTTCAACAGCCCAAGCCGATTCGATTTCGTTATCTTCATCAAGGCTGGCGATAATGTGCTCCGTTAACAGCGCACGCTCGGCGGGTACAAGTTTTAATGCCTCAACCTCCAGAATTTCAAATTGTGTTGACATGACATACCCTCCAAACGATAAGTTTTAATTGTAGCGCGAGTAATATTTTTGATAAACCGCCGAGCTGAGCTTTGCCTAACGTGGCCCTTTCTTTGTTAATTTTACTCTGACCCTGAGGTACTGCCGACAGCCGGACGGGGCATGCTGCCCCGTTCGAAACGTTTTGCGTTGGATAACTTAGCTCAAACATCGCAAAAACGTTAGGGACGGGGTTGCAATCCCCCATCCCGCTTGAGAAACAATTGCCCGACCTGGTCAATGCATGATTCAAGACGACAGCCGGACGGGGCATGTTGCCCCGTCCGAAACGTTTTGTGTTGATTAAATGTGTCCGTTTAGCTCAGGCATCGCAAAAACGTCAGGGACGGGGTTGCAAACCCCGTCCCGCTTGAATACTATAACCACTGAATTATTGATAGCAACCCATTTATGCAATCCAAAAATACACTTCCAAAACGCTTTGATCCAGCCCACAACCCTATTTGCGTTTAATCGAGTTATCTTAATCAGGAATATTCATAACCCCCTCAGCCACCATCACCGCCGCGCCACCGACCCGAATAGTCAAAGTATCCTCCCCTTTATGATCCATTTCCAGATTCAGCACACTGCGCCGGTTATTTTGTTCGCCGCGATCTACGGTAAAGGTGTAGGTGCCTTTTTGCATAAAGTCGAATGAACACAGATACGAGGCGAAGGCGGGCATCGCGCTACCGACAGGCGGATCATCATGAATACCGATACGCGGACCGAGCAGACGGGCATTAAAATCAGCATCCGCAAACGGCGTTTTCGGGGAAAAAAGCAATATTTCCTGGGCGGCGGTTTGGGGCGCAATCGATTGACTCCATGCCGCGTAATTGAACTTTGCATTCCTAACGCTTTCGTAACGCCAAACCGGAACGATCAAGTACGGAACGCCGCAAGACACCAGGCGCATCGCATATTTTTTATGATCAAGCTCCGACGGCTGTATGCCCAGAAAACTCGCCAGCTCGTCATCGCTGGGGGTGAAGTAATCAATGACCGAAGTCACTTTGCGGGTGAACTGCACAAAACTGGGCTTGCCGTCTTCAGCGGAAATATTGACGTTAACCGGGCCGGTATTTTGCTCGAAAACCATCGGCGTAATTCCGGCAGTCAATTGAATATCGCCGCAACTTGCCAACACAAAGGCGGTGGCGATAATCGGATGTCCGGCAAAATCGACTTCGCTTAGCGGCGAAAAAATCCGCATCACGCGGTTGGTGATTTGTTTATCGGGATGAAATACAAACACCGTTTCCGATAGGTTCAACTCCCTGGCGACCAGCTGCATTTGCTCTTTGCTTAAACCTTCGGCATTCGGGAAAACGGCTATTTGCGCGCCGCTGAAAATCTGTTTGGTAAATACATCGGCGATGTAATAGTTGTATTTCATAACGCTGGCTCTCCGTCATGCGGCAATGCTGAAAGGTTGACTTGAACGCTGCCGTTTTCAATGCGGATCGCATAAACGGGTATTTTCACGGTTTCATCTTCCAGGCAAACGCCGGTTTGCAGGTTAAAATGTTGTTTGTATAAGGGCGAAGCGACGACCGGCTGTCCGCCAATATCGCCGATTAAACCGCGCGACAGGACATTGGCCTTGCCGAACGGGTCGTAATTGCCGACAGCATAAACCTTTACCGCTAGCTGTGGGCGCGAATTCATTCGCGTTGCGCGAATGAATTCGCGCCC
>JAURZV010000049.1 GCA_030653175.1 Methylobacter sp.
TTTGACGGCTTCGGCCTGTTTTGCTTCGGCCTTGGCTTGTGCGGCGGCCTCGGCTTTCGCTTTGGCGGCTTCGGCCTGTTTTGCTTCGGCCTTGGCTTGTGCGGCGGCCTCGGCTTTCGCTTTAGCAGCTTCGGCCTTGGCTTGCTCGGCAACCTCGGCTTTCGCTTTGGCGGCTTCGGCCTGTTTTGCTTCAGACTTGGCTTGCTCAGCGGCCTCGGCTTTCGCTTTGACGGCTTCGGCCTGTTTTGCTTCGGCCTTGGCTTGTGCGGCGGCCTCGGCTTTCGCTTTGGCGGCTTCGGCCTGTTTTGCTTCGGCCTTGGCTTGCTCGGCGGCTTCGGCTTTCGCTTTGGCGGCTTCAGCCTGTTTTGCTTCGGCCTTCGTTTTTTCTGCTTTCGCCTGCTGGATTGCCCGTTCGGCTTCTGGATTAGTTTCCGTTTCCGGCTTTATTTTCTCTTCAACCGGACTTTCAGTCGGCTTCACAGGTTCAGCGGTTACCTCAGCCGGATTCTTAACCTTGCTTTCATCGACAATTTCAGCATGAATAATTTCCGGCGCGGATTCCGATTCCGTTTTATCAGGTTTCAATAAGGCGCTTAAAGCGAACAGGCCTAGAATCGTAAGATGCAAAGCTAAGGCCAGAATAATTGGCCACGAAAATTTCTTTTTACTATCCATCGAAATCTATTATTCGCCCGACTTGGTCATTAAACCCACGCTGGACACGCCGGCATTTTTTAATCCTGCCATCAGCGTAACCACGACGCCATAATCAATACCCTTGTAAGCCCCGATTAGAACCTGCGTTTTCGGTTTCTGGCTTAATACCGCCATCACCCGGCCTTCGACTTCTTCCAGCTGTACCAGTTCCGGCTCTTTGTCATCAATGGTAATAAAATATTGGCTCTGTTCATTAATTGACACAACAACCGGCAAATTATCGCCTTCCGATTCCACGGTTGCGGACTCGGCTTGCGGAAGCTCGACTTGCACGCCTGTTTGCAGCATCGGCGTGGTGATCATGAAAATAATCAACAGCACTAAAGTCACGTCAATGTAAGGAACTACATTGATTTCTGCCATGGGCTTTCTACGCCCATTTTTCCTACCCATTTGTGGCGCGCTCATTTTTGGTGTGCCTGCCTTTGCAACAATACAACGAATTCTTCAACAAACAGTTCATATCGCCCGGTTAATCTGTCCAGTCGAGTAGAAAAGCGGTTATAAGCAATAACTGCGGGGATTGCGGCAAACAGGCCAATGGCTGTTGCAATCAATGCTTCGGCAATACCCGGTGCGACTTGCGCCAACGTCGCCTGCTTGACATTACCCAGCGACATGAAGGAATTCATGATGCCCCATACTGTGCCGAATAGACCGATGTAAGGACTGATCGAACCGACCGTGGCAAGAAATGCCAAATGCTCATCCAGTCGTTCCAATTCACGTGATAATTCGATACGCATAACCCGTTGCGCACTTTCTACCTGCACACCGGGTTCTACATTGCCGGCTTGCCGCATCCGTGAGAATTCTTTGTACCCGGCCAGGAATATTTTCTCTATGCCTTCCGGCTCGAAATCCTTAGCCGCCAACTTTCTATAAAGATCGGCCAATACCACACCGGACCAAAACTGCTCTTCAAATTCGTCGGTAATTTCAACCGCCCGATTGAGTTCTTTGCGCTTGGTAAAAATAAATGTCCACGATGACACCGATGCGGCTAACAATATCAGCATTACGAATTGAACAACAAAGCTGGCTTCTTTAACTAAATGGAAAATCGATAAATCAGTATTCATTTCTTGTGTGCTCTAAAATTGCTCTAAATAAGGTTTCAGGAATAGCTTTAGGACGCATGGTTTGTGCATCCAAACAGGCAATTCGAACACTGCCCTTGCATAAAACATCATCACCTCGCGTAATGACTTGTTCAAAAGTAAGACTGGCTTTTTTAGCGAGACTCACCTTCGCACTAACTTGTAGTTGTTCATTAAACCGGGCGGGACTCAAATAATCGATCTGCACAGAACGCACCACGAAAATAATACCTTCATTAGCGATCAGTTCGTCCTGCTCATAACCCATTGCCCTGAGCATTTCGGTTCTTGCCCGCTCGAAAAACTTCAGATAGTTGGCGTAAAACACTACCCCACCCGCATCGGTGTCTTCGTAATAAACGCGTACCGGCCAGATAAAATTTTTCATGGACTGTCCGGCTTTGCCCCGTATATCGCCCAAAGCTGATTATTCATTGATGTTATACACTGTCCACGAAAAACACGAAAAGCACGAAAGGCTTCATAATAACTGAACCCCTCGTTTTGATAATTTCTTTCTCAGGTACGCTCGATAGACAGATCTCTGCACCCAAATTCCTCACCCTTCTTTTTTCGTGTTTTTCGTGTTTTTCGTGGACAATGTCTGCTCCCAATCAGGTACGTACGTAACATCAATTATTCAAACAAATCCTCAGATATTCCCAATTGCTTGGGAGGCTGCAAGCCAAAATGCAAATAAGCATTCTGGGTAACCACACGGCCACGGGGGGTACGCATAATAAACCCTTGTTGCAACAAATACGGCTCCACTACATCTTCAATAGTGCCCCGTTCTTCACTGATGGCTGCGGCCAGCGTATCCAACCCTACCGGCCCGCCTGCAAAACTTTCAATCATGGCTAACAGCAGTTTGCGGTCTAATGAATCGAAACCGTTATTATCCACTTTCAACATTTCCAAGGCCTGAAAGGACAGTTCTTCCGTAATAGTGCCATTGCCTTTTACTTCCGCAAAATCCCGCACCCGGCGCAACAACCTGTTAGCGATTCGGGGCGTACCGCGAGAACGACGGGCTATTTCATAAGCGCCACGCTGCTCCATCGCGATACCCAACACATTGGCTGAACGCACCGCAATACTCGCCAGCTCATCAACCGTGTAAAACTCCAATCGCTGGACAATGCCAAAACGGTCTCGCAGGGGTGATGTCAGCAAACCGGCGCGGGTAGTCGCACCAACCAATGTAAAGGGCGGCAAATCCAGCTTGATGGAGCGCGCAGCGGGGCCTTCGCCAATCATAAGATCAAGCTGATAATCTTCCATGGCCGGATATAAAATCTCTTCAACCGCCGGACTCAAGCGATGAATTTCATCGATAAACAACACGTCATGGGGTTCGAGATTAGTCAGCAATGCCGCAAGATCACCCGCTTTATCGAGCACAGGTCCCGATGTTTGGCGAATTTTAACACACATTTCCGCAGCGATGATATTAGCCAGCGTGGTTTTGCCCAAACCGGGAGGACCGAAAATCAACACATGATCCAACGCTTCCTGCCTCGCCGTTGCCGCCTGAATAAAAATCTCCATTTGTTCACGCAATTCTTTCTGACCGATATAATCGGCCAGGCGTTTGGGTCGAATAGCCCGATCCTGGCGCTCTTCATCCGAATGGCTATGAGCCGTCACCATGCGATCGCTTTCAATCATCTTACCGAACCTTGCAGAGCCAGCCGGATAATGTCTTCACAGCTTTTACCTTCAGTGCTAATATTTTGCACCATTTTACCGGCATCCATCGGCTTATAGCCTAATGAACACAAGGCGCTGATGGCTTCCTGCTTTGGATTATTAATATGCTGAACTTTATCAATATTGGTTATAGATGAACCGACTGAGTCGATCAGGTCCGGCAACCGGTCGCGCATTTCAATAACCAGGCGTTCAGCCGTTTTTTTACCAACTCCCGGCAAACGCACCAATGCCTGGGTATCATTATTATGAATACAGCGATGGAATTCTTCAGCACTTTGCCCTGATAAAATCGTCAAAGCCAGCTTGGGTCCGACACCATTGACCTTGATCAAGGTTCTAAACATCGAGCGATCCGCTTCGGTTGAAAATCCGAATAGGATGTGCGCATCTTCCCGAACCACCAGATGGGTGTGTAATGTTATCTCGGAACCGATAGCAGGCAGATTGTAAAATGTCGTCATCGGCGCTTCGACTTCATAACCGACGCCGTTTACATCAAGCATTAATAATGGCGGCGCTTTAAGCGCCAGTTTGCCGCGCAGAAAACCGATCACCGCAATAAACCTTGCTGCAAACGCTGTGCAGTTTGCTGATAATGGGCATGACAAATACTGATACCCAATGCATCACTGGCATCGATTTGCAGCTCACCTTGAATATTTAACAGAATTTTCACCATGTGCTGAACCTGAGTTTTTTCGGCGCTACCCTTGCCAACCACCGCCTGCTTGACTTGCCGAGCCGCATATTCAAACACCGACAAACCGGCAGCTTGTACCGCACAAATTGCCGCCCCCCGGGCTTGTCCCAGTTTAAGGGCAGAATCGGCATTTTTATGCATAAACACTTGTTCTATAGCCATTTGTTCAGGTTGATAGCGTTCGACAACTTCCACAATGCCGTCGAAGATTTGTTTGAGTCGGTCGGGAAAATAATCGGATTTAATACGAATACTGCCGCTGGCTATGTATTTATAACCGTTCGCGGAGTCTTCAATAATGCCGTAACCGGTTATTCTGGAACCGGGATCTATCCCTAAAATTCGCATCAGCTACAGTGAACTCAATCCAGGCCTTCCATGATTTCGTCGCTGATATCGGCATTGGAATAAACATTTTGCACGTCATCCAGATCTTCCAACCGGTCTATCAAACGCATCATTTTTTCCGCGCCCTCGGCATCCAGCTCAGTCATCGTTGCCGCCTGCATGGTGACTTCGGCATTATCCGGTTCAAAACCTGCGGCAACCAGGGTATCTTTGACTTCCAGATAACTTTCCGGTGTGGTCATCACATCAACCGAGCCGTCGTCATTGACGATGACATCTTCCGCTCCGACTTCCAAAGCGGCCTCCATCAGCGCATCTTCATCAACGGAAGGCGCATAACTGAGAATGCCGATCTTGCTGAACATATAGGCCACAGAACCGTCCGTACCCAAGTTGCCGCCCGCTTTAGAAAAAGCATGACGCACTTCACCGACAGTGCGGTTGCGATTATCGGTTAAACAATCGACCATGACCGCGGTGCCGCCGGGGCCGTAGCCTTCATAGCGAACAACTTCGTAATTAACGCCTTCCAACGCGCCGGAGGCTTTTTTGATCGCGGTATCGATAGTGTCGCGGCGCATATTCGCACCCAAAGCTTTATCTACCGCAGTGCGTAAGGCAGGATTGCTCGCCGCATCCGGCCCGCTGGTTTTTACCGCTACCGTAATTTCCCGCAGCATTTTAGTGAAAATTTTTCCACGTTTAGCATCCTGCCCTGCCTTACGATGCTTGATATTAGCCCATTTACTATGCCCAGCCATTGTCTCTCTCTTAAAAATAGCTAAATGTGTGGTCGTAATTACTCAGCCGTGAAGAAAAATAGAACGCTGATAACGCAGATGAGTATGATGTACGCAGATAGATACAAATACTGAAAAATCTTATCTGATCATAATTATCTGCGTTATCAGCGTTCCATTGTATCTTTATGGGATCGAATGACTACCAATCTTATAAAATATGCGCCAATACAGAAACCAAACTCGGTTCGGCGCAATAAAAATCGGCTTGCTCACGGACAACCGGTCGGTCGACCACGCCGCCAAAACCAATTACAACGGCTCCGGCCTGCTTGGCTTCCATGTCGGTCTTGCCGTCGCCTATCATAGCCAGTGAACCTTGCGACTTAAGTAACCGCCTGCAAATCTCGGCTTTCCCGCCCGACCGGGCCAACGGCGAGCTCTGGTCGTAATCGCGATAACTGCCGTCTTCATTGAAATAAATATCGACTGCATGAACCTGGGCTTCAGGCAAGCCTAAATACCTTGCAAGCGGCAAAATAGCCTGACGGATTCCGCCACTGACAATATGCAATTCCTTGTCCGGTGCAGTTAAAGCCTCAAACACTTCCTTAACGCCATCGACTATCTGTTCGATATACAAATCAGCAAGCCAGTTGATGCTGTCCCGATCCGGCCTGATCAACGATAAACGTCTCTCATAAACCGCTTCCAGCAACACCTCGCCATTCATCGCCGCATCGGTCAGTCTGGACATTTCCTCGCCCAAACCGACACGTCCGGCGAGCTCGTCTATGCCTTCTATTTTGCTTAACGTGCTGTCGCAATCGAAGCAGATGACATCAAAACTCATAAGTTGATCTGGATAGCCTTATGCACGGCGGGGATATGACATAATTGCTGCAACAAATCCTCGGTTAAAGGCTCGGAAACGCTGATAACCGCCATCGCGCGCTGCTGCTCATCCGCCGTACCCACCTGCATTCTGGAGATATTGATGTCGGCATTGCCCAGCACACTGCTGATTGCCGAGATAACGCCCGGCTTGTCGTCATGCTGCGTCACTAATAACGTTCCTACCGGCACCACTTCAATATCAAACTGGTCGATGCAAACCAGACGGGGATGACAGCCGCCCAACAAGGTTCCCGCCAGCGTAATCGTATGATCCGCACAATGTCCGGTAACCCGGATCAGCGACAAATAATCCTGAGTTTCTTCGGTTTTCGATTCAACCAGAACAATGCCCTGACGTTTGGCAATATTTTCGGCATTAACCCGGTTTACCGGTGTAGAAAATTGCCCGCTTAACACGCCGATCAGAGCTGCGACTGAAACCGGCCGCACCTCAACTTCCGCCGCCCGGCCCATTAACGCCACTTCTATTTTTTCTATCGGCTTGGTCGCCAGACCAACCAACACTTTGCCCAAGATATTGGCCAGCGTCATAAATTCATGGGATTTCTTCAACTCTTCCGCAGACACTCGGGGCAAGTTCAAAGCGTTAACCGCTTCGCCGGTCTTTAAAAACGTGACCGCTTGCCGGGCAATTTCGACACTCACCGCCACTTGCGCTTCACTGGTCGATGCGCCCAAATGCGGTGTAAAAACGATATTATCCAACTCCAGCAACGGCGAATCGGCAGGCGGTTCATTTTCGTAAACATCCAGCGCCGCACCGGCTATTCGACCGTTTTTCAACGCATCATACAGTGCCGCCTCGTCAATCAAACCGCCTCTGGCGCAGTTGATAATCATCGCCTCTTTTTTCATGGCCGCCAGCTGGGCGCTGCCGATAACGTTGCGGGTTTTTTCAATCAACGGGCAGTGCAAGGTCAAATAATCCGCCCTGGTTACCAGCTCATCCAGACTCACCGATTCAACACCCAGATCGTCGAATATTTCAGGCGCAACAAACGGGTCATACGCAATCACCTGCATTTTCAAGCCAAAACCACGCTGCGCGACGATTCGCCCGATGGTGCCGAAACCGAGTACCGCCAGTGTTTTGTGAGCGATTTCCGAGCCCATCAACTTGGAGCGCTCCCATTTTCCGGCGCGGACCGAGCGATCTGCAGTCGGCAAATGCCGACTCAGCGACATCATATGCGCAATGGCCAATTCGGCAGTCGTTGTCGCATTGGCATCCGGCGTATTCATGACAATAATCCCCAGTTCCGTTGCTGCGGGTATATCGACATTATCGACACCGATACCGGCGCGACCTATCAACTTGAGGCTCTTTGCCGCCTGCAAAACCTTTTTTGTCACCTGGGTATCGCTGCGAATCAACAACGCATCGTAATCGCCGATGAGGTTGCAAAGCTGATCCTCATTAAGCCCGGTCTCAATATGTATTTGTATGCCGGGCTGATCATTTAAATAATTGATGCCGGCTTCTGCTAATTTGTCGGAAATAAGGATTTTTTTCAAAGGAATGTACCGGAAAAGGCTATGCGTTAAAAATACGTAGTTTAACAGGTTTACTCGCAGAGCACTTGTACCCTGCGGTTATAAATGGCTTTTAACAATCTCCCATGCAATTCTATGGCTTAGTTTCCATGATAATAACCATCCGGGGAAGCCTTGCGTGCCGGTTTCGGTGCAGGCGCGGGTGTCGATACGGGAGCAGGCGTCGGCATGGACGATGCCATATCTTCCAGTGGAGGTAAACGTTCATAGATCGCTATAGGCTCTCCACTCTGCTCCTTAAGTACTTTATTTAAAGCTTGTTGGTCGAAATCAGGCATTTCCTGCGCCGCGCTTGCAGGGGCGACCGGCCGGTCGCCCCTGCCGGCATACGCACCATCCCTGGCGATATTATTGGCTTTTTGGATTAATCCTAGCGCCACAGCGAAACGCTGATCCAGGGTTGTTTCTTCACCTTCCAGATCAGGATGCGCTTCTACATAAAGAACATTGTCCAGCCAACCAACCTTGATAGGCTGTTTAACAATATAGACCGGCGTTCCGACTGATACCATGTCATATAACTCCTCAACGTCTTCAGGATACATACGAACGCAACCATGGGTTATCTGCATGCCGATGCCATGAATCTTATCAATATCGGTACCGTGAATCCGGTATTCTCCAGGCAAAGCCAGATGCAGCGCGCGCGTACCCAGAGGATTATGCGGCCCCGGCGGGACAACAAGAGGCAGAGGGTCGCCATTCGCCGCATGTTCGCGCCTTATTGACTCGGGCGGATGCCATGCAGGATTCATGATTTTTCGCGCAACTTTGGTTTGACCCAACGGCGTCTTCCAATCCTGCCTGCCAACACCATGCGCATAAGACATGACCTGCCGGGGCGCCTCACCCTTTTTAGTCGGCGGATAATAATACATGCGGTATTCGGAGATATTTAAAGTAATTCCATCATGAGGCGAATCAGGCAAAATACGTCTGTTGGATAAGCGAACAATCTCACCTTTTTTAACCAGCCAGCGATCAACATCCGGGTTCAACCTGACTACTTCTGTTTGCCCCAGAAGAAAGCGGCGCGCCACATCCAATAAGGTTTCGTTCTGGTCTGCGCGAGTTAAAGGCATACCATCGGGATATTGAGTGATTACAGTATCATTACTATTTGCCGGCATTGCATAGGTCGTAGCATTTGCATGACCGCCAATGACCGATAGTAAAATAGTAAAAGCAAGTAGCGCGCGAATGTTCATTGCGATAAGTTTCCCAGAAAACACAATATAAAAAATAATAACTCTCTTCAACAACCAGCGTTGTTTAATAGTTGTAGCTGCGGATTTATCACACCTACAAACAATCCCCCAGGCAATTACTCAAGATCCGTCTACTTAAAAAAACCGCCTATATTATCATGCAAGGCCGACTCGACTCACACATAATTTTACTGATTTCACCTTACCCCCCTATCAGTTCAAGGCAAAAAAGCCCTGATTGCGGCTATCCCCTGGCCTCCGCTTTGCCGCGCTGTAATCAGGCTGGATTCTGTCATGCCGCCCAGAGCGTAAACAGGCAGGTTGACCTTGGCAACCAGTTCGGCAAATTGTTCCCAGCCCAGCGATGCGGTTCCCGGATGGGTTTGGGTTGCCAACACCGGGGCCAGAACGACAAAATCCACGCCTATTTTTTGCGCATGTTGTAACTGCTCAAGGTTATGGCATGAGGCGGCGAGCCACTTGCTGTTTCCAGGGCGCGTGGTCAAGGCCTGTCCTGAGCAAGGCCGAAGGGCCATTAAGTCGCGGCTGGTCAGGTGGATGCCGTCTACTTCGTCTGAATATTCAACGGCGGAATTCATTAACAGCACCGCCTGTTGCTGTTTGCATAACGGGTAGGCCTGTTCGACAAACTTTGCCACGGCGGCGGGTGACAGAGCTTTCAATCTTGCCTGGATCAGCCTGACGCCTCTGTTCAATATTTTTTGCAGGTTAGTCAGCAACAAGGCTTCATCCGCGTCATCCAGAATCGCGTAATAAGGCGGCAATCGGGCGGCGGTGATGATGTGCCGGTTTGCTGCGGGAAATGCGTAGCGATCCAGTTCAGTTGGGGCTACCCATTTAAACGGCTGGCCTTCGCAGCTTTTAGCTTCGCCTGAAAACTGCTCGACCAAAAAAACGTTTAGCTGTACGAACCGGTCGGGATACTGGTGGTTAACGGTGATCAGCGGAGTTGCCGCTGTCACGGTGATGTTGAGCTCTTCCTTGAGTTCGCGGGCCAGCGCAAACTCTGCTGTTTCCGATGCTTCAATCTTGCCGCCGGGGAATTCCCACAAGCCGCCTTGGTGCAAAGCGGCATGACGCAGGGAAATCAGGATTTTTCCTTCCGGATTTTTGACTACGCCTACGGCGACTTGAAGTGGGTTCATTTGTTAGTGGACGCTGGAGTGCCCAAGACTGCATTCCCACGCCGGAGCGCTCGTCTTTATACACAAGTGCCTGCGGAACTCCGTCATTCCGGTAAGGATGCCCGAGCCGTCTCCGCTCCGGTGCAAGCCTATGTCCATCGTTACGTATTGAAGACGACTTATTGCAACGGAACTTATTGCAACGGGAGTGCAAGCTTTGCTTGCGCTTGCAGGCGAAGCCTGCACTCCAGCTATCAGCAGCTTCCTTAAAAACCCTTTGCGCTGGTTCCCAGACTGGAGATTTGGGAACCAGCGGAAGATGTGTATAACGATGAGCGCCGGAGCGTGGGAACGATGAATGCAGCTAAAAACGGTTAGCAGGTTCTGGAGTTGCCATCCATGGCTTCTGGATGGTTCCCGGCACAAATCTGTCCGGAACAGATTTGCATTAACCCGAAGGGCGCCAGGCAGGAAGCCTGACGTGAATCCCTGCCGGGATGACGAATTTTCATCATTCTCCACGCTCCGGCCTGAGAACGATA
Organism: Methylobacter sp.; assembly: GCA_030653175.1. Classification (GTDB taxonomy): domain Bacteria; phylum Pseudomonadota; class Gammaproteobacteria; order Methylococcales; family Methylomonadaceae; genus Methylobacter_A. Next base: position 10,689 of record JAURZV010000049.1, read on the forward strand.
AACCTTTCGCCTTTCGTCTTTCGCCTTTCATTTAAGTCCTATATTCCGCATTGATTTTCACATACTCATACGACAAATCGCAGGTTAGGACTTCCTGTACCGCCTCGCCGCGGCCCAGCTTGACGGTCACTGTGATCTCTTCCTGATTCATCACCCGTTGCCCGGCTTCCTCGGTGTAGTCGTCGGCTCTGCCGCCGTTTCTGACGATACAGACATCATCCAGATACAACTGCACGTTTTCCAGCACCATGTTTTCGACTCCGGCGCGACCCACTGCCGCCAGTATCCGTCCCCAGTTCGGGTCGCTGGCGAAAAAGGCGGTTTTCACCAGCGGCGAATGGGCGATAGTCTTGCCGACGCGCACCGCTTCTTCATCGGTCAATGCCTGCTCGACGACGATGCGCATTAGCTTGGTTGCGCCCTCGCCGTCCCTGACGATGGCTTCCGCCAATTGTTTGCAGACGGTCATCACGGCGTCGGCAAAAGTCTTATAATTTTCGCTGTCCGGCTTAATTTCAGGGGCCAGCGAGCAACCGCTGGCCATCAATACGCAGGCGTCATTGGTGGAGGTGTCGCCATCGACGGTGATGCGGTTGAACGATTGTTCAACGGCCGGCGCCAGGCAGTTCTGCAACAGAGTTTGGTCGATTTTCGCATCGGTGGCGATAAAGCCCAGCATGGTCGCCATATTCGGCTGTATCATGCCCGCGCCTTTGGATATGCCGTTGATAGTGATGGTTTGACCTTCAATTTCGATGACCTTGGATACGCCTTTGGCAAAGGTGTCGGTGGTCATGATCGCCTGAGCGGCCTTGTCCCAGTTGGCAGTATTCAGGTTGCTTACAGCTTCCCGCAAGGCCGCTTTGATTTTGTTGACCGGCAGCGGTTGGCCGATGACGCCGGTAGAAAAAGGCAGTACTTGTGTCGCGAGGCCATCGACCACTTCGGCAAGGTCGGCGCAGGTCGCCAAGGCATCTGTCATGCCCTGCTCGCCGGTACCGGCGTTGGCATTGCCGGAATTAATCAGCAACCAGCGCGGCGCATGAGCCAGATTCGCTTTTGCCACATGCACGGGCGCTGCGCAAAAGGCATTCCGGGTAAAAACCGCCGCACAGGTTGAATGCTCGGCCATTTGTATCACCAGAATATCATCCCTGACGGTTTGCTTGATGCCTGCACACGCTGTACCCAGCGTTATTCCAGGCACTTCGTGCATGGTCGGAAAACTGCACTGCCCTACTGCCATAAGTTAAGCCTCGTTTGCTGGCTCCCAATCTCCAGATTGGGAGCCTCGAAAGCGAAGCGCTAGCTTCGCGAAACAGAAATCTGGAGCTTCCCTTACCGAATCCCCAAGCTTGAGCTTGGGAACTAGCGAATCACCTAAACCTTAAAAAACACAAACACATTATCGATTTTTTTAACTTCCACGCGCATCAGTTTGCATTGTTTTCTTATCTTCTCTAACTGTTGCGGCTGTTCGCTGATCGCAAAAGGCAAAATCACTTCCACTTCAATCTGGCCGTCCAGATAATGGATTCTGAAATCTTCTATCGTCCGCTTAAAATCCACCAGATAGCGATCCAATAATCGTTGCACATCCCCACGAGACAGCGGCCTGGATTGCTCTTGTAAGCTTTCATCATCTTCGGGATCGACATGCACCAGCACATCCATCACATCGTCAAAACGCCTGATTAAATCATCCCTGACGATATCGCCAATCATGTGCCCTTCGGAAACGGTAATGCGGGGATCAACGACTATATGCGCGTCAATCAGCGCATCTTCGCCCATTTGCCGGGTGCGCAATAAATGGATGCCTTCGACACCGTCAATGGCATGAATGGCCGCCTTGATCTCGTCCACCAGCGCGGGCGGCAAGGAGGTATCGACCAGTTCCTTGATACTTTCAAGCACCAGATTCAAACCGATTTTAGCCACCATCAATGCGACTACGACGGCGGCAACGCCATCGGCCAACGGATAGCCCATCATCACCGCGCCTATGCCGAATAAAACCACCAGCGATGAGATCGCATCGCTGCGCTGGTGCCAGGCATTAGCCAGCAGTAATTTGGAGCGGGTCGTTTTAGCAATGCGCTTGGTGTATTGGTATAACCATTCGTTAATCAGGATTGAAAGAGTCGCAACGCCCAATGACAACACGTTGGGTACCGGCAGATGCTCAGGATCCGCCATGCGCTCCATGACCGACCAAACGATAGCGCCGCCGATCGCGATTAAGCTGCCCCCCAAAATGACCGTCGCTATGGTTTCGAAGCGACGATGGCCGTAGGGATGATCATGATCGGCCTCGCGACTGCCCAATCTAACCGCAATAATCACCAGCAGATCGCTGAGCAGATCCGATAGCGAATGAATGCCGTCGGCAATCAAAGCCGCAGACTGCCCAAGGATGCCGAAACAAATTTTAATCAGTGCCTGGAAAACATTAATTGCCGCGCCGACATAGCTGGCCCTGGCTTTTAGTTTATCCATTTTTGCGGCATCTGAAACTTCAGCCATTATTCGCCTTCTTCCAAAATAATAATGTATTCATGATTGCCCGAAATGGCTCGTAGGTTGGGTTAGGCGTAGCCGTAACCCAACACATCAATGCAGCAAATGTTGCGTTACGCTATCGCTAACCCAACCTACGAATCTCCCACTTCCAGGATAATAATGTACTCATGATCACCCGAAATGGTTTCCAGTACCTTATGTCCATTGATCCGGCACCAGGTCGGAATGTCCTGCATCACGCCGGGATCGGTGCAGATAACCTCCAATTGATCGCCCGCTTTAAGCTGTTTGACTTTATCCTGGGTACGAATAACCGGCAACGGGCACAACAGGCGTCGGGCATTTAGAATTTCTCTGTTCATATAAACCACTGTTGTGGGATTTCGTCCGCGCCAAACGGCTTGACCTGAATAATCATTTCAGAACCGTCTTTACCGGCAATACTCACATCGACTTGTTCGGCATCGCGTCCCTGTCCGTAGCGGGCGGTAATTCTTGCCGCCAGGAACAAATCCTCAGCGGAAGGCGAGCCGTCCACCAGCACCAAGGGACCCGCATGGCCGGCGCAATGCATAGTGATAAATTCTTTTTTGTAACCCTGCATAAAACGGCCTTCACCTTCTTCTCGGGCCACGATGACTTTAAAGTTTTGTCCCGGCCTGATGTGCCTGCCGACTTTCAGCAACATCACATCATCCAAATCATATTGCTTATCGCCGTCGCGCGCTTTCCATAGATCAACCAGTTTTGACGAATAGCTGGCATCGGTCAGAAAACAGCAACCGCCCGCAGGCTGGGCATATTCATCAAAGCCGAATTGCTCGGCCATCGCCATCTGCGGCTTGCGTGAGCGTCCGCTAAAATCATGCAGTTTTTCCCGATCGACCCAGCCTTCCCGTTCCGGCAGGGTTGCAGGCAGGTTCTTGGCGCACAAGGGCCGCAATAATAAATCATCGGCGCCCGACTCTCTGGACACTATCGGCATCGTCGCTTTGCGTTGCGACATCGGCCTTTGGCCGATCACTTCGCCGGTGATGATAAAGTCGAAATCGTTTTCCACCAGCCATTGCTTGGCCTTGTTCACCATGAAAATCTTGCAGTCCAGGCACGGATTCATGTGCGCGCCGTAGCCGTGTTTGGGGTTGATCAGGACGTCTTTGTATTCTTCGATCACATCGACGATGTGCAGCTTCATGCCCAGCTGTTCGGCGACCCATAAGGAATTGTTGCGTTTAGGCTTGGCCTTGTCATTGGCCCTAATGGCATGGGTGTGGCCTTCCACGCAAAAACCGGTAAAGAAGTTGATGCCTTCGACATGAACGCCCTGTTCCATGATGGTTTTCGCCGCCAGCATTGAATCCAGTCCGCCGGAAATTAACGCCACTGCTTTTCTTTGTTTACTCATATCACTCAAAAATTGGAAAAATTTATCTATTATACCGGCTTATCTTCCAATTTGGCTTTCAATCAATCAACCATATCGTTCCCACGCTCAGGTGCAAGCCTATGTCCATCGTTACATATTAATGACGGCTTTATGCAGCTGGAGTGCAAGCTTTGCTTGCGCTTGCAGGCGAAGCCTGCACTCCAGCTATTGCGCTGGTTCCCAAGTTCCAGCTTGGGAACCCAGAGGCTTTTTTTAAAAATCCGCTTAAACCCGTCCAATCCGTATCGCCTAGAGGCGCCTACTTTTGGCATCTGTGGAACAGTTACAAATCAACCGAAATTAATTTTAGCTTCCAGATCGTTGCTGGAATCGGCATTTTTCAGCGCTTCTTCCAAGCTGATTTTTCCATCTTTGTACAGTCCGAACAAGGCGTCGTCAAATGTCTTCATGCCTTTGCTGCCGCTCGATGTCATGGCTGTTTTAATTTCGTTCAACTCCCCTTTTAAAATCAGGTTCGCTATATGAGGAGTGCTGATCATCACTTCAATGGCCGCACAGCGCTTCCCTGCAATATCGGGAATCAAGCGCTGGGAAATAACGGCATTTAAATTGGTGGCAAGATCCATAAACAATTGTGCATGATGTTCATGGGGGAACATGTTCACAACCCGCTCCATGGCCTGATTGGCATTGTTTGCGTGCATGGTCGAGATACATAAGTGACCGGTATTGGCCAACTCCAAAGCGGCCGACATGGTTTCCCGGTCCCGAATCTCGCCGATCAAGATGACGTCGGGCGCTTCCCGTAAACAGGCTTTTAGCGCTCTGGCATACGAGTCTGTATCTACGCCGACTTCGCGCTGATTGACGATTGATTTCAGGTTCGGGTGGGAGAACTCGACCGGGTCTTCAATGGTCAAAATATGGCCGGCTGAATTGGCGTTGCGGTGGTTGATCATGGCCGCCAGCGTGGTCGATTTGCCCGAGCCGGTGCCGCCTACCATTAATAACAGCCCCCGTTTGGCCATGATTAATTCCATTAATATATCCGGCGTGCCTAAATCCTTGCCGGTCGGGATTGCCGAGGGGATCAGCCGCATAACCAGACCTACGGTTTTGCGCTGAAAAAAGGCATTGGCGCGAAAACGCGCACTGCCATCCGGCAGACTGATCGCAAAATCCAAATCCCTGGTGACTAAAAACTCGTCGATTTGTTCCTGGGTCATAATCCCGAAAGCGCCAGATTTGGTTAACTCGGGTGTCAGCAGAAAATCATCCAGCGCCACGGCACGACCATAAATTTTGGCCTTAACCGGCGAACCGACCGTTAAAAACAAATCCGAGGCATTCAATTTAGCCATTTTCATCAGGTACGGCAGAATGTTTAAGTCATCTTCCGGCGCGGCTCCCAGAACCTGATAACTTTCCGCTTCCGGCTCATTAGCTTCGGCTTTTGCCGGCGCTGAGTCAGGAACAATAAACAGCACCAAGCCGTTATCCTCGACCTTGGCACTAGCCATAAATTTCTCGCCGTCGGGCGCAGTGCAATTGAATTTTAGCGCTTTATTCCGGACTAATTCCTGCTTCTGAGTGTCATTAATCAGGCTAAAAGTGATTTCCTTGATGATATTTGAATTTAGCTCATTTTTTCCTAAGGGATACTCTTCCCCGGCTAATCCCAAGAGTGCCGGAGAACCCGCTTTTAAAGACAAGCTATCGGCATTTTTTTCCAGCATTAATTTCAAATAAGGTGTCAGGGTCATGTCAGTATCTGGTTGGGTGTGATGGGAAGAGTTAAAAAATCTGCTGTATTAATCCACGAGAAACCCGTAAAAGCACCGCCCCGCCCCGTCTCATCCGAATCGAGAGGATGCTTTTCGCAATGGAATTCTATTCTTCATCTTTCGATTGTAACGAAAGCCCGCCGATCGACCGGTCTTCGCCGGATGCCAACTTGATCTGCAAACGCAACTCATTTTGAGAGTCGGCATTTCTTAAGGCTTCTTCATAATCTATTCTGCCCGCCTGATAAAGCTCCAATAAGGCTTGGTCAAAGGTTTGCATACCCAATTCACGGGATTTGGCCATCAACGGCTTGATGCTTGAAGACTCGCCTTTGGCGATATAATCCGAAATCAACGGTGTATTTAATAAAATCTCAATGGCCGCACAACGTCCGCCATCAACGGTTTTAACCAGACGCTGGGAAATAATGGCGCGTAAATTGACCGAAATATCCTGCATCAATTTCGTCTGAGCCTCCATCGGAAAGAAACCCAAGATCCGGTCGATAGCCTGATTGGCATTGTTTGCATGCAAAGTAGCCAGCGCCAAATGGCCGGTTTGGGAAAATTCCAGCCCGTAATTCATAATCTCGGCGCTGCGAATTTCTCCCAGCACAATAACGTCGGGAGCCTGCCGCAAGGTATTATGTAATCCGGCTTCCCAGCTCTTGGTATCGACGCCGACTTCTCTTTGCATCATGACGCAATTTTTATGGGCATGAACATATTCGATCGGATCTTCCAGAGTGATGATATGCCCATAACTGTTCTCATTACGATGGTCGATCATTGCCGCCATAGACGTTGATTTACCTGAACCGGTGCCGCCGACCATGATAACCAGGCCGTTTTTGTTCATCATCACGTCTTTTAAAACAGATGGCAGACCCAGTTTATCGAAATTGGGTATTTCTGCGGCGATTACCCGGATAACCAAGCCTTGGCAGCCTTGCTGAACATAGGCATTGACCCGGAACCGGGATAGCCCGGCAGGCGAAATGGCAAAATTACATTCTTGCGTTTCTTCAAATTCCTTGAGCTGCTTATCATTCATGATGCACTGCGTCAGAGCCTTGGAGTCGTTAGCCGATAATGCCTGTTGTGAAACCGGCGACATCTTGCCTTTGACTTTTATTGCAGGTGGAAAACCGGCGGTAATAAATAAATCAGATCCTTCTTTATGTAACATAAGTTTGAGTAACTTAATCATAAAGTCCATCGCTTCTTTTCTTTCCATTGACTTCCCCCTGTATTGGTTAGCTGTATATATTCTTTTTGATTATAATTTAATTTTTAAAGCTACCTACAAAAAACCAATAATTTTTATATGACCGTTTTGGCTAAAACATCCCGCACTAAACGTCGCCAAGGCTAAAAAAACAATATATTATTTTTATATCCGCAAAGTGAGTGTTTCTACTCAAGTCAAACATTATGAATGTGTGGCGGCATAAGCAGCAGGTGTGCTAAGGAACGGATGTATCATTCGCGAACGACACGCTAACATTTCGAAGCCGGACTGATTACTTGTATACCTGTATTGTTGATAATATCGCCAAATGCTCAATAAAATTAAATACGTAATGAAAAGATTCAGCCTTTTACCCGGATTAATGCTGCTTGGCATTTTGGGGTTAGGGATGGGAACTACAGTTGCAGCTACAGACAGAACTGACTTGAGCAAGGCAACTTTCGCCGGCGGGTGTTTCTGGTGTATGGTGTCGGCCTTTGATAACCTACCAGGAGTAGTTGAGGTCATTGCCGGCTACACAGGCGGACATGCCGAGAATCCAAATTATGAAGAAGTCTCGTCAGGTGGAACCGGTCACGCCGAAGCCATACAGGTGTTCTACGATCCCACTAAAACCGGTTATACCCAATTGCTGGAAGTCTTTTGGCACAACGTTGACCCTACTGTGACTGATCGCCAATTCTGCGACGTCGGCCCCGAGTATCGTGCGGAGATTTTTTACCATGACGAGGAGCAGCAGCGCCTGTCCGAACAATCGAAGGCTGATCTGGAATTGTCCAAGCCCTTCAAGGAACCGATCGTCACCAAAATCACTGCCGCCTCTGCATTCTATCCCGCCGAGGAATATCACCAACATTACTACCGAAAAAATCCGGTACGTTATAGGTATTACCACTACACCTGTGGCAGAGCTCAGCGTCTAAAGGAATTATGGGGGAATTCATCACTCGAACGCTAAGGAACAAGCACGAAATAAGCTCTCCTTTAGAAGCTGTTATAGACTCAATCACTGCACAGCGTAGGGACGGATTTATCCGCCCAAAGGCGAATGGAATTCGCCCTTAAAAATGTTCAAGCTACTTAGAATAAACAAGAGTTCCACCTCCCGTATTTCTCAGTTAATCTGATTCCGAAACAACGGATATTTCTGGTTTTTGCCATTTAGCACATTGTTCATGATCCCAATCAATCCGCGCCATGTCCGTATTAGCTTATTTTTAAGCCGTTTTTCACCATAAACCGATCTGATAATTTCACTTTTTGCTTCCAGCCAATCTCTAAGCTCATTGCCTGGATGAAAGCCGCGTTTTTCAGCTTTGTAATAGGCTGCTTCAGCGATCATTACCTCAAGGCTGACAGGCAGAGCGGATGAGCTGTCCGTCATTGTAAAACCGCACTTTACCAGACTTATAAGATCTTGTGCTGTGCTTCCCTTGACACCTATTTCCGCAGGCTTCAGCTCTGCCAAAGTGCCGAACAAGCGATCCCATATTGACAAAACCGCGCCGTAATTACAGTCATGCTCGTCACGCCGGGCTGAATGGTGAACACGGTGCAAATACGGAGTAATAATTACCCGGCCAAGAAATCGTTCACCCCGAAATGAAATATTAGTGTGATGCAGCATGGTGAAAAAGATAATTATCGCCTCATTCACAAGCAACAATGTCCCTTCTATACCTAAAATAACAACCAACATCGCCTTCATGAGGCTGATGATTCCTATTTCCAGGAAATGTATCCGGAATGCCGTTGAAACATTCAAATAAGGATCATTGTGGTGTACCTTGTGAAACATCCACAAGCAACCGAAGCTGTGACTGGCTTTATGCAAGAAATACAGCAGCAAATCGATTGCTAAAAACGAAAGGACGGCTTTCCATATCGGATTCGGAATATAGTTGAGCAGCCCTTTGTCAGAGAATTTTTCGGCCAGAATCAGCAATGATGGAACCGATAATAACGACATAACGACACTGTTAAAAATAAACAGCTCAATGTTCGCCCGATAGGACTGCCGTAACTGTTTTGGAAGAATTTTTTCTCTGGGAGAGCAAAATTCAACCGTCAAAAAGAGAGTAAAAAACATGAACAGGATATATGCTGCCCCTCCTCCTGATGACATATTTATAAGCCAGGTTAGATAGGATTGAAGTAAAGTAGTTGAAGCTTTAAGTTCGTTTAACATTGTCATCTCCTCATTACAAAACTGACGTAAATTATTAGAGCAAAGTTATCTTAACTAAAAATTATAAAAGGCTGAAAACAAGAAAATTTAACGCGTTTGGCTGTGTTCATCATCCAAAAACCGCGGCGCTAAGTAGTTGAGCAAAAGTTTTCTAACATTTGTGGGAGCGGCTTTAGCCGCGATTATCGCGGCTAAAGCCGCTCCCATTAATACCAATAATGTTAAGAAACTTATGAACACCTACTTATTGAGCCTAGAAAAAACCCAACGGATTGATATCGTAGCTGACCAGCATATTTTTAGTTTGCTGATAATGATTTAACATCATCTTATGGTTTTCACGACCCACGCCCGATTTCTTATAGCCGCCGAAAGCCGCATGAGCCGGATAATGGTGATAACAGTTAACCCACACCCGACCCGCCTGAATGCCGCGGCCCATACGGTAGGCGCGGTTCATGTCGCGAGTCCAGACACCCGCGCCCAGACCGAACTGAGTGTCGTTGGCAATCTCTAACGCTTCGGCCTCATCTTTAAATGTAGTTACCGATATGACAGGGCCGAAAATTTCCTCCTGAAAAATACGCATTTTATTGCCGCCTTTCATAATCGTCGGTTCAATATAATAGCCTTCAGAGAATCCACCGCCTAAAGACTCGGCCTTACCACCGATTAAAACTTCAGCGCCTTCATCTTTACCAATTTGTAAGTAACCCAGAATCTTGTCAAATTGTTGCTTGGAAGCTTGTGCGCCCACCATCGTTTCGGTATCCAACGGGTTGCCGCGTTTAATCTGCTTGGCGCGCGCAATGACTTTCGCGATAAATTCATCATAGATGGATTCCTGCACCAACAAGCGTGAAGGACAGGTACAGACCTCACCTTGATTGAAAAATGCCAGCACCGCGCCTTCGATACATTTGCTGACAAAATCATCTTCTTGATCCAAGACATCGGCAAAAAAGATATTCGGCGATTTTCCGCCCAACTCAACGGTTGATGGAATGATGTTTTCTGCAGCGCATTTAAGAATATGCGAGCCGACAGGGGTCGAGCCGGTAAAGGCGATTTTTGCAATCCGTGTGCTGGTCGCCAGCGCTTGCCCTGCTTCCGCGCCATAACCGTTAACAATATTAATCACGCCGGCGGGCAACAAATCGCCGATTAATTCCATCATCACCAAAATAGACGCCGGGGTTTGTTCGGCCGGTTTCATGATCACACAATTTCCTGCGGCCAAGGCCGGGGCTAATTTCCAGCAGGCCATCAGCAACGGAAAATTCCACGGAATAATCTGCGCCACTACGCCCAGCGGTTCGTGGAAATGGTAAGCGACGGTATTTTTGTCGATTTCGCCGATTGAACCTTCCTGAGCGCGAATGCATCCGGCAAAGTAGCGGAAATGATCGACGCACAGCGGTATGTCTGCGGCCAGCGTTTCGCGTACCGCTTTGCCGTTATCCCAGGTTTCTGCAACCGCCAGTGTTTCAAGGCTTGCTTCAATGCGATCGGCTATTTTTAATAAAATATTGGATCGTTCTGTAACCGAGGTTTCTCCCCAAGCCGCTCTGACAGCATGAGCCGCATCCAACGCCAGCTCAATATCTTCGGCGCTGGAACGGGGTATTTCACAAAAAACCTTGCCGTTAATCGGGCTTGAGTTTTCAAAATACTGTCCCTTGACCGGATCGACCCAACTGCCGCCGATAAAATTTTGATAACGGGATTTAAAGTTAACTTTACTGTCTGGCTGGTTTGGTTCGATATAAAGCATGGCTTTCACCTAAATAGGGATGTAGAGGCGATTGATTCTATCATTGTTAACCGATGTCGAATAACCTTCCTTGATATTAAATCACGGTCATATAAAAGCCGGATTCGTAGACATCATAAAACCTGACCTGATAATAAGATGATGACTGCGTAACGCAAGCCTTTGCCTACTCCTACCAAAATCAGAAATATCCAAAGAGGTACCTTCATAATACCCGCAATAAACGTTAAAGCATCTCCACTCACGGGCAACCAGGATAATAATAGTGACCAAACGCCGAAATGCCGGTACCAGCCCTGGTAGCGATGTCCTCGTTCCCACGCGCTGCGTGGGAATGCGGTATAGGACGCGCTGCGTCCTACGTTAATATAACTCTGCATTTCGGCGCGTTGACCGCGACTTGACTGCGTTCCCACGCAACGCGTGGGAACGCGACAAATGCGCTCAATCTTTTTATTACCAAGGTGCGTAATTTTCTGGAAAACGTTACAGATAGCAGGACTAACGAAAAAAGCCTATCGTTCGCCATAAATGGACTATCAAAACCCGCTAACAACTCAAGACATCCCTCTATTCACTCCCCGACACCCGCACAACATTAGTAATTACCCTCCCCTTTAACGCCCTATTTTGGTGCACACCCCAAGATAGCATCCTTAACAACATCGCCTCAAACCTTATATACACGTAGCAGCAGGTAGTGTGGCGTAGATATTGCTTAATCCATCGTGCATCTTACCTTTTGTCATTAATGTCTTGTCTCATTTTTTAACGCACAACCAAGGATAAATTACATGCTGTCAGAAGCTGAACGTTTTGAAACCTTCTCCCCCTATATTCGGAGCGTTACCCAGTGCAAGGAAATTCTCCGCGACTTGAATGGAACCTGGGGACTGATTTCCGCCATTGCGGAAATCAGTTGCCCCACAGAAGCCGCAACCATACTGCCGGCAATGGAAGCCACAAAAAAAGGTTTCGGCGATCTTGAAAGCAAACTGACCAGCCAGCTGGTTTCTGAAGAAATTAAAAAAACCTGTCTTGAGCTTGAATCCAAAGCGCAAGTTTCGATAGACATTCTGGTGCGCAACCTGTATGAGCGCACCGCAGACATAGGATTTCTGGCGACCAATGCCGATATATGCAATTTTGTGAAGGCCTCCGTAAAAGGCGAAGCGACAGATATAGATACGATTAACCAACTCCTTGACGAGTATGGTTCAAAATACACCGTATACGACGACATTATCATTCTGGATACCGACAGCCGCATACTCACAAGGCTTGACCGCAACACGCCCACAGTCGCTCGAAGCATTTCCGACCCGATTATCCGCCAGACGTTGCACTCAACGGAGGACTATGTTGAAACCTTTGGAAAAACCAGTCTCCGACCCGGCATAGACCGGACCCTCATTTATTCAAAACGTATCGTCGATCCGGTCGATGACTCAGTGATTGGCGTTTTGTGCTTATCATTCCGTTTTGATAACGAGATGGAGGGCATATTTCGCAGCCTGCAAAAGAAAGGCGACAAAGCCGTCATGTTGCTGCTGAATGCCGATTCGGCTGTGATTGCCACAAGTGACCAGGACCATGTACCGATTGGCCGCTTCATTGAAGCGGTTCCTGAAGGAGATCACTACGGTGTGATCGGCTTTGCCGGGCGCGATTATCTGTCGGTAACGCACAGAGGCCGTCCCTATCAAGGTTATGCCGGACAAGAATGGTACGGACACGCCATGATTCCATTGCAGTCGGCATTCGGTTCTTCTGCGTCCGACAAGGAAATTAATGCCGAAATTCTTCGGCATGGCGACTCGCTGTCTCCCGAGCTGTCCGGCATCATTGCCGGTGCGGCCGACGGCATCAATATGTTCCTGCACCGCGTTATCTGGAATGGTCAGGTCATGGCGACTAACGAACACGGCAACCTTTTATCGCTCAAGGCAATTCTAAGACAACTTCGCTCGATGGGTGCGCGCACGGCTCAGGCGCTTGCCGATTCCAGCAGCAAGCTGCATACCACGATGATTACCTCCGAACTCCGTAATGCCGAATCCATCGCGCGGCTGATGATTGATATTATGGATCGCAATCTGTATGAGCGCAGCAATGATTGCCGATGGTGGGCACTGACTTCGGAAATCCGGCGCATTCTATCCGAAGGCCGTTTAAACGCCGACGATAAAGCGAAAATCACCGATATTCTGATCTACATCAACAAGCTTTACACAGTCTACACCCGCCTTTTTATCTATGACATAAAGGGGACCATCGTGGCCGAGTCCAATCTGCATAACGACCCCGTGGACGCTGTAGGCAGACAGGTGAACGCCGCCTACGCGCAGGAGACTTTTTCCTTGCGTTCGCCGCAGGAATACCGGGTATCGATGTTTGAAGAATCCTGGCTGTACGAGGGCAACCCAACCTATGTTTACAATGCCGCGATCCGTCATATTGATGACCTGAACAAAGTGGTCGGCGGCATCGGCATCGTTTTTGACTCCACGCCCGAATTCAAACACATGCTTGAGGATTGCCTGCCCGACAAACCCGGCGCTTTCGGGCTGTTTGTGGAGCGACCCAGCGGTCGCATCATTGCATCGACCGAAGGTTCCAATTACAAAAACGGTGAAGTTCTGTGGATAGACCCTGAATTTTTTGAGTTGCAAGAAGGCACAGGAAAATCCAAAATCGTGCTCTATAACAAAAAGTATTATGCCGTCGGCTGTTACTCGTCACGCGGATACCGCGAGTTTAAAACCACAGGGGACTACCATAATGACGTGGCGGCCTTCGTGTTTATTCCAATCGGCGAGAAGGCCGAATCTAGCGGTTCCGAACAACGTGTAGCAATCGCTTATCCGCAAGAGCCGATAACCGGTGACGTCGTCGATCTGGCAACGTTTTATATAGGTTCGGAGGTCTACGCCTTTCTTGCCGCCGACGTACTCGAAGCCATGGACGTTACACTGATCAACAGCCTGCCCGGCGTAAAATCCTATATTGTCGGCAGCGTCATGTATTGCGATAACAGCCCCGATGGAATCAACGAAAAAATCCCGATTATCGTCATTGACGGCAGGATTCTGACCAATAAAACTGTTGATTTTGATCAACCGGAAAAAACCGCCGGTGCAATCATTGTAGTACGGACCCAAGTAGGCCCGATTGGCCTATTGGTTGATGGGCTTGATGCAATTCCCAGCTTTGAAAAGTCGCAAGTTCAGCCGGTTAATGAATTATTGCGTGGCGATGGTGGTTACGTAAAATCATTGGTCAACATCCCTGAAAGCAACACATCCGGGAAGATGCTGATCGTATTAAATCAAGATTTGATTCTTGCGTCGGTTCGTAAGCAATAACCGTATTCGCTCATAACTAGGAGGCTGTCGGATTATAGCTTACAAAAATTAGTAAGCCATTGAAATAATTTAATAATTATTTTTCTAATGAAAAACAATAAGAAATTAATATCATTTAAAATCAATATATTAGGTTAATGTAATTTCT
>JAURZV010000053.1 GCA_030653175.1 Methylobacter sp.
TGCATTTCAACCGCCTGCGATAAACTGGTTCCCGGAATGCGCAAGGCATGCAGGGCGATATCGCCTTCATCCAGCGTGGGAATGAATTCCGATCCCATGCGCGTGGACAACAGCAAACTCAGGACAACCAGTACCGCAGCGCCCGTCAAAACCACCGGAACATTTGCCAATGCCCGGTCCAACAGAGGCTGGTATATTTTATGTGCGAAACGCATCAACGGATTTTCCTTTTCGCTCACCCGTTCGCCGATAAAGAGCGCGAGCGCGGCCGGGATAAAGGTGATGGAAAGCAGCATGGCGCCCAACAAGGCGGTCACAACGGTAAACGCCATCGGGTGAAACATTTTGCCTTCGACGCCGGACAATGTGAATATCGGCAAATACACCGTCATAATAATAATCTGACCGAACAGTAACGTCCGCCTCACCTCCTGGGCGGCACCGAACACCGTATCCAGCCGCTCGGTCAATGACAACGGCCGCTGTCGGCGTTGTTGTTCGATCGCCAGGCTGCGGACACAGTTTTCCACGATGACCACAGCACCATCGACAATAATTCCGAAATCCAGTGCGCCGAGACTCATCAGATTGGCGCTCACGCCTTGCGTGACCATGCCGGTGAACGTAAACAGCATTGCCAGCGGAATCACCAGCGCGGTAATCAAAGCGGCGCGCAGATTGCCCAGAAACAGAAACAACACGGCAATGACCAGAATGGCGCCTTCCAACAGATTTTTTTTGACCGTGGCGATGGTTTTATCGACCAGAATGCGCCGGTCATAGACCGGCGTGGCCTTGACGCCGTCCGGCAAACTGCGGTTGATGACCTCCAGTTTGTCACTTGCCAGTTGCGAAACCGTGCGGCTGTTTTCGCCCACCAGCATAAACACCGTACCAAGCACGGTTTCATGGCCATTTTCGGTGGCGGCGCCGGTGCGCAGTTCCTTGCCGATCAAGACCTCGGCCACATCCCGGATGAAGATTGGCGTCCCCTGGTGATTGCCGACGATAATGCGCCCGATTTCCTCAAGGTTTTTTACTTGGCCGGGCACCCGAATCAGGTATTGTTCACCGTGATGTTCGATGTAACCGGCGCCGACATTGTCATTATTACGGGTCAACGCGGTGACTACATCGCGCAGGCTCAGTCCGTAAGCGATCAATTTTGCAGGATCGGGCGTGACGTGGTATTGCTTGACATAACCGCCTATGCTGTTGACATCGGTGACGCCGGGCACCGTGCGCATCTGCGGACGCACCACCCAATCCTCCAGTGTGCGCAGATCGGTCTCATCGTAGGGGCTGCCGTCGGCTTTGCGCGCATCGGCCCCGGCCGTCACCGTCCACATAAAAATCTCGCCGAGACCTGTGGCTATCGGCCCCATGGCCGGCTCTAATCCCGGCGGCAGTTGGCTTTTCGCCTCCTGGATGCGCTGACTGACCAGTTGCCGGGCAAAATAAATGTCGGTTCCGTCTTTAAAGATAACAGTGACTTGTGACAGACCGTACCGGGACAGCGACCGCGTCTGTTCCAGGCTCGGAAGCCCAGCCATGACCGTTTCAATCGGAAACGTAACGCGCTGCTCCGCCTCCAGCGGTGAATAGCCGGGCGCTGCTGTGTTGATTTGCACCTGAACATTGGTAATATCCGGTACTGCATCGATCGGCAGGCGCTGGAAATTGTAAATCCCCAGCGCTGCCACCGCTATAGTGGCAAGCATAATGAACCAGCGGCTTTGAATGGATAATTTCAGAATTCGTTCGAACATGATGCCTCCTAATGATCGTGAGTTGCGCCGGCCTTACCCAATTCCGCTTTCAACACGAAACTGTTGGCCGCCGCATAATGGTCTCCGCCGCTAAGCCCCTGTAGAACCTCAGCCCGGTTTGCATCCCGCCGTCCCAATTGCAACGGACGCACTTCAAATTGATCGCCATCCTGAACAAACACCGCATCGGCATCGTGCCAGCTTTGTATGGCTTCGAGCGCTACTGTTACCGGCACGGTGGCGGCCTTTTCGACCACCTCGATGCTAACAAACAAACCGGGCC
>JAURZV010000059.1 GCA_030653175.1 Methylobacter sp.
GGGTCACGCCAGCAGCGAAGGCAGCGATAGCTATAACATGAAATTATCGCAACGGCGTGCGCAATCGGTTGTTAATTACCTTAAAACGAAAGGCGTCAGCAACAGATTGAATGCCAAAGGCTACGGTGAAACTCAACCTATTGCCGATAACAGCACGGAAGCAGGCAAATCTGAAAACCGTCGTGTCGAGTTGATCTGGATCGAATATTGATAACGTTTTAAGGCCGAAAAACAGGCCGGGATTTTCCTGACTGCTGTAAATACTAAACCCGCTTTCAAGGCGGGTTTTTTATGTCAACCCGCCGGCTTTTGAATGTTGAAACCGGTCCCCAGGTAGTAACTCCTTAAGCGCTTACGTACGGTACCGTACAGACCGCGCTTGATCTTGTCGTTAAAATTCGTATGAGTTTTCAGCTCACTGCGCTTGGCCTAAAGAGAGGTGTTTTTTCGCCGACGTTTTTCTCTAACGGGAGTACCGCTCTGCCACTTGCGCATTTTTAAAAAATACCACATTTTAAGGAATAACCTATGAAAACAACCAATGAGTGCCGGCAAAAGATTTTAGCCCATAAAGTTCTTGTAATTACCTGTTTAGCCGCTGTTTTCGGACTGACGGGTTGCGAACAAGAAGGAACAGCAGAAAAGGCCGGGGCGAAAATCGACCGTGCGGCTGAAAATGCTGAGCAAAAAATTGATCAAGTAAAAGATCAGGCTGAAAAAGAAATTGAAGCCGCAAAGGAATCGGTCGCCGATAAAACCCAAACAGCTGAAGAGTATGTCGACGACTCGGTAATTACCGCTCAAGTTAAGGCGGCAATTTTAAATGACCCTTTGCTTAACGCATCCCATATTGAGGTGACCACAGTCAAAGGCGTAGTGAAGTTGAGCGGCACAGTGGATTCCGAGCAAAGCATTGGCAGAGCGATGGAAGTGGTCAGTAGTCAGAAGCATGTGAAATCGGTTGAAAACAATCTGGTTGTTAATGTTTTACCGGATAAAATTTAATATATTTTTATCAATTATTATTGTTGCATTGTTGAATACGGCTATTGCTATAGCCGTCCCTAAAATTAAAGGCATAGGTATCTACACAAGTCCTGCCCCTTCTCCCTTGAGGGAGAAGGTTGGGATGAGGGGGATATAAAGGGTTGTTTTTATTCTTCTCTCCCCAACCCTCTCGGCAATTGCTCCATGCATTGCTCTACCTCCTCCATCCGTGGAGTCGTACCTCCTGCATCCTTGCAAGTCGTCCAACAGGAGAGGGAGCTAGGTCGACTTGCAACCCATTGTATTTATAATGCAAAAAAGTTGTATAGATGCCTATGAATTAAAGGGTTGCATAAATACAATTAGATGTGTAATTGTGTGAAAGAACGGCCAAGGCTCTCCAGCTTTTCTGAGAGTCTTAATGCTTCCAAAAATCTAAATACCAGTAGGAGCGATAGCGGATAGGCAGGAGTGACAGATCTTGTATGCTATATGCGTTGTCGTTATTCTTTACGACTCACAAGGAGCAATTTTTATGAAACGGTTATATTTAGCGCTTATTTTTCTCTGCATGCTGATCAGTTTCTCTGTAGGTGCGGAAGAGTTTATTATCAAGCCGCAAACCCAAGGTGAGGTTATGTTTGTCACCGGTGGAGTAGGGGAGAATGAACGGAATGCAATGCAAGCCATGCGGGCTGAATACAATTTGAGTCTGCTATTTTCGGTAAAGGATACAGGGGAATATCTCAGTGACGTGAAGGTTCGTATCGCGGATTCACGAGGCAATACGCTCATGGAATCTGTGTCTGATGGCCCTATGCTATTCGCCAAACTCAAGCCTGGCCGTTATATCGTTAGCGCAGATCGAGACGGTCAGGTAATCCATAAAAAGATAATGGTCAAACAGCAAACTGCACTGTCGTTCACTTGGCCTCAAGAGCAGGGAGACTAGGTCGGTATTTCACCTTCCTTTGAGCATGTCGGTGATATTCCTCGGATACGTTCTTCATTGACGGCGGGTTCTGCCGGGGCGGGAATGTTTGCTGTCAATGGAACGTGCCGGGGAATGAGGAGTAAGCGATCGAATTCTGTTTTGACTACTTGATAACACTCGCAGACCCGTGCTTCCAATCCCGGTCGATCCAGCACCGTGATATGGCCACGGCTGTAATCAATCAATCCCGCTCGCTGCAATTTTCCGGCGGCCTCCGTGACGCCTTCGCGGCGCACGCCGAGCATATTGGCGATTAATTCCTGAGTCATAGTCAATTCGTTTGAAGAGAGTCGGTCGATGCTTAGCAGCAGCCAGCGACAGAGTTGTTGGTCCACGGAGTGATGCCGGTTGCAGACTGCCGTTTGTGCCATCTGGGTAATCAATGCCTGAGTATAGCGTAGCAATAAATGGTGTAGCGTTCCGCAACGACGCCCTCCAAAGCGGTCGAATTCCTGCATAAGTAGATTCGCCCGCAGCCGGTAAGCGTAGCCTGCGCTCTGCACAACGGCACGATTAGGCATAGTTCCTCCTCCCATAAAAAGCGCGACGCCAATGATGCCATCGTTACCGACCACGGCGATCTCGGCCGACGCGCCATTCTCCATGACGTAAAGCAGCGATACGATGCTGGTTGTGGAGAAATAGGCGTGAGACAACTCGTCCCCCGATTCGTAAAGGACTTTACCGAGCGGCATCTGGACCAGTTCCAGATGGAGGGAAAGACGCTCATATTCATTTGAGGGCAGGGAACTGAGGAGATGGTTTTGTCGAGGGCTATGTAGATCAGTCATAAATTATATCCATATTTGTGGATCAAGATTGAATGGCTCCACCAATGAGGTTTAGGCCTGGTGGAAAATCCGAAGATACAGGGTAAAAATACTTTTTGTATTTTATAGCACAGAGAGCGTTTAGCTTCAAATTACTGATCGGGATCGGTTGGATAAACCTAAAAAAATCAGTTGAATTTGATATTCCCGAGCTGCCGTAGGGGCGGACTGAATCCAACTTAGCGAAATCTATACCTAATCATCGACATTGACTTTATGTGCGTTAGCGTACCGACACCACTTGATGTTGCCGTTAAATTGATATCCGATTCGGCCTCCCAGCGTTTACGGAACCGTCTCTGATCTAACCGTTAACTCAAGGTGAGACTACGTTCTCTTTCAGAACGATGATAAGCACAACCGGAATGTTGCTCTCCTTATAACTGCGAGATATTCACATGGCTAGAACCCGCCGTATCCATCTAATCAACCCGAAGGCCGATACCTTTGCGACCCGCCCCTTATTCTTCGGTAAGGCGCTTTATTCTCCGGTCGCAGGACTTTTAGCCATAGCTGCACTGATTCCTGAAGACGAGTACGAAATCATTCTGACCGACGAGAACATCGAGCCTATTGATTTCGATCTGAATGTCGATATGGTGGGCATTTCATCAATGACTTCCTATGTGAATCGGGGTTACGAGATCGCCGATACGTTCCGGGCTCGCGGTATTCCTGTCATCATGGGCGGCGTACATGTCAGCTACCTGCCGCAGGAAGCGCTCAAACATGCCGACGCGGTAGTGGTCGGAGAAGCCGAGCTGATCATGGACAAAGTTCTCGACGATTTGCACCAAGGTCGGTTAAATGGCATTTATAAGGCCGAAAACCTGCATTCGATGATCGGCATGCCGAAACCGCGGCAAGGACTGCTGAAGAGCAATCGCTACATCAACAAAGGGTTCGTCCAGACCTCCCGCGGCTGCCATCACGGCTGCACCTTTTGCGCCGAACCGACGATGTATGGCCTGCGCTTTCGCTACCGGCCCATCGAAGACCTCATTGCCGAGATCGAACATATCGAAGAGCGGGTGATCCTGCTCAACGACGCCGATTTTTTCGGTACGCCGAGTCGGGCTATGGAGGTCATGAAAGCATTCAAGGGACGGGGGTTGAAATGGCAGGCGGCAGTAAACAGTCGTGACGCCAACGATGAGCGCTTATTGGAATTGGCGGCGGAAAGCGGCTGTTTCATGCTGTCCATCGGCTTCGAGTCGATCTCGAAGCAAACCCTGCGTAATGTGCATAAGTGTCAGAACGATCCTGAATCCTATCACGAACTGGTCGAAAAACTGCACCGATACGGCATCATGGTGCTCGGCCTGTTCATGTTCGGCTTTGAAGGCGACGAACCGACTGTGTTCGATGAAACCTTGAAATTCAATATTGATGCCAAGTTCGACATGTGCGGCTATTCGCTATTGACGCCCTATCCGGGCACCATCAACTGGTTTGAAATGATGCGCCGCAAGCAGATCGTCTCTTTCGACTGGGACAAATACGATCAATCCCACATCGTCTTCAAACCGGCCGGGTTATCGGCCGATCAGTTTTACCGCGGTTACCTGAACACCTATGACGGATTTTATACGCTACCTTCGATGCTGCAACGTTTTCCGTGGGACGGTTCCCGCAACCGCGCTAACTGGGCCATCTACAATGCATTCTTCCGCAAGGGCGGCGTTGTGACCCGTGATCCTGATCAACTCATCGCAAGGCCGACGACTGAACCCGAATTCGCGGCTATGCCGCCGCTGATGCCGCAAAAAGCCGCGTGGCGGGAACTGGTGATGGGAACGACTGGAGAGGTGGGGGAGTGATTTTCGAATAACACGGAAGGCTGCGCTTTCCAGTTCCGTCGCTATAAAGACACGGAAGCCTATTGCACAGCGAACAGACTTATACTTTAAGCGGTCATATTTTCGGTTTTTAGGTAGGGTGCCCTGCGGTGAGTTGAAAAACCGAAAATTCAACCGTTCAGGGTATATGTTCTATACCGTACAGACTAAACTTGATCTTGACGATAAACTATTTTTTACTTAAGGAATATTTTTATGAATATCATGATCGAACCCTTATTGGCTCTTGTGACAGGACTATGAATTTTGTTAATACCGCGGTTTTTAAATTATTTCGTAGTCATGTATTTGATTGTCGAGAGTATCCGGGCTAACGCATTATCGTTTCATCGAAGGAGTGATCTCAGGGTCAAAATCATGCCGTTTTGATTTTCAATTTAAAACTTTTATCTATCAGGAGAGCTACCATGTCAACCGGCACAATCTTACTTATAATTTTAATTCTTATGTTGATCGGAGTCATTCCAGCGTGGCCACATAGCCGGGGATGGGGCTATGGACCCAGCGGAGGGCTTGGACTGGTGCTGGTTATCTTACTGGTCCTGGTCTTATTGGGCAAAATCTAACGTGCTTTCAGAGCCAAAGCCGCCGATGCGAGTTGTCTCATTACAATGTGCGAGAGGTTGTAAACTGAAGTTTCCCGATTTTTAAAATCCCTAATTCCGCTACTTATACGGGGTGGATATTTAACGCAGGGTTTGCGTCGTTTATGGCAAACCCCAATTTAATACGTTTTCCTTTATACGTTGCGGACTCAAAAACTGGGAAACTTCAGGTTGTAAATCAAGCTGAAAAATTATGCGCCTAATCCGGCGCATTATCGGGAAATTTAGCTTGCTTTGAACCTGCTAACCGACCGGAAAACTCATGCATCAGCAATGCGCCGAGTATGAGGAGTGTGCCTGTTGCCACTTTAACGGTCAGCGGTTCATGATTAACGGCATGACCCAACAGCAAAGCCATGACTGGTGAAACTAAAGTAATCAGGGCAACCTTGGTAGCACTCTGATGGATGAGTAAATAGTAATAAAGCACAAAGCCAATCGTTGTAGCTATCATCCCAAGATAGATAATAGACACCAGACTGATGAGTGAAATTTCAGTCGGCCAGTGACCGTCAAACTTTGCCCAGGTAATCAGATAAGCCGGCAGAGACAACAACAGGCCGCCCGCTACCTGAGATAACGCCGGTATTTTTCCATCAATGCGTTTGACCCAAACCGAACTGACAGCCTGCAAAAATGTAGACACCAGTACGCCGATGATACCCAGCACTGCGTCATGACCCAATTGCAATGCCGAGCCGAACATGACCCATAAACCGCTAATGCCCAGAACATAAGTGCGCCGCCCAATAAACCACCAGCATCGATCCGTAAATTTGCACGGCCACGGCAAGGTAAGTCTGTAGCGCTTTACGATGCCGGGCCAGGCGTTGTCCGGACAGGCCCAGCATCAATAAGATACACACCGTACCAATCGTCATTCGCCCGGTTACCCCGAACAGAAACCCGGGGCCTTCGCCACTCCATTTGATAGCCAGCGGTGTCGTCGCCCAAAGCAAAATAATAGTGATATAGGCTAGATGTATACGCATCAATTTAAATCGGGTACTGTGAAGAAAGATGATGGCGCCCGATTTTCGATAACGCCACTCATCAATGGATAACTTACTTGACCGGCGCTAATTCAAAAATAATGAGTTCAGCAGCATCGTCACCGACGTTTTCTACCGACATCAACTCACCTGTTTCCCAAAAAACTTCACCGGCAGAGTAGGTATTGGCTTTGCCGCCCTCGACGACTTTTAATGTACCTTTAACCACATAACGAGGTCCCGGTCCTTCATGGGTATGCCAAGGTGTTTTAAATGCGGGTGAAAACGCGACCCGTATCATTTTGGTATTGATATTCGGACTGGAAAGCTCCAGCTTTTTTTCTAATAAAACGGTTCTATTCAGGCCGGTTTTCTCTTGGGCTGAGACAGCTTGTATACCGCCCAGGAATAGCGCTGTAAGCGTTGCCAGAATAAATCCCGTTGATTTGATGGTTTGTGGTTTTAACATCTATAGGCCTCTTGATTTTATGGTGGTTAACTGTTTTTTATCATTTAATGGATTCATCTTGTAGCTTTCTTAAAGCAGTTTAAATAAAAAGTATACGCTACTGCCTGTTTTTTCTAATTGTTAAATTCTTCAAATGCACACAGAATATGCGCATCATTATAACGCTTTGACCGGCTTACCAAATCAGAGAGATGATATTATTGCGACTCTGGATTTTTTAATTACCGGCATTTAAAACACAACACCGCCCCCACGCATGAATATTGACAACATCTCTCAAGTAAAAAACTACCTGCTTAATTTGCAAGATCAAATCTGCACGGCGCTGGAAAGCGTAGAGCCTGACACCCGGTTTATTGAAGATCTTTGGGACAGGGCTGAAGGTGGCGGCGGCAGAACCCGCGTATTGACTGACGGTCAGGTTATCGAACAGGGTGGCGTTAATTTTTCGCATGTATCCGGTTATAAGCTGCCCCCTTCTGCAACGGCTAAACGTCCGGAACTTGCAGACCGGCAATTTCAGGCGATGGGCGTGTCGCTGGTCATTCATCCGAATAATCCTTACGTGCCGACATCGCACGCCAATGTGCGGTTTTTAATCGCGGAAAAACCGGGTGAACCGACTATCTGGTGGTTCGGCGGCGGTTTTGATTTAACGCCGTTTTACCCGTTTAAAGAAGATGTGCTGCACTGGCATCAAACCGCCCGCGCTGCCTGTCAGCCGTTCGGCGACGATGTTTACCCGACTTACAAAAAATGGTGCGACGAGTATTTTTTCCTCAAACACAGGAATGAAACCCGTGGCGTAGGCGGGCTGTTTTTTGATGATTTGAACGAATGGGGTTTTGATAAGTCGTTCGCTTTTATGCAAAGCGTGGGCAATCATTATATCGATGCTTATCTGCCGATAATACAAAAACGCAAGGACACGCCTTATGGCGATAGGGAACGCGATTTCCAGCTTTACCGCCGGGGGCGTTATGTCGAATTTAACCTGGTTTATGATCGCGGCACCTTGTTTGGTCTGCAGTCCGGCGGGCGTACCGAATCGATTTTAATGTCCATGCCTCCGGTAGCTCACTGGAAATACAACTGGCAGCCAGAGCCAGATAGCGCAGAAGCCGTGCTTTATGAGGAATATTTACAGCCGCAAAACTGGCTGGGTGATTGAGTATTTAAAAATAGAACGCTGATGACGCTGATAATTATGATTGAATATGATTTTTCTGGAGTTATCTGTGTTAATCATAATTATCTGCGTCATCCGCGTTCCATTGTATTGAGTAGTAGAACTTGCCTGAGACTAAATTGAAACCTATAATCGAGCATTTTTGTAATGGGCGGCAGGTTGCGGCCTATTTATTCCTTTAATTACAGACGGAAGCAATGACTAGCCACATTATGCCAACCTACGGACGCTTACCCATAACCTTCGAACGGGGAGAGGGCGCATGGTTGTTTGATGAAAACAATAATCGCTACCTGGATGCGGTATCCGGCATAGCGGTATGCAGCTTGGGTCATGCTCATCCTGCCGTGCATCGAGCTATCTGCAAACAAAGCGAAAAACTGCTGCATACGTCAAACCTGTACGGTATCGCCGTTCAGGAACAGCTGGCCGACAAGCTGACCGAAAAAAGCGGCATGGATAACGTATTTTTTTGCAATTCCGGTGCGGAAGCTAATGAAGCGGCGATCAAATTGGCGCGCAAATACGGTCACGAGCAGGGTATAAAAAGCCCGGCGATTATCGTCATGGAAAGAAGTTTTCATGGCCGTACGCTGGCAACGCTGAGCGCTACCGGCAACGCTAAAATACAACAAGGCTTTGCGCCGCTGGTTGAAGGCTTTATTCGCGTACCGTATAACGACGTCAACGCCATCGAACAAGCGGTTGAACTGCATAAGAATGTCGTCGCCGTTTTGGTTGAACCCATACAGGGGGAGGGCGGCGTCAACATTCCCGCCGCCGATTATCTTAACCAAATCCGCAGTCTGTGCGACCGGCATAACCTGCTGATGATGCTTGATGAAATCCAGACCGGCGTAGGTCGTACCGGCAAGTTTCTCGCTTTCCAGCACAACGCCATACTGCCCGATGTGTGTACCCTGGCCAAAGCTTTGGGCAACGGCGTACCCATCGGCGCTTGTCTTGCACGAGGCAAAGCGGCCAAGGTATTAACCGCAGGCAATCACGGCTCTACCTTTGGCGGCAATCCGTTAGCCTGTAGCGCGGCTTTAGCGGTATTGGCGACATTGGATGCTGAAAACCTGATCGAGCAGGCCGCGCAAAAAGGCGACGCTATCTGCTCGGCATTTAAAGACCGGTTACAGGGTAATGCTCATGTTGTCGATATTCGCCACAAAGGCATGATGATCGGTATCGAACTCGACAGCCCATGCACTGAGTTAGTGCAAGCGGCGTTGCAAAATAACTTATTGATTAATGTCACCAGTGAAAAGACCATTCGTTTGCTGCCGCCATTGATTATTAATGAGCAACAAATCACTCAACTCGTAGAAACTTTATCGACTCTTATTCATAAGCATACAGACACTCCCTATGAATCCTAGACATTTCATCAGCCTGCTTGACTTATCCGGCGACGAATTTCGTAGCTTGATCAACAGAGGCATCGTCCTGAAAAATAACCGCGATCCTGATTACCAACCGTTAAAAGGTCAGGTCTTGGCGATGATTTTTGAAAAATCATCGACACGCACCCGTATTTCATTTGAATCCGGCATGAGTCATTTTGGCGGCAGCGCACTGTTTTTATCGCCCAGAGATACCCAGTTGGGTCGGGGCGAACCGCTGCAAGACAGCGCCAGGGTTATCTCCAGCATGGTCGATTGCATTATGCTCAGAACCGATAAGCACGAAACGGTGACCACATTCGCCCAATATTCAAGCGTTCCGGTGATCAATGGTTTGACCGATTTGCAGCACCCCTGCCAATTGCTGGCAGACATGCAGACTTATTTTGAGCATCGCGGCGACATCAAAGGCAAAACAGTGACCTGGATCGGTGACGGCAATAATATGTGCCACTCCTATATCCATGCGGCAACGGTGCTGGACTTTGTGTTGAACATTGCCTGCCCAAAAGATTATCAGCCGTTAACAGCTATCGTCGAAGCTGCCGGAGAACGCGTTCGGTTCTTTGACATGCCTCTGGCCGCCGCCCAAAACTCAGATCTGGTAGTCACCGATGTTTGGGCCAGCATGGGGCAGGAAGAAGAACAAAAACAACGCGAAACGGCCTTTAAGAATTATCAGGTCAATGCTGAGATCATGAAAGCTGCACATAGCGATGCGCTGTTTATGCACTGTTTGCCCGCTCATCGGGGTGAGGAAGTCAGCGCCGAAGTGATTGACGGCTCTCAAAGCGTTATCTTTGATGAAGCTGAAAATCGCCTGCATGCACAAAAGGCACTGCTGGAATTTCTCCTGTGCAAAAAATCACGTTAGAATTAATCTTAATCGCATCGGTCCTCTATCGATTGCGACACATCCACCATTTCCGGCAGTCGGTCGCATAGGTTCCTTATCGATTGCGACACTTCCACTATCCCTGGCAGTCGTCAGGTGAACAACCATAGAGATTCAAGTGAAAAAAATACTAAACTCGTTTTTTATCTTACTGGTAACTTTTGGTTCAGCCCAGGCTGAAACCGTCTATGTTACCGACAATTTGAATTTATCACTCAGGAGCGAAGAAAATAACAGCAGTAAAGTTGTAAAATTGCTTCCGACCGGCACCCCGCTTACGATAATAGAAGAAAACAAAAGCACCGGGTTCGCTCGCGTCCGACTGAGTGACGGCACGGAAGGCTACATGCCGATCCGTAATACCATGAAGGAACCGCCCAGTCGTTCTCAATTGGAGATTGTCAACAAAAGTATGGCTGCGTTGCAGTCTGAAAATGCCACACTCAAGGCCGAACTAGCCACAGTAAAAGAATCCATCACGCCCGGAACGACTCTTGAACAGTCTTTGGCGACAGAACGGGATCAGCTAAGCAGAGAGCTGAACGAACTGAAAAAAACCGCTGCCAGCACCATAGAGTTAAAAAACCAGCGCGATGAACTTCAAGAACGCGTGGTTAATGTTGAACGGGAATTGCAACAATTCAAGCTTGAAAATCAAGCGTTGCAAGATACCGCCAATCAAGACTGGTTTTTATACGGCGGCATACTGGCTCTTATCGGTGTTATTTTAGGATTTATTTTGCCTAAACTCAGCTGGCGCCGTAGCAGAAGCAGCTGGGATTCGTATTAATTATTAAGGCAAAAGGCGAAAGGCTAAAGGCACAAAAAGCCCGGTTCCTTCGTCTTTCGCCCTTAGCCCTTAGCCCTTAGCCTTTAATTTTAATTATGAGCGATAAAAACACCCGCACTTTCTCTTCCCTGGTTGTTGACGGTATGGAGCGCGCACCGAGTCGCGCCATGTTGCACGCCGTCGGTTTTAACAATGAAGACTTCAAAAAACCGCAAATAGGCATTGCTTCAACCTGGAGCATGGTCACGCCGTGCAATATGCATATCAACAAGCTGGCTGATGCGGCAGCGGTTGGCGTTAACAATGCCGACGGTAAAGCTGTCATTTTTAATACTATCACCATTTCCGACGGCATCTCGATGGGCACCGAGGGCATGAAATATTCGCTGGTCTCCCGCGAAGTGATTGCCGACTCGATTGAAACCGTGGTCGGTTGCCAGGGTTTTGACGGTATCGTCGCGATCGGCGGCTGCGACAAAAACATGCCGGGCTGCATGATTGCTTTAGCGCGTTTAAACCGCCCGGCTGTCTTTGTGTACGGCGGCACCATCATGCCCGGCTGTCACAAAGACAAAAAGCTGGACGTGATTTCAGTATTTGAAGCGGTCGGCGCCAGAGCCAACAACCGGATCGACGATGCCGAGCTGGCTGAAATTGAAGCCAAAGCCATTCCGGGAGCGGGTTCCTGCGGCGGCATGTACACGGCCAATACCATGGCTTCGGCCATTGAAGCGATGGGCATGAGCTTGCCGAACAGCTCCGCCCAGGCCGCCATTTCAGACGACAAACGCCTGGATTGCGAGCGTGCCGGCGCTGCGGTATTGGAGCTGTTGAAAAAAGACATCAAACCCCGCGACATCATGACCAAAGCCGCATTCGAGAATGCGATTACCGTAGTGATTGCTCTCGGCGGTTCGACCAATGCGGTATTGCACATCGTGGCGATGGCAAACGCAACCGGCGTGGATATTACCCTGGACGACTTCACCCGCATCGGCAAACAAGTGCCCATGCTGGCCGACTTAAAGCCCAGCGGCCGTTACCTGATGACCGAATTGATCGAAATCGGCGGCATTCAACCGTTGATGAAAATCCTGCTGGACAAAGGCTTACTACACGGCGACTGCTTAACCGTTACCGGCCTTACGCTGGCTGAAAATCTGGCTGACGTCAAACCGTATCCGGCTGGACAGGATATAATCCATTCACTGGACAACCCGATCAAAAAAGACAGTCATTTGGTCATTCTTTACGGTAATTTGGCATCCGGCGGCGCGGTTGCCAAAATCACCGGCAAA
This sequence comes from Methylobacter sp., assembly GCA_030653175.1. GTDB lineage: Bacteria > Pseudomonadota > Gammaproteobacteria > Methylococcales > Methylomonadaceae > Methylobacter_A. The sequence continues at coordinate 12,318 of JAURZV010000059.1, forward strand.
GAAGGGCTGGTGTTTACCGGCACAGCCAAAGTGTTCGATGCCGAAGAGCAGGCGCTGCAAAGCATTTTGAACGGCGATATCGTCAAAGGCGATGTGATTGTTATTCGCTACGAAGGCCCCAAAGGCGGCCCCGGAATGCGGGAAATGCTCTCCCCGACTTCAGCAGTAATGGGCTTGGGCTTGGGCAAAGAAGTGGCGTTAATTACCGATGGCCGGTTTTCCGGCGGCACCCACGGTTTCGTGGTCGGGCATATCACGCCTGAAGCCTATGTCGGCGGCGCGCTGGCGATAGTCGAGAATGGCGATACCATCACCATAGACGCGGAAACTAACGAGTTGAAGCTGCATGTCAACGACCATGAAATCGCCCGTCGCCTGGACAAGTGGAAACAACCTGCGCCGCGCTATACCCGTGGAGTGTTGGCAAAATATGCCAAGCTGGTGAGTTCGGCTTCCTTAGGCGCAGTGACGGATAATTTGGATTGATGTAGGATGATGATATGGACTCCTCACTCACCCTGGCGCAGTATAAAATGCACCGGCAATTTTTATAACCAGAGTCCATTACTTATAGCTTGTCCGTCTCAACTGTCCGGTCGGCCAGGATAGTTGACGACGGACAATAGCTCTAAAAGATGGGGCAAAAAAGCGTTGGTACTCTGCGTTTGACAGTCCGCAATGGGTCGTAGCCGCCGTAGCTGATTGTAGCGCGTAAGGTTAAGTTGCCTGCTGTTTGGCCAACCCAACTTTTTTGGCTTCGATGTTGGGTTAACGATAAAACCGCTAACCCAACGCACCTATGCCTTATCATCAAACAGTTTTTTCCCGGCCAGTTGATGTGGATGCGCCGTTTGCGTTTTTTGAGCTCCATCGTGAGCATCCATGTGTCCCGTTTTCAAGCCTGATTCTTCAAGCCGGTTTTTCAAATAATCGAGGTTGTGTTTGATGAGTTCAGTCGTTTGACTGTTCCGGCTCTTGAAAAAGGTATTGATAACATCGTTCCGGTAGGAAACTATGCAATGAATAGTACCCAGTTCCGGCGGCGTAATGGTGATATTAACCGACCAGTCGCAGTTGCCGGATTGTTGTTTGTTTTCCTTGTTCCGCTGCACTTCAATCCTGACCGATTCCGCCTGTTGTCGGTCAATAAAGGGAATATCGATAATCCATAGCTGTTTTGGATTGTCTTCCTTGGGCAGGGACATCAATTGATCCAACACTAGCTTGGCAACGGTACTTTCGGTTTTATGTTGCAGGTTCTTGAGTAGGTCAAGATCGACTTGATTTAATGTCTGTTCGCCTTGATGGGTAATTTCCTGCTTTAAAGCTTGAATAAATTTAAGCAAATTGGCTTTAAAATCCTCGGCAATCAAACCGGTATCGCTTAAAGCGCCTGCTTTAGGTGTGTTACCTCCTGCATTCATGGCGTCATCTGTCGGATTTAACTTTGAAGGTACTAATTCGGCTCCATGAATAGGCTTCAAATTAGTGCCCGGTCCGTTAAGCAATGGCTCTTTTTGCGTCAGGTTTTGTAATATTTCAGCGGCTATGCGTTGCAATGATTGAGGTACGCTTTCGTTTTTTATCAGCTGGGGTAGTTCTTTAATTAACTCGGCTTGAGCCGGCAGTTTGGCCTCAAGAAACAGCCCGGAATTAACAATTGCCAGCTTAAGGCCCTGGCTGGTAATCAACTGCTCTTTTGGCGGCAGGTTCCGGACTATTTTTGCGGCAATATCCTTCAAGACTTGGGGAACGCTTTCATTCTTCATCAGTTGCGGCAAATCTTTTATTAACTGATTTAAAAAGATGGGTGAAGCTTCATGTCGCGGTAGAAATTGCTTTGTAAATTCGGCTATTCTTGCTTCGGGAATGTTATTGTGGGCAGGAATAATCTTAAATTCCGGCGTGATTCCGGCTTTTATGGTTTCCAGATTCAGGCTTTGCCCGACTTTTAAATCCGAAGGCGCGTTGGTCAGTTGAGTTCGGTCAATAGTGATCAGGGCAGCTTGCTTGTTGCCTGTCTCCGCTGTTGATGGGTTAAAGACCTGTAATTGGATTTTATTGCCGACGATGCTGATTATTTTTGCGTCTAATAGCTGTTTTTCACCGACTGTCGCTCGCATCGGTTCCTTACCGATTGCGACACTTCCACCATCCCTAGCGGTCGGAATTAGCTTTAGGCGCAACTCAACGGTTTGGTTTTTTAGTTCGGGTAACGGATCGAGAACTTTAAATTCGATGACAGGGGCGACTTGGGTGACTTGTATTTTTAAATCCTGCCCGGAGTTTAGCGTAATCGGCTGGTTGCTTTGCACGCTGATGTCCTTGCCGCCCAATGATAAGGTAACAGCGTTTTTTGCCGCTTGTATATCGGCGTTGATCACTTTTACGTCAAGCTGTTGACCGACTTTCAGGCTTAAGGTGTTTTCCAACAGCCTGCCAGGAGCTGACAGGGGCAGTGTGTTTATTGGCGAGTTAATATCCATTAAGCCAACATTTTTCGAATATGCTCGATTTCATCTTTGGCAGTATCCAGTATATTAATGCTGTCGTTTGCATCCAAATGTCCGGCCAGTTTTTTATAAGCGGGTAGGTCATCTATTTTGGGTATTTTTTTTATATCAACTTTGCCGATAAAACTGTGCAACTGCGAGATCATCACGATGTCTGCGTAATTGGCTGGATTCTTGTCATTGCGAAACCAATTTTCGGCATTAACCACCACATCTTCAAAATCCTCAGGAAAATCCCAGTGACGAATAATTTGTACGCCAACGTCTGCCCGTAATTCCTTTACCGCTTCTACAAGGTCTTTTGGATTAGCAATAATATCGGGATGATTATCGGCATAAGTCAAAATGGGTACGATGCCAATATCATGAATCAGTCCGGCCAGCATGGCCCGATCCGGGTCAAAGCCTGGAATTTTATGGGCGAAAACGGCGCTGATAGATGCAATGTAACTGCTGTGCGTCCATAATTCCGCCATTTTTTTACGAATAACGGGGGACTTGGCGTTAAATACCGATTTCATCGCAAACGCAGTAATAATGTCCTGGGCCGTTTTCAACCCTAATCGGGTCAGCGCTTCGGGGCAACTTTCAATTTTTTTTCGCCCCATATATAAAGGGCTGTTGGCGATTTGTATCAGTCTGGCTGTAATTGACGGATCAATTTGGACTATGCGAGCTATTGAGGAGATGCTGGATTTGTCGTCATTAATGGCGCGGCGAATTTTAAAAGCCACATCCGGGATAGTAGGCAACACCAGATCATCGGATTGCATATGCCGATAACAGTCATTTAAAAGTTTGTTTTTAGCCAAACTTGCGGTGATATTGCTAAGGTTGTTGTTGGTTTGGCCCATGTTGTGTCTACTTAATATTCAAACAAGCTCGCAAAGTTTAGTTTAAAATCTGCCTATTCGTCGAACCGTATTGCAGCTATCTTACTTTGTACAGCAATGAAAACAACGCCATCTGAAGTTTTAACAACTTTATCAACCATTCGTGACTACATTCGCTGGGCCGCCAGCCGTTTTACCGAGGCCAAAGTGAGTTTCGGTCATGGTACTACAACTGCGCTGGATGAAGCGGCGGCTCTGGTTTTACATACTGTTCATCAGCCCTATAATCTGGCCGATGCGTATCTGGAAAGCGTTTTAACGCTGACTGAACGCCAGGCTGTGATCGATATGATCGACAGACGTATCAACGAACGCATACCGGTCGCTTATTTGACCCATGAAGCCATTTTTGCGGGTCTGTCATTTTATGTTGACGAGCGGGTGCTGGTGCCGAGATCGCCGATTGCCGAATTAATCGAACAGCGTTTTGCGCCTTGGGTGGATGAAGAGCAGGTCGTCCGCATTCTGGACTTGTGTACCGGCAGCGCCTGCATCGCCATAGCCTGCGCTTATGCATTTGCCGATGCTGACGTCGATGCGGTGGATCTATCGGCAGATGCGCTTGCCGTGGCAGAGCTGAATGTCGCCAAACATCAACTGACCGATGCGGTGACGCTTTACCAGTCGGATTTGTTTAAAGAACTGCCTGACACTCGTTATGACATCATCGTCAGCAATCCGCCTTACGTGTGTCTTGAAGAATGGGAACAGTTGCCCGCAGAATTTCGCGCCGAGCCCGATATGGGCTTTAAAGGCGGACACACTGGGCTGGACATTGTTTTGCGTATTCTGGTCGATGCCGATCAATATCTGGCAGAGCAGGGGATTCTGGTTGTGGAAGTGGGCAGCAGCGCCGAAACGTTGCAGAACGCCTTCCCGGATGTGCCTTTTTACTGGCTGAATTTTGAACGCGGCGGCGATGGCGTGTTTTTGCTGACGGCCGAACAGGTCAGTCAATATAACGAATTATTTTTAGCGGCTTTAGATTAGATATGTCTGGAAACTCAATAGGAAAATTATTTACCGTCACCTCGTTTGGCGAAAGTCACGGCCCTGCTATAGGCTGCATCGTTGATGGCTGTCCTCCGGGAATGGCGTTGACGGAAGCCGATTTGCAGGAAGACCTGGACCGCAGAAAGCCCGGCACGTCACGGCACACTACCCAACGGCGTGAAGCCGATGAAGTCAAAATCCTGTCCGGCGTATTTGAAGGAAAAACCACCGGTACGCCGATTGGGCTGTTAATTGAAAATACCGATCAACGCTCCAAAGATTATTCCAAGATCGCCGACACTTTCAGGCCCGGCCATGCAGACTATACCTATCAGCACAAATACGGTATCCGTGATTATCGGGGAGGCGGGCGTTCATCCGCTCGCGAAACGGCCATGCGTGTTGCGGCGGGCGGCATCGCCAAAAAATACCTCAAGGAACAGGCGGGCATAGAAATACGCGGTTATTTATCGCAGCTGGGGCCGATAAAAATCGAAAAAATCGATTGGGCTGTTATCGACAGCAATCCTTTTTTCTGCCCGGATGCCGATAAAGTTGCTGAAATGGAAGCTTATATGGATGCGTTGCGCAAGGAAGGCGAATCCATCGGGGCGAGAATTGAGGTCGTGGCAACGAATGTTCCGCCGGGGTTGGGCGAGCCTGTCTTTGACCGGCTTGATGCCGATCTGGCTCATGCCTTGATGAGCATCAATGCGGTAAAAGGCGTGGAAATAGGCGACGGTTTCGATTGCGTCAACAGCAAAGGCACACAGTTTCGCGATGAAATCACCCCGGACGGTTTTTTAAGCAATCATGCCGGTGGCATTTTGGGCGGTATCTCCAGCGGCCAACACATCACTGCCAGTATCGCCTTAAAACCAACCTCCAGCCTTCGTTTGCCGGGCAGAAGCATCAACCTGCAAGGCGAGGCTATTGATGTGGTCACCGAAGGCCGTCATGATCCCTGCGTGGGCATAAGGGCAACGCCGATTGCCGAAGCGATGATGGCGATAGTGATCATGGATCATTTGTTGCGGCACCGGGCGCAAAATGCAGACGTTAATTCAGGATTACCTGTTTTAAGATAAGCGGTTACTTTAATTATGCATCGTTCCCAGGCTCCGGAGTCACTGCCGTTAAGTTAAGAGTTTAATATATTGTGGGCGCGAATTTATTCGCGCGGTAAGTATTAATATGCGCCCATAAATTAGCGCCCCCCATA
>JAURZV010000041.1 GCA_030653175.1 Methylobacter sp.
CTTTTGCTGTTTGGAAACTCACGACCCCGTGTTACCACGATGCCGCTTCCTCATACTACCAAGGCGTACGGACAATTCCTTGGACGGGACTTTAACCCGCTAGATTTACTGCTGTTACTGCGAACGGTCAGGTCTTGCAATCACGCACCCGGTATAATCTGCATTAGTTCAGCTAGACATATTGTTTATCCCTGAAATCAATACTGGAATTGCGCCTAATGGGCAATATATCGGAGACGAGCGCCTTTTTTCAGCATGCCCCCGAAATTCATTTTGGGAACATTAAAAAAACGCCTTCAATACCAGCGATATAACGCCAGCCAATAATACGCCGAGCATCCATCTGTTTAGCTTTAATTCACCATCAATGCGCTCAAACCGAACATTCATGTCGGCCTTAATTTCATTTTGGCTTCGGTTAGGTCATGCTTAGTGACAAGCCCATCCTGAGCTTCGGCAGTCACAACACAACCGCCTCAGCTTGCGCTTGTGGAATTCCGGCGGTTTTAAGTTTGTCTACCAACTCAAGCGTATCAAGGGTAATAGTGGTCATGGTCAGTCTCCCCTGTTATTTTTGGGCAGTTTAGCAGATATTTGACTTTCGCTGTTTTGTTGGGATCAACTTGGAGGGATTTCCCATGACCACGATAACCTTTGACAAAAAGCAGTGTAGGTTGGGTTGAATGCAATGAAACCCAACATCACAAACTTAGCTGGGTTTCGCGTTGCTCTACCCAGCCTACCGCACTGCCAAATAGCCATACACTTAAGTCGCGCCCTTATCCAACGCTTTCAAATGTTTTAATTTTTCCTTGATTTTGATTTCCAGACCTCTGTCTACCGGCTGGTAATATTGCCTGCCTGCCAATTCATCAGGAAAATAATTTTCCCCGGCGGCATAGGCTTCCGGCTCGTTATGGGCATAGCGGTATTCCTTGCCGTAATCCAGCGATTTCATTAACTTGGTCGGCGCATTTCGTAAATGCACCGGCACACTTAGGCTGCCGCTTTGTCTGGCATCGCTCATCGCCGCGTTATACGCCATATACACCGCATTGCTTTTCGGTGCACAGGCCAGATACACAACGGCTTGCGCCAATGCGAGCTCTCCTTCCGGGCTACCTAAGCGCTCCTGGGCTTCCCAGGCGTTAATGCAAATCTGCAAGGCTCTCGGATCGGCATTGCCTATGTCCTCGGAAGCCATCCTGACGATGCGCCGGGCCAGATAGGCCAAATCGCAGCCGCCGTCCATCATCCGGCACAACCAGTACAGCGAGGCATCGGGCGAACTGCCGCGCACTGATTTGTGCAGTGCCGAAATCTGGTTATAAAATTCTTCGCCCTGATTATCGAAACGCCGCACGCCGCCCGACAGCACTTCTTTGGCAATGGCTTCATTAACCGCCTGTCCGCCCTTTGCCGCGGCAAGCTCTACGGCAATTTCAAGCAAGTTGAGCAATCTTCGGGCATCGCCGTCAGCCGCTTGGGCGAACTGCTGTTTTATATCGTCGGCCATTTCGATAGCCAGACCGCCCAAACCGCGCACCTTATCGGTTAAAGCCTTATCTATCACCGCCAATAAATCATCAGCCGTTAAGGCGTTAAGCACATAGACCCGCGCCCGCGACAATAACGCATTGTTGAGCGCAAAAGACGGATTTTCAGTCGTCGCGCCGACAAAATAAACAGTGCCGTCTTCGACATGCGGCAGGAAAGCATCCTGTTGCGACTTATTGAAGCGATGCACCTCATCGACGAATAAAATGGTGCGTCGATGTTGTTCCAGCTGGATTTTTTTGGCCTCGGCTACTGCCGCCCTTATTTCCTTGACGCCGGACAGCACCGCAGAAATCGGCATAAATTCGGCGTCGGAATGCTGGGCAATGAGCCGGGCCAACGTGGTTTTACCGGTGCCCGGCGGTCCCCAGAAAATCATCGAGTGCAAGCGCCCCGAAACAATTGCCTCGTAAAGCGGCTTGCCGGGTTTCAGGATATGTTGCTGGCCGACATAATCGGCTAGCTCTGTTGGCCGCATCCGGTCGGCCAAGGGCTTGGTTAAATCGTCAAAAAGCATAAAAATCAGGCGAAAGGCGAAAGGCTAAGGACGAAGGTTGATGGTGCTTGCGCCTTTTGCCCTTCGCCTTTTCCCTATCCTCAATCCGAAAAAACATCGACACCCTTCGGCGCTTTAAACTCGAACAAGGTCTGTTTTAACGGCGGATTCAAAATGACATTGGAAAAATAAATGCGCGTGAGCTGACCGAAATTATCGCTTAACTCCATACCGCCCAGCGAATCGTTATTTAAACCGATCAGGACATATTTAAAACTGCTTTCCTGATTTTTAGGCAATAATTTTACCCACATCAAATTACCATCGACGCCCTGCTGTTCCATGGTGAAATTCTCATCCAGCGATATTTCACCGCTTAACAGCAATGCCGGTGTTGAACCCACGGATTCATCGATTTTTTTGACGGTAACCTGTTCCAGATCGGTATCATAAAACCAGACTTTCCCTGACGTAGAGACAATTTGTTGTTGGAATGGTTTTAAATAATCCCAACGAAACTTTCCCGGCCGTTGCAGATAAAAAATGCCATAACTGGTTTGGGTGGGATTGCCCGCTTCATTAATCAATACCTGCTTAAAATCAGCGGTGAGTGATTTTGTATTCTTTAAAAATGCTTTTAACTGCTTGACGGGCTTGTCTTCTGCATAGCCCGAAGTATTAAAAAGCAACATTGCGATCAATCCTGTGAAAATTGTAATTTTTTTCATAAATACCCTTTTTAATTATTCGGTAACAAATCATTAATCAACGTTTCAATTTGATTAACGGGTGAATCGACGCACGGTGAAGATTCTTCCGGCGCAGAGCCGGCAATAAAGGGATACTGCTTCGCGCCGGAGCAATTTTCATTCGCCGACAAGCCGTTAGCCGGATCGATCCAGGCCATCTTAATATTGTCAGGTGGAATCAAGGTCACCGGCTGGCTTGAAATCTGTTTCATTAACGAAGTCCAGACTTGCAAGGCGCCGGTTGCACCCGTCAACCCGGCCGGTTTGTTATCGTCGCGACCTATCCAGACCACGGACAAATAATCGCCGGTATAGCCTGCAAACCAGCTGTCTTTTGCATCATTGGTGGTACCGGTTTTACCGATCAAACCGTAATTCCAAGGAAAGGACAAATACGCCGAGCGCCCCGTACCTTCATGCATCACTTCCTGCAATATGGTATTGACGATATACGTTACCGACGGATCAAGCACCTGTCTTACCGTAAACGGGTAGCTTTGTAAGCGTGTACCGTCGGCGGCAACCACCGCCCTGATGCCTTTTAACGGCGTGGCAAAGCCATCGCCAGCCAAGGTTTGGTAGATCTGGGTGACTTCCATCGGCGTCAACTGCGCAGCCCCCAGCAGGAACGAAGGAAACAGGTCAACCGGCCGGGTAATGCCCATACTTCTTAATGTTTTAGCGACCCTGGCTACCCCGACATCCATCCCTATCCGAACGGTAGCCAGATTGTAAGAATGCGCTAATGCCGTATGGAAACCTACCGTGCCGTGTTCTTGGTGATCATAGTTTTTAGGACTCCAGTCGTTGCCTCCCGCCCCCTTAACCAAAATGGCCGTATCGCTGACCGGTGTGGTAATGGTGTACTTGTCAGGATATTCCAGCGCCGTCAAATACACGACCGGCTTTATTAATGAGCCGATCGGCCTGACCGCATCCAGGGCGCGATTAAATCCCGCACTGGATACTTCACGACCGCTCATCAGCGCTGCTATTTCGCCGCTGTCTCTGCGCGTCACTATGGCTGCGGCTTCAAGGTCATTAGCTTTAGGCAGTTTCTCCAACTGATCCAGCTTTTTAGACAGCGTATCCTCCAGCGCATCCTGAACCCGCGTATCCAGCGTGGTAAAAATCCTGAGCCCCTGAGACGTTAAATCTTCCTCTTTGTACTCCTGTCTTAATTGCCGTTTGACCAGATCAAGGAAGCCGGGATAACGGTTGGTTGACCGGTGGGTATTGGCAATCACATTTAAAGGCTTTGCTCTTGCCCTCGCCGCCTGCTCTTTAGTGATATAGCCTTCCGTTTCCATCTCTTCCAGAACCAGATTGCGCCGTTGCAGGGAGCGATCGGCATAACGCCTTGGATCATATTCAGACGGCCCGCGAACCAACGCAATCAATGAGGCTATATGCTCCAAAGGCAGATCCTTTAAAGAACTGCCGAAATAAAACTCACTGGCCAAGCCAAAGCCATGCACAGCGCTGGCGCCATCCTGTCCCAGATAGATTTCATTTAAATACGCTTCCAGAATCTCGTCTTTGCTGTAACGATATTCCAAAATCAGCGCCATCAAGGCTTCTTTTACTTTACGCGATAAACTGCGTTCCGACGTCAGGTAAAAGTTTTTAACCAACTGCTGAGTGATAGTGCTGCCGCCTTGCACCATGTGGCCTGCAAGCACATTCATCCACATTGCCCTGGCGATGCCCTTAAATGAAATACCGATATGCTGATAAAAATCCCGGTCTTCCGAAGCCAGCAAGCCCTTAATAAGCATATCCGGCGCTTCTTCCAGCTTAATTAAGATCCGGTCTTCTTTTATGGTGGGATATAAACTGCCGATTTGCACGGGATCCAGCCGCACAATGGCAAGATCTTTGGTTTGCGTCACATCAACGATATTGGCAATGCCTGACGCGGTAAAATTCACCCGCATAACGCTGCTGGGTTGGGCTTGATCCCAGAAGGTAAACTCCCTGGTTTTTACGCTGACTTGCGAACCGTTTTTAAAATAGGTACCTTCCGACGACAAATGAACATCCAACCGATAATGCAGCGTCTGCAATAACTCTTCAAACTTCGCCGCAGTCAGGTTAAAGCCTGCATAGAGTTCTACCGGACTGGCATAAACCCGCGCCGGAATAGCCCAGCGTTTGCCTTCAAATTGAGTACGGACGTTGTAATCCAGGTAGCCCAGATAACTCACCAATATAAACGCAAACCCGACCATAGAAATCAGTACTGAATTTCTAAACCAATGAGAAGTTGATTTAGTTGCCTTTCTTTTATTGTCGTATCTACCTGATCCGCGTTTTTTTGTTTTTTCTGCCATAACCTCTTACAACATTATCTTAATTAACGATCGCTATTATACATAAATTAGAATTGCCTGAATCAGCAACCATTTGTTATCCACACAAATGAAGCGCTATACAGCCAGCACAACTTTGCCGGTGCTGTGTCCGGTCTCTACCAATTGATGCGCTTTGGCGGCCTCTGCCAACGGTAACTGCTTGCTGATATGGGTTTTTAAAAGCCCTTTATCAACCCATTGCGCGCATTGCTTTAAAATCTCAACGTGTTTGTCCCTTGCCTCCGGCAAATCTCTAAGCATCGGCGTTAACATCAGCTCAAAGCCTATCAATAAATTACGCATTCGAGATTCAGCCAGACTCAATTCACCCGGGTCGAGCAAGGTCACCAGACGACCGAAATGTGCTGTCACTGCAATACTTTCTTTAAATACCTCAGCACCCACTGTATCGAAAACCAGATCGGCGCCTTTACCGTCGGTAAGTTCATTGACCGCATCGGCAAAACCGTCGTGCGTATAAAGGATCGACTCATCAGCACCCATCGCCTTGACAAATTCCGCTTTTTGCTCGGAACTCACCGTAGTAATCACTCGGGCTCCTTTTAATTTTGCCAATTGTATCGCTACATGCCCTACACCTCCGGCTCCGGCATGGATAAGTACGGTTTGGCCGGCTTGTAATCCGCCACGATCGAACAGACCGCCCCATGCGGTAATCAACACCAGCGGCAATGCGGCGGCCTCGGCAAACGAACAGGTCTGCGGCTTCAAACTGACCCAGCGCTGATCAATCACCGTGTATTCGGCGTAATTACCCTGCTCACGACCAAGCGCCATGACAAAACCAGACTTTATCGCCCGGCTTGAAGTGGCTGACTGCACTGCCTGTTTCGATGATCTCTCCCGCTCCGTCACAACCCAATACCGCGGGCAAGGGATTATCATAAAGCAAGCCGTTACGCCTGATCTTAGTATCAACGGGGTTGACACCTGCGGCTTTCAGCCTGACTTTAATTTGCGTTGTTGTAGAAATTTCCGGCTCGTCAATATCGTGTAATTCCAGAACGTCGGGATTACCGATTGCCGTCATCATTATTGCTTTCATGTTTTTAGCCTTTTTTGTAAATAAAAATACCTAACTTCTCATTACCTACAGGCAACAGGCTCACCAGTCAGGCAAAAGGCGAAAGGCGCAAGGCGAAAAAACCAGCCTTCAACTTACGCCGCCTTTAGCCTTAATCAGCCAACCATTGCCGGCGATAATCCTGATAATCGTAGTGTTTCAATTTTTTTACCCGCAGGGAGTTGCTCACGTAAATATCCGGCAGATTGTAGCCATTAAACCGATTCGCCTTAATCAGGGTGTAAGCGCCGACATTTTTAAAAACCACTCTATCCCCTACTTCCAAGGGTTCTTTAAAACGATATTTACCGAACACATCACCGGCCAGGCAGGTACAGCCCGCCAGGATAGCGGCATATTGTCCTTCAGGGTCATGTTCATGTAATTCAGGCTGACACTGGTATTCAAACACTTCGGGATTATGGTTGACCGAGGTATCCAGTATGACAATGGTTTCACCGTCACTGACAAAACTATCAAGCACCGTCGCCACTAAATGTCCGGCTCGGCCTACGACCGCTTTGCCCGGCTCAATATAAACTTCGACACCAAAATCATTGATCAGCTTATTTACCAGCTCAACAAACGGGCGATGATCTTCAATTTGACCAAACAAATAGCCGCCACCGATATTCAGCCATTCAAGTTGGGCTAATCCTACCCCCAAATGCTGCTGAAGCTTCTCGATAGTTTTAATTAACGGGGTGAAATCCGTTGCGGAAAACACGTTATGAATATGCAACCCCTCAATCTGATCAAGGCAAATCGAGTGACTCAACTCCTCGATAGCCACGCCCAGCTTTGAATGTTCTCGACAGGGATCGAATCGATCGTCATGCAGAAAGGACAGCTTCGGGTTAACTCTTAAGCCGATTGAAGACTGCGCCCCGGCCGTCTCCGAATACCGCCGATACTGAGTCAAGGAATTAAAGCTAATGTGCGAACACAGCAAACTTAACTCATCAAGCTCATCTTGCCTTATACCGGGCGTGGTCAAGTGAATGCTGCCCTGCCCTGCCAAACCCTGTGGCGAGCCCTGTCGAACCATCTCATCGGCCAGCCGCGCTTCAAATAAGGAGCTGACTGAAAAGCCATCAACAAAAGGTTTCGCCATGTCCATGACGGTTGAAAAAGGCAATGATTTTATCGAATATAAAACCTTGCAGCCACATTGGGTTCTCAGCTCGGCTAATATTTCCAAGGCCTTGGTAATTTCTATTTCATCCAAAACAAAAGCCGGAGAGGAATAGACACTGTCTTTCAACACTTGAAAATCCATCAGTTAGAAAACTGCCGTCCTTTACCGGCATAAAGGTTTTTTTCCGTCATTACAATATCCATAGCCACATCATGAGCATCCATAGTGACTTGCTCAACCAACTGGGACTCAAAACAAACGCCGATCAATACGGCATCAGCTCTGACACTCTTCAATAAACGGTCATAATAACCCGCGCCATTACCCAAACGCCCGCCATTTCGATCAAAAGCCACGCCCGGCACCATAACGCAATCGAGCTGCTCAGGGACAACCTCTTTCCCCAACTCGCCCCGTCGTTGCTTGGGCGGCTCTAAAATCCCCCACATCCCCGGCACCAATTCTGCAAAATCCTCCAGCCACCATAAACCCAGTTTATTATGCCCTTGCTCATCTTTAGTGCAGTAGGGGATGACCATGCGCTTACCGGCTCCCAGCTCGCCTAACAATGCCGATTGAGTTCTGACTTCCGAGTGACAATGGATATACCACATCACCGTTCTGGCCTGCTGATAAATCGGGTGCGCTACAAATTGCGCGCAAATAATCCGGCTCATGGCATCCTTATCGATTTGCGCATTGCGGGCATCGTACGCTTTGTGCCGTTGCCGGTTTTTTAGATCGTTCATATGCACCAACTTTTAGCTAAAACAATATGCATTGCAACCTCGAAAACATAAAACTATTCCAATAATACACAGGTTCAGCATTGGTTTAAAATTCAAATATGCAAGGGCATTTTTATTCTGCTGGGTTTTCTTTTATACTTACCGGATAAATACATAAAGGAGATACCATGGAAAAGCCATTCATTTTACACATGCTAACTACAGCTAAAAACCTTAGTCCATTTGATGTCAATATGGCATTGGATGCAGGCTGGGTTTCCGCATTACCCTATATCAATGTTGAACCCAGCGAAGTTCAAGGCTTGGTGCAGGATGCTATTTTTTCCCGCAGCCCTAAAAATTTAAAACGCACCGGGATATTTATTGGAGGGCGGGATACAAAGCAGGCTATGGATATGCTGAATATGGCCAAACGTTCGATGTTCCCTCCTTTTGAAGTTTCCGTCTTTGCTGACCCTAGCGGAGCATTTACCACCGCAGCCGGCATGGTTGCCGCTGTTGAACGTGAATTAATGGCCAAATTCGACACGACTCTGGAAGGAAAAAATATTCTGGTGCTGGGCGGAACCGGGCCTGTTGGTCAGGTGGTCGCCGTGATCGCCGCTCAAGGCGGAGCGCACGTGAAGCTCATCGGACGTCAACTGGATAAAGCTCAAGCCATTGCCGACATGTGCAACAGTGAATTTGGCGAAAGTAAAATTACTATTGAAGCCGGCGCAGATGCGGATAAAGCGGAATACGTCAAAACGGCTGATGTTGTCTTTGCAACCGGCGCTGCAGGTATTGAATTATTAAGCGCAGAGCTTATCGCATCGGCCCCACAACTCAAAGTTGCTGCCGACGCAAATGCCGTACCGCCGGCAGGTATCGCGGGCGTTGATGCCTTCCATAACGGCACCCTCATTGAGGCTTCAAAAAGCGGCGCTGTCGGCTTGGGCGCTATGGCAATCGGTAACATTAAATTCCAGACTCAGGTCCTTTTATTAAAAAAAATGATCAATAGTGACAAACCTGTTTATCTGCATTTTGAGCATGCTTTTGAAACCGCAAGAGAATATATTAAATCAAACTCTTGAGTCTGAACTTTCGGATTAACCTGCATAATAAAAAGGAACTCTAATGGCAAAACGCAGCATTCTTCATATGCTTGACCCCATGCCGAACAATAGCCCATTCGACATTAACATGGCACTGGACGCAGGGTTTGATGTGCTTATTCCATATAACAACGTCAAGCTGGATAGTGTTTATGGACTTACTCAAGACGCCACTTTCTCCCGCAGTCCATCGGGCGTTAAGCGTACCGGAATTTTTATTGGCGGCCGCGATTTAGGCTTGGCCATGGACATGCTGAAAACAAGTAAACAAGCCATGGTTTCGCCTTTTGAAATCTCGGTTTTTGCCGACCCCAGCGGTGCTTTTACCACGGCTGCAGCATTAGTTACTTGTGCAGAAAAAGAACTGAAAGCAAAACACAACAAAGAGCTGAAAGACTGTTCGATTATGATTTTTGGCGGAACAGGTCCTGTAGGTATCGCTACAGGCATTATTGCTTCATTAGCCGGCGCTGATGTGACATTAACCGACCATTTATCAATTGATACAGCTCTGGATGTTTCTAAAGCATACAATCGTCGTTTTAATTGCACTCTTAAAGGAGCCTTGGCCAATTCTGAAGCCGATAAAGCCCGACTGGTGGCCAATGCTGATATTATTTTCTGCACAGCCAAAGCGGGCATTCAGGTTTTAAGTGCAGGTGTATTAAAAGAGGCGATACAACTGAAAGTGGCCGGCGATGTTAATGCAGTTCCACCTTTTGGTATAGAGGGCGTCAAAAACAATGATTGTGGCGCACCACTCATCCATGCGATAAATGCACAAGGCGCAGTAGGTATTGGCGCTTTAACTATCGGGAATGTTAAGTTTCAACTACAACATGAGTTATTAAAAGCAATGTTAGGGACTGAGCAGCCGCTGTTTATTGACTTTAGATATGCATTTAACAAAGCCAGGGAAATGCAGTTCGATCCTGACGCAAACTA
This sequence comes from Methylobacter sp., assembly GCA_030653175.1. Classification (GTDB taxonomy): domain Bacteria; phylum Pseudomonadota; class Gammaproteobacteria; order Methylococcales; family Methylomonadaceae; genus Methylobacter_A. The sequence goes on from JAURZV010000041.1 coordinate 10,170, forward strand.
AAATAGCAAGCTGAGAAGTCAAGCTTTACTCACGACTCAGGTTTCCGCACAAATCTGTCAGGAACAGATTTGCATTTACCTGAAGGGCGTCAGGCAGGAAAGCCTGACGTGAATTTAACGTGGAAATCTGAACTGTTTATCTCCAGCTAAATCAAGGCGCCATCGATATAACCGAATTTAATCGCCAGGCGGATTAATTCAACATCATTTTTTACATGCAGCTTGCCGTAAAGACGGTAACGGTAAGTATTTACTGTTTTGTCACTCAAGACCAACATTTCCGACATTTCTTTGATAGTTTTTCCCTGAAGAATTAAAGTAACAACTTCCGCTTCTCTCTGGGAAAGCAGTGCGAATGGCGATTCATTGCTCCCCGGCAAGCCTTGAAAAGCCAAGTTGTTAGCAACTTCGGAACACAAGTAACGCTTACCCTCCATTACCTTGCGAATTGCATGAACCATCTCATCTACCGGCGATCCCTTAGAAATAAAACCTAACACGCCAAGCTTAAGTAATTGATGGGGGATAGGGCCGTCATTGTAAACAGACACCGCAATAATCTTTACTTCGGCATCCTGTTGCAGGATTCTACGACAGGCTTCTACACCCCCTATCCCAGGCATGTTAACATCCATCAATACAACGTCCGGCGACAGGGCGACAACTGTATCAACAGCTTCTTCACCCGATTTAGCGACACCGACAACCGTAATATCTTCAGCATCATTCAATAATGATTCAATCCCGGTTCGAACAAGCTCATGATCATCAACAAGCAGGACACTAATCATAACTTTTTTCATCCATTTATTGATTAATTATAAAACAGTCCGTTACAAAAAACTGTCACATTTCTACTTTAAAAGGCCACTTTAATATACATTATATATCCGTATTTATACATAAGTAGATTTACCTTCATTGATGTAATATGATTTTATTACACAGCAAGTTATCACCGCCCACATAATTAACATGTTCCGATATTATTACAAAATGAAATTGAACAAACCATCAATAAAAATATTCCCAAAAGAAATTAATTACTCAACAGCCTTAGGTATTTTGCTAAGCCTTATCCTATTCATTTTCATTATTATATTTGCTGCAAATGATCCGCTTTCTTTTTTCAATTTGACAGGACTTGTGATTGTCATTGGCGGCACGATCGCCGCTATTTTTTTAAGTTACCCTTTAAGAGACATTAAACATAGCTTGAAATCGCTCAAGCTTATTTTCTTTTATGAGAGCTTAAATCCCCAAAGGGAAGCCAACGAAATCATCGCAGTTTCTCAAATGTGGTTTAACAAGGACAAGCTCGCAATCGAAAACATTATCGACAGCATCAACAACCCTTATTTAAAAACCGGCTTTCAGCTTGTTGTAGACCATACGCCGATAGAAGATATTTTGTCGTTACTTAAATGGCGCATTGCCCGCTTGAGAGCCAAAGAAAAAGCCGAAGCCAGTATATTTTACAGCTTGGCCGCTTATTCCCCTGCATTTGGCATGCTCGGCACCCTGATAGCCATGATCAACATGCTACAAATCATTGAACTTAAAGATATAGCAGGCATAAGTTACAGCATGGGCACTGCCTTGATTACAACCTTTTACGGCCTCATCATGGCCAACCTTATCTTTAATCCTATTGCCATAAAACTGGAGAGACGCACTGAACAACGCATTATGATCATGAGCATGGTTATGGAGGGCATTACACTGATAGCAGATCGTCGCAGCCCATCATTTGTGCGAGAAACACTCAAGTCATTCATTATGCACTATGACAATGAATTAAAAGACTAAAGAGGTTTGCCGGGTTTATTAACTCAGCCTACATACACCCTTAACAAACTGATCAAGTACTGCAAAATGAGTAAAGATCCATTTTTAAAATTACAGTCCTCTCTGTCTTTAGAAGATTTACTTGCCCAACCGAGCATTCGCAACTCACAAAACTGGCTATTAACCTATCTGGATGTGTTTGTGCTCATCGTCATGCTGGTAATCACATTAATTACTGTAAGCGGCATAAACACGGAACAGCAACAAGCAGCCGCTAATAAACCGCAAACAATTAAACCTAAGAAAGTGCCTACCGCAATATGCCCTCCTGTTGCTACATCTGCCGCCATAAATAGCCCTCCCCCCGTTGTTGTAGAAAATGAACCCATAAAACAAATCGCACTTACTGAACATAAAGTCGAGATCAACCCCGATAGCTCTAACATCAAGACTGAACCTACAGAAAGTAACAGCATTGCCCTTACCAATACACCGGAAATTAAAGTTGCGACTGAAACCGCAACAAATTCCATTGCTAATTCGACTGACACCCAACAGACTGCCGTCAACTCAACGGAAGAAAACAATTTGCAACAACAACTGACTAAAGCAATTGATGAATTCGGTCTTAATAAAGCCGTCAATATAAAAGTTACCCAAGGCTATGCGCAGCTTGAAATCCAGGACAAAGTATTGTTTAAATCTTCAGAAGCAGATCTAACCGCTTCTGGCGGAGCTTTACTAAAGCGTCTTATGCCCTTATTAAAACAATCGGTAGGCCTGATTCTGATTGAAGGACATACAGACAACATCCCCATCAAAACCGCCCAGTTCCCTTCTAACTGGGAACTGGGGGCCTCCAGAGCCACCAGCGTTTTACACTTCCTTGTCTTGCAACAACTGGACAGCAACCGTTTGCGTGCCATCACTTACGCCGACACCATGCCCATTGCCGATAATTCAACACATGAAGGAAGAGAAAAAAATCGGCGTGTTAATATTTTAATAAAATTCTCGGAATAATGAATTTAGTTGTTTTCTTGAAAAATCGAATAACCATCTCCCCGATTATTTAACAAGTCTGTGCCGGTGCTGTATCATAAAGCCTGAATAACCTTAACAAAACGCCTGTTTTTTGCCTTTTTTAGTCAAAAAGGGGCAGTATCTTTAATAGAAAATAACCGGGGGAATTAATGACTGTTGGTGTTGATGATTTTAAAAAGGCTATGCAACTATGGGCCAGCGGTGTCACCGTTGTTACGACACATTCCGAAAAATTCGGCCTTCAAGGCATGACAGTAACTGCATTTTCAAGCGTTTCAATTAATCCACCACAAGTATTGGTTTGTATTAATGAATCTGCTGACACCGGTGCGGGAATTCAAGAAAGCCAGTGCTTTGCTGTCAACGTTTTAAGTTCAACTCAACAAGACGTTTCTAACCAATTTGCCGGTGGCAGCAGTCAAGAGCAACGGTTTGAAAATACGCCCTGGATATCCGGCATTACCGGTGCCCCCATTCTGGATAACAGCATCATGTCCCTGGATTGTAAAGTCATAGAAAAAATTCACGCCGGTACGCACTGGATTATAATCGGTGAAGTACAAGACAGCGTTTGCCGCGCGGGAGAGCCTCTTTTATATTACCAAGGTGCTTACCAGCAACTTATGATTCAGCCATAATTCAGATTAAAGGTAAATCGACACTTCTTATCTTGCTGTGCTGCATCAACAAACCAGCATAAGTTTTTTAATAACCCCCTCTCGTTTAAAGTTTTTTTGATATCAGCATTATGGCTTATGATGGAATTATCTTTGAACCTAGTTAAAATATTTTGCTCTGCTCACATCTTTAATGCTATTATCTTTCACAGTTAAAGTTTGAGCCGGCTTTATTATGAAGCTGGGATTTGTAACGCCGACAAAAGTTGGCGAATTTTTTAAGTAAGAGTGTGATATGTCAGAGCAAGTTGTAGGTACCGTTAAGTGGTTCAATGATGAAAAAGGTTTTGGATTTATTGAACAAGAAGGTGGAAAA
>JAURZV010000043.1 GCA_030653175.1 Methylobacter sp.
CTTTTGCTGTTTGGAAACTCACGACCCCGTGTTACCACGATGCCGCTTCCTCATACTACCAAGGCGTACGGACAATTCCTTGGACGGGACTTTAACCCGCTAGATTTACTGCTGTTACTGCGAACGGTCAGGTCTTGCAATAGCACATCTGACCTAAGGCCGTAAGGATTCGCCGATAGGCAATCCACCATAGCCTTAAGGGTGGTGACGGTTTGCTGTCCGAAACCGTCCTACAAACTACGAGCTGAATCATTGTACTTTTAAAAAATTAATTCAGATTGTGAAGGGGCATTGCCATGAACAGGTATCATTTTTGTACATTAACAATCATCTGTATGCTTCTGGGCTTTGGTTGTACACCAACGGCTTGGGCTAAAGCTGATTGCGAGCTAAAGCAGTTGGTAACTGCTGATGAATTCAAAATGCTTCAAGAAAAATGGAAGGTCGCTTCGCCGCTACCAATAGCTGAAAAGGATTATTCGCAGCTAAAATCCGATGAAATTTACTTTTACGATACGAAATCTTCGCTATTTAAAAAGCAGGCAATCTTGCGTTGGTGTAAAAAAAAAGACGGCGATCAAGGGAGTTTTACTGTTAAAGATCGTTTTGGAGCTGTAGTACAACAGAGCGCCGAATGTCAGAATGACTATACCAGTAAAAATAAACCAAAAAAATCATGCCAGTTTGATAATGATTCACCAGGACCTCTACCACCGCAAATTCAATTCTCTAAAGATCAGAAATTATTTTTGAAATCCAATGCTCTCAAATGGGAGCCAAGCGAAATTGTTACTTTGGGGCCAATCTATAGTTACAAAACAGAAGTTGATCCATCGGTTTGCGAAGGTTTAGGTGTTAAGAAACCCATCGAATTTGAGTCATGGCTAATGAAAGATAGCAAGCATAGCCAGATGCTTTTTGAAATATCAGTAAAAGTAAATGGCAATCCCGAAAAATGCGGAAACGCGAATATCGCCTTCCGCGATTGCATACATAAGCTTGGAGTTAATGTCAATTCAGAAAGAGGCACAAAAACGGAAGCAGTTTATACGTTTTTTGGCAATTGATCGTATGGCTTACGTGACATGGCTCACAACCATATTTATGGAGTTAAAACCAATGACAATTTGATACGTTATCTAACTTTAAAATGGCGACGGATTTACTGCCGTTGCATCACCGGACGCCAAAATGTCGGGCAACAAAAAGATGCTGCCCAACCTACCGTGCTGCCCATACCACACATCGATAAGGCCTGATCAGAATCACAAGCCGACTTTGAACGACCAAAGCAAGCCTTTGGACCCCAATATCGGAGTTCAAAGCTTGCTTTGCAACGCCAAAAATCACCCGGTTTTTTTTATCAGATACAACTCTTCAACCTGCTTTCTCGCCCACTCCGTCTTTCTTAAAAACTTCAAACTCGATTTGATGCTTGGGTCGTTATTAAAACATCTGATGTCGATCAACCTGCCCAGTTCGGCCCAGCCGTAATCCGCTACCAGCTCTCCGAGCATCCTTTCCAGGGTAACGCCATGCAGAGGATTTCCCGGTTGTTTGTCACTCATAATCTAGTCTTCATGTTCATAGCGACGGCGTATCGCTTCATCTCGGGCATCATTGATTTCCCGCATGATGCTACGAACATCCGCCACTTTGTTGCTGGCCTTAAAACGACCGGTCAATTCGACTTGCGGAGTTAAATCACCTGTCTCATAAAGTTTCCATATCTCTTTGCCATACTCGGTAGTAAGCAGTTCGGGAGCAAAACGGCCAAAATAATCGGCCAAATTGTCAACATCGCGCTCCAGCATTCGGGCGGCATTATTGTTCGCCGCCGCATCAACCGCCTGAGGCAGATCGATGATGACCGGGCCGTTGGCGTCAACCAGTATGTTGTATTCGGAAAGATCGCCGTGTACAAGTCCGACGCAAAGCATTCTGACCACTTCCTTAATCAGCAAGCCGTGGTATTCAAGAGCTTGCTCCCGGCTCAATTCAAGATCGTTCAATCTGGGTGCGGCGCTGCCGTGTGCATCCGTAACCAATTCCATCAACAATACGCCCTCGACGAAATTGTAGGGCTGCGGAACGCGCACACCGGCGGCGGCAAGACGGTATAACGCATCCACTTCGGCATTTTGCCACACCTCTTCCTGCTGCTGCCGCCCAAACCGGCTGTTTTTCTCCATAGCGCGAGCCTGACGGCTGTTTCTCACCTTGCGCCCTTCCTGATACTGAGCCTGCTTGTGAAAACCGCGTTGATTAACATCTTTATAGACTTTAGCGCAGCGTATCTCGCCTTCGGAAAGAACAACGTAGACAGCCGCCTCTTTACCGCTCTTTAACGGACGAATAACCTCGTCGACGAGGCCGTCCCGCACCAGCGGTTCAATACTTTTTGGAGTTTTCATAGCCGCCCTTATACGCTACCCTGGTAAAAGTTAAAAACATTTGCGACCTTTTTCTTCGACATAGACTTTGATCCGGTAATTCTTTTGTTCATATTTTAGTTTATTTTATGATGCTGACATCGATAGGGTGAGCGATTTAACCTCATCCTGCAACCAGGCCAACACGCCCTCCCCTGCAACACGCCCGCCGGCAAAACAGGCGGTTAGCAAATAGCCGCCGGTCGGCGCTTCCCAATCCAACATTTCACCGGCACAGAACACACCCGGCACGGAACGTATCATTAATCGCTCGTCGAGCGCCTCAAAGGTGACGCCGCCCGCACTGCTGATTGCCTCATCAATCGGCCTTGCAGCAACGAGTTTAACCGGCAGCGCCTTGATAGCTTCGCAAAGACGAATCGGATCATCAAAATCTTCCTTCAACAAAACTTCCCTCAGCAAAGCAGCCTTTACGCCATCAATGCCGATTCGCTTGCGAAGATGATTTGCCATGGTGTGCTTGCCGCGCGGCTGCGAAATCCTGTCGATAAGAAACTGTTTGTCCTTGCCGGGAGCGAGATCAAGATAAATCATCGCCGTTCCTGATGCCGCAATCTGTTCACGCAGCAATGCAGACATCTTATAAATCAAGCTACCCTCAACGCCATCCGCAGTGACGACCAATTCGCCCAGCTGACAAAATCCAGACCCGGCCGAATTGGTAAAAGACGCTTGCACTGATTTCAAAGGCTGTCCGGCAAAACGACTGCGAAAAAACTCACTCCAATCTACGTCAAATCCGCAATTTGAAGGCTGTAGCGGCTCAACCGAAACGCCTCGCCGAGCCAGCAGCGGCACCCACGCGCCTGTAGAACCAAGTCGCGCCCAGCTACCGCCGCCCAAAGCCAGCACCACGGCATCGGCGCTGACTTTCGCCTCACCCGCCGGCGTTAAAAAACGCAGCATCCCATTCTCGCCATCAACCCAACCCAGCCACTGATGACGCATATAAAAACTTACACCGTTTACACGCAATCGATGCAACCATGCACGTAATAAAGGCGCGGCCTTCATATCGACAGGAAACACCTTTCCTGACGAACCGATGAAAGTCTCAATACCTAAACCCTGCACCCATGCTCTTAAAGCCTCGGGTCCAAACGTATCAAGCATCGGTTTAATATGAGATCGACGAGAACCGTAGCGGGACAGAAACTTATCGAACGGCTCGGAGTGGGTAATATTCATTCCGCCCTTCCCCGCCATCAGAAATTTTCGCCCCACGGAAGGCATGGCATCGTAAAGATCAACCTTCACACCCGCCTGGCTTAAAACTTCCGCTGCCATCAATCCGGCCGGGCCGCCGCCGATAATCGCAACGGTTCGGCGGTTGCCTTGGTTCCCTGCCGCTTGCGGCATCTCTGGCTCTGTTAGGCTTATCAATGTATTACTGATTGTCTTGCACTCTACAATTAAATTGATTCATAGCTCGAAGTTTCCATTACTTACAGAGTTTCTGCATGACTAACAATAGCTATTATACAATACCATTCTGTCCTTGAATTCATAAAATAAAACCCGCTATCGACTCAAAAATCAGATGAATCCTGTTAACTCCAACATTTTTAAAAACATACCGGATCAATTACCGGAAGAGCTAATTGAATGTATCTTCGAGCGGGATAATATTCAAATTGAACGCATTATATCCCAGGGTCATATTACACCGGCAGGACAATGGTACGATCAAGATTGGGATGAATGGGTAATGCTGCTTCAGGGAGAGGCAATTATCCTTTACGAAAAAGACCACCAAACCTTTCATTTGAATGCCGGTGATTATCTGCTGATTCCTGCACACACCAGACACCGGGTTGAATGGACTCAGCCCGACCTTCACACCATCTGGCTGGCTGCTCATCTGCACTGATGTAACATTAGCAGCCTCATTCGATTTTTCGGCACACCGCTACGCTGCTTCTGCATTGCCTACATTGGGTCAAGTAAGATTTATTTAGCAAAATACAGTCATAAAACAGTATAAACCGTTTATACTGTTCTTTTATTTAAGCATAACGGAGAATAATGATGAACCCAAGACAACCTAAATCCCCAAAAAACGTGACTGAACAGCCGGAAAATCAACCGATTACCGAGCCAGAACCATTAACAGAGCATGAGGTAACCAAAAAACCCTCAAAAAAGCCATCAACAGCAAAAGCCGGTAACGCCACGGAAGTCAAAGAAGCAGTTGAGATACCTGAAAAAGAAGCGGAAACTTCGGTTAAAAAAAGAAAATCCATTAAAGAAAAAGTAATCAGGGATAGCTTTTCTTTTCCGGAACATGATTACCTGAAAATTTCAGAGCTCAAGCAAACCTGCCTGGCAGAGGGAATCCATGTTAAAAAAGGTGAACTTCTTCGTGCAGGACTCCAGTTACTTACAAAATTGAGCCTTACTGAACTCAAACAAGCCATCGAACAGGTTGAAAAAGTTAAAACAGGCCGTCCGAATTCTTCAAAAAAATAATGGCTTAATCACATTGTAATAAAGCCGTCAAAAAGCAAAGTTATACTTTTTGGCTATGAAAAAAACCAAAATTGAAAAACATAAGCTTTTACTTCGGCATCTAACCCTTGATGATTACGATAATATTGCTGTTTTAATGGAGCATGTCTACGGTAATTTGGGTGGAGCCTGGAAGAAAGACCAGTATACTTCCCAAATCACCCGTTTTCCTCAAGGGCAGATTGTCATTGAAGATAATGGTCAGTTAGTGGCTGCTGCATTAAGTATGATCGTTGATTATGCCCGCTTTGGCGATGTCCATACCTACGCTCAAATTACCAGTAACGGTTATCTGACACATCACGACCCGCTGGGCGACACCTTGTACGGTGTCGATATTTTTGTCCACCCAAAGTATCGAGGACTGCGCCTAGGCCGAAGATTGTACGATGCACGCAAAGAATTATGCCGAAACCTGAATCTACGCAGATTTATTGCCGGTGGACGGATTCCCGGCTATGCCAAATACGCCGATACGTTTACGCCGGTGCGTTATATCGAAGAGGTCAAGAATCGGGAAATTTATGATCCGGTACTTTCATTTCAACTGTTTAACGGCTTCCATGTACGTAAGCTGTTAACCGGCTATCTTCCTGTCGATCTCGATTCAAAGGGGTTTGCTACCCTTCTTGAATGGGTCAATCTTGATTATGTCGATAAAACCCCATCGCTAGGCAGCTCCAAAAATGTCATCCGTTTAGGCGTTGTGCAATGGCAGATGCGAACATTGACCAGCGTCGAAGAATTGCTCAAGCATGCCGAATTTTTTATTGATGCGGTAGCCGGTTACCATACCGACTTTGTGCTCTTTCCCGAGTATATGAGTGCGCCGCTGATGGGCTTATTTAATGATAAAAATCCTCCCGATGCCATTCGCGCCTTAGCGGGTTTTACCAGTGAAATAAGAAATGGCTTATTGGAAATGGCCATGTCTTACAATATCAATATTATTGCCGGTTCTATGCCTGAGTATAGCGCCCACGAACTCTATAATGTGTCATGGCTGCTCAGACGTGACGGCACTTTTGAAGCCCAATACAAAATCCATGTCACCATTGATGAAGTCAGTTGTTGGGGAGTTAAAGGCGGCGATGCGTTAAAAGTGTTCGACACCGATTGCGGAAAAATCGCAGTATTAATCTGTTACGATTCCGAATTCCCCGAACTTGCCCGCTTGGCGACTATCCAGGGAGCACAAATAATCTTTGTACCTTTCTGGACGGATACTAAAAATGCATACCAAAGGGTGCGCTATTGCTCTCATGCACGCGCTATTGAAAATGAGTGTTTTGTGGCGATTACCGGCAGTGTCGGCAATTTACCGTATGCTGAAAATATGGACATCCAATACGCGCAAGCGGCCATTTTCAGTCCCAGCGACTTTTCATTTCCACATGATGCAATATTAGCGGAAGCAACTCCAAACACCGAAATGACGTTGATTGCCGATGTTAACCTGGATTTATTAAAACAAGTCCGTACTCGCGGCGCCGCTCGTAATCTTGCGAATCGACGCCCGGATTTGTATCGCTTGGAGTGGTTTTAAAAAATCGGTTAAAAAACCTATTTAGATTCAACTCAACATCGTAAATAGATTGTCATCAAAACGTAACCGCTCTGTCATTTGATGTTCATGAACTCGACACAAAACTGACACTTTTATTCATTAAGGTATCCACATCTCTATTTAGCCATGTGGATACTCATGAAAAAAACAGATGCGACAATACAGTTCAAACCTTCCAAACGATTGGAATGCTTTATTGCAGACTCAGCAGCGCTGATAAAAGAAGCCCAGGCGTTGCGTTTCCGTGTGTTTGCCAAAGAAATGGGCGCCAAGCTCAAAACCGAATCGGAAGGACTGGATTATGATGAGGTCGATAGCTATTGCGATCATTTGATTGTGTATGACAACGTCAATAAAAAAATAGTCGGCTACACGCGATTGCTTAATCAAGATCAGGCGGAACGCCTTGGCCGGTTTTATTCTCAAAGCGAATTCAATCTGGATCAGGTATTAAGATTACCCGGTCGTTTCCTGGAAATAGGCCGAACTTGCGTTGACCCTGATTATCGCGGCGGTGCGGTTCTAACAACGCTTTGGTCGGCACTGGTTCAATACGCGCTTGAAGGACAGTTTAATTATTTACTCGGCTGCGCCAGTATTACTCCGGGCCCTAGCGGCTTTGCCGTCGATGCGGTTTATCGGAATATCGATGCCAAAAACATTGCGCCCTCCTCTATTCAAGTCAAACCCAGTATCCCTGTGCCCAGCGAATTAAGATGCGAACGGGATGAATCGGGCATTCCTCCTTTACTCAAGGCTTATTTTCGTTTCGGCGCTGTGGTCTGCGGCGAGCCTTGCTGGGATGAAGATTTTAACTGCATGGACTTATTCATGTTATTACCGCTCGATCAACTGCAAGAGCGCTACAGCAAACATTATATGAGAGACTATATCGCCAGGGATGGTGTGTATGCCGCAGGCCAGCCGGGAGCCGGCGCGGCGATCGCCACGGACGGTGTGTATGCCGCAAGCGTACCAAGAGCAAAGAGCGGCGCAGGCTGGTAATGAAATCGAAAATACGGCTGTACTATAAACTTTTTCTGATCATCATCCTGTTTATCAACGGGCTCATTATCGCCGCTGGTGTTTTTCCTACGCTTGGTTTCTTATATTCGGCTCGGGATGCCAAAATCAAACAGAATGCGCTCAAAACGCGCTGGCTGCGAAGGTTCAGCGCTATTGTTAACCTCCATATTATCAAGGATGGCGAGCTGCCGGAACGACGCGCCATCCTAATCAGTAATCACATCTCTTGGCTGGACATCATCGTTATCGGCCAATATTTACCGGCCTATTTTGTTGCCAAGAGCGATATTTCAAATTGGCCTGTAATCGGTTATCTGGCCAGACAGGGCGGTACTATTTTTATCCGCCGCGGCGATAAACAGCACATCAAAGCAACCGCCGACAGAATGGTCTGGCAGCTAAAGCAAAACAGCAATATTATTGCCTTTCCTGAAGGAACAACAACTAAGGGCGATGAGGTTTTGCACTTTCATGCCTCTTTATTTCAGCCTGCCCTATTAACCAAGTCAGCTATTCAACCCGTAGCCCTTCAATATCAAGGTACAGCCAAAGAACATGCGCCTTTTGTCGGTGACGATGACTTTGTTTCGCATTTAATCAAGATGCTGACTCTGGATAAAATCGAGGTACGACTTAGTTTTCTTCCTGTTATTAACAGTTCAGGAAAAAGTCGTCATACGATCAGCCTTGAAACAAGAGACATAATATGGGCAAAAATCTCCAAAGGCTTACCGGCTGATAACTCAGTCCAGCAGCGTTTAAAACTATCTCAAGGATAATGAGTGACGTTATTGAAGAGTAGGGTTACATTGAAAGCTGCCTGGATGACTTGCTGCGCTATCACGGAAAGCTGAATTTAGCGCTCGATCCACTGGTACAGACCGCTATCGACCTGATATACGATGAGCCGGATTACAATTTCTCGCAAGAATATTTGGCCGATCTTTCGCCATTCCGATTTCTGCATTTGTTTAAACAGCATACCGATGTCCCTTACCGGCGTTTCAGGACATGGAAGCGGTTGTTTTTAGCATTGGAAAGTTTAAGCGCCGTTGATAACATGACTATAGCCGCGCTGGATGCCGGATTTGCCGATGCGACCCATTTCAGTCACAGCTTTCGCGATTCCTTTGGCATAAACCCGGCTTATGTATTCCGGGGAATTAATCGCTTTGAAACTTAACTGCTTATTTAATATCATGCAGATAATGCACTAATTTGAAGCCTATGGTGTCTTGTAATCATTGGTAGGCATAGCTGATGAAAATGTGATAACCCAGCAGAAACACCAGGCCTGTCGCTAGGCTGACATGACAGTAATTCAGGTCTTTCGAAACCAGTGTTTGCGAATACGAGTACGAGTGATCTCGACATTGCAAAGTTCGGTGCGTCCTGATGACAGGACGCACATTTGAGTGTGTCGTGACCGCTATTCATGGGGCCACGGACGTGGAATTTGTCATCGGCGGATAACAACACCGCCAGACCGAGCAAACCAATCATCATCCCAAGCTTATAGGCCAGATGTTGAGGTTTTCGTGTTGCTGTGTTCTTGTTCATTTTTGAACCAACCCACTACCATAGTCTGTTAATCCAAGCCAGTCACAGAGCAGGGTTTTCCTGTCTATATATGAACTGAACCACTGCGCTGCTTCTTCGCTGACATTATTTTTCAACTGGGTTTCAACGATTTGATCGTTGCCTATGAAACCCAGCAACGTTATTTCGGGCAATAGCTCCGGCAATCTTTTTGTCACATAACTTTTTATCTCGGCCAAAGCTGACAACGGAATTTTATTGTAGATAATGCCTATGTTTGCCAGGCCCTTGTATTGCATAAAGGATACACAAAGTACCGTATTATCTATGGCCGCACCAATACCGGGCTTACCTACAAAAATAACGCTACAAGCCAGAGATACCGCGATATCAACATTAGAAACACCGGCTACACTGCCCACAGAGGAATCGCCAACACCGTCGATAATGACCACCTCTTTGCCCTGACCAATAGCATATATAGCTCCCAGCGCCTCTGCCAGCAGCTCATCTGATCTTGGCGTCAGCCCATCAATGAAATCTTTGCTAAAGCCTTTGCTAAAAACCAGGCTGCCCAGGTCTCTGTAGGTGATATATCTTCGTTCGCAAAATAGCGCGACTGACTGTTTTTCAATACATTGGGTGACAGGCTTTATGTAAGCCAATTGATCGGCGGTAAATCCTGACGCTAATAATTGCGCCAAAATGCCCAAACATACCGTACTTTTCCCTACTCCGGATTCAGCCCCCATCACATACAGATATTTAGTGGTCATATGCTCCTCCGCATCAATCCGGTGCTTCACAACATGACACGCTTACTCTGGGTATTATAGGAAAACCAATGACGCTATACACCATCGTTTAGCCTAATTCCGGCCCATAATATTTCAACATCCCAACCAGCCCATTCAAGCTTAACCATCTCGACTACTTCATCGACTCTGCTCCAAAAAAACTCCTCACTTCTGATAACATCGTGACCATTTTTATCTCTACAGATAAAATTTACAGTATATCTGTTCATCGTACTACTCCCATCTGAATAACAAATACTCTACTTTTTAAGGGCTAGGCAGCCCTTGTATATAAAGAGTTTTTAATGCACATTCAAAAAATCGGAACAGAAATAATTGATCAGCCCAATCTGCTCCGGCAACTATATTGTCAATTTACCTCCAGCTTTACTTAACTGTTTCATGCTTTTCAACGCCCTGATAATGCTTTAGTCTTTGAATATGGCCATCATCATTTTCTGAAAACGCACCTGATGTTATGCCGATTCAAGCCCTTGTTTTTTTAGATAAGCATTAAACGCCATATCGGAATGAATAATATGTTCGCCCCATTTATCCATAAACTCCTGAATATCTCTTTGTTTCCACTCATCATTTGTTATTTTATGTTCTATCTCGGCCAGCTTTTCCAGCATGCCATTATGCTCTCTTACATGAGCCTTATAACCTCGAAAATCCAACTGCTCCATCTGTTCTTCTTCAACATTGAAATGCTCCTTAACATGCCGGTATATCAACTGAATATTTTTGGCAAGCTCTTCCCTGTTTACAGAAGAGACCAACTGATTAGCTAAAGTAAATATATCTTCATGCTGGCCATCGGCTAAATCATCCCCCGTTTGGTAAAAATCCTGCCAGACAAAGTGGTACATACTTCCCAAAGATAATTTTCCAGCCGGTCCATTTTTCTGACGATGTATGGCTATATTTTCAGGTGTTGTTTTGTCGTTACTGGTCTTATAAACAAAATGTTGTCTTGCAATATGGTAATTCTCATTGCCATAGAAGTTTGCATACATTTGGGTTAATTCAAATTGTCTGTAAGTAGCTAGTGCTTTTAATGATTCGTCATAACACCGGGTCTTGGCTTTGGCATTTAAACACTGTCTTAATGCCTCACTATCGGCAATCATGGCATTAATCAGATGTTTAATCTGAGCGGCAAAAATCGTATGATTTTTGTCAAGAACTTTGTCTATTAATCCTATGCGCCATGCCTTCTTGGCGCTGATAGGCAAGCGTTGTTCAGTCAATGACGCCGCCATTTCCTGACCGACACGCCTGGGTAATAAATAGGTCCAGTACTCAGAACCATAAAGCTCGCCCATGTTTTTATAATGCGGATTAAAAATTACGCCTTCTCTGGCAAATACCCTGTCAGCCGCTATAGCCATAATGGCGCCGCCTGCGCCTGCACTGCCTGCAACGGCAGAAATGGTTACTTTATCCAGCGTGGTGATTATCTGATAGATAAGATCATCAATCGCATTGATATTTAACCAGGACTCATCCGCCGGACTATTGGCGATCTCAATGTGATTAAGGTGAATTCCATTTGACCAGCATTCTTCACCGCCCATCAGCACAATCGCTTTTACAGGCAAAGTTGCGACATGCCGATAAACCGATAGCAGAAGTCGGCACTGCTCGGTGCTCATTCCGCCATTGTGAAAAGGAAAATAGAGATAAGCCACATCAGATTCTTGTTCATACCACACCTCCTGGCAAGGCAGCTCCCGTCCCGGCTTGGCATAGTCAATCTCAATATGTCTGATGGCTTTGGAGATATTTTTGGATAACAGGCCTTTGAAAGCGGAAGTTGCAGCAACCGCCTTGGGCACTAGATCTTTTAAAACGGACGTAGCCGGCAGTTTTATAGCTTTGGCGCCTGACTCCAATTTCGGTTTTAAATGTCCAATCCAGATAGCGCCATCTACTGTTGCCCGGCAAATAGCATGATTTGCCGTTGCGATTATCTCTCCCGCTTTACCGGTTAAATGGCTTTCTTTATGCGCATTAAAAATGAAAACCGGTTTTCCATAAATTTCATCCAGAACTCCCGGACTGCCATCGGCGGTGTTAATGCGCCTTAAAATTTCATCCGTTTTATGGCTTTTCCAGTTAATGGCGCGATCGGGTTGTTTGATTAATGGTTGTAATTTCCCTTTATATTCGGGCTTACTGTAATCCTGCGCCTCGGGCTTGAAATCCGGGGCATCAAAATAGCTTAAAACCTCCCATAAACAATCGACTGCCGCTTGCGTCACTTCCCGGTAGAACAGACTGCTTTTTGTTGCCTGACGCATCGGAAAGGTTTTATGAGCCCAAATATCACCGGCGTCCATTTCTTCTGCAGCTTCCAACAGGGACACGCCCCATTCCGGTTCATTATTCTGAATAGCCCAGTCCAGAGAAGACGGCCCTCTGTCGCCTTTAATGCCGGGATGAACGATGAGACATTTATAATTCGCGTAAATTTCTTTGGGAAGCCGCTTTGTTAAAAAAGGGCACAGTATTAAATCCGGCTTGAACAACGACACGCCTTCCAGTAATTTAACTATGTCGCCTAAATGCAATTCAACCGAGACCAAAAAACCCGCATCCTCAAGTTCCGTATAAAAACGTTGCGTTAACCCGGAAAATGCCGTTGAAATAAGTAAAATACGCATGATGTTCTCCTAACTTTTATTTTGGGTTATAACAACACGTTGTTATGGAAATCGTAGGGTACGCTGTGCGTTACCATTAACCGCAGAAAAGGTACGCACAGCGTACCTTACGCAGCTTTGACTGAGTGAAGATCAGAGAGACCGAAACGCTCACGATAACTTTGCGGGTTAATACCCAGCTGACGCATAAAAGCGCGGCGCATACGTTCCTGATCAGCAAAACCGGATTTGTCGGCCACGACTTCAATCGAAAGCCTGGTGCTTCCCAGATAATGGCGAGCCGCATCGATACGCGCCAATTCAACAAACTTGGCCGGCGTCATGCCGGTTTCCGCCTGGAAAAACCGTGCAAAATTCCGTGGACTCATAAACATGCGCTCAGCCAGTGTTTCTACCCGCAAATCTTCGGTCAGATGAAGCATGATCCAGGCCTGTAAATCTTTAAGCTCAGGACGAGTGGCATCACTGGTCAAATAGGCGCTGAACTGGGACTGACCGCCCGGTCGTTTGAGAAATACAACCAGATAACGCGCGACCAGCAAAGCCAGCTCGCTGCCCCAGTCTTCTTCCACCATCGATAAGGCCAGATCGATGCCGGAAGTGACGCCTCCCGAGGTTGAAATAAAGCCATCGCGTACAAAAATCCGGTCCGGCTCAACGGTAACCGAGGGATAATCCCGCGCCAACCAATCGCAATAATCCCAATGACTGGTCGCCCTAAGGCCATCCAGAAGGCCGCTTTCGGCAAGCAGAAAAGCACCCGTACAGACTGACGCAAGCCTTCTGACCCGTGGGGCTACGGCTCGAACCCAGTCCTGTAATGCCGGGTCGCACAACAGACAACTCACATCAGGAGTGCCGGCAATCAGCAGGGTATCGATACCGTCACGGACATCGCTATAGGCTTTATTGGCGATAATCTGAAGACCGCATGAAGTCGCTATAGGCCCCGGCTTTGCCGCTAACACCTCCATCGGATAGGCGGGCTCACTGCACACACCGGATCGCTGCAAGCCGACATTGGCGAAAGCAAACACTTCCATAGGGCCGGTAAGATCGATAATTTCAACGCCGGGGTATGTAACTATACCGACAGGCCGTATTTTCGCTACACGAACTTGTGGGCAGTGATTATCGGATGGGGGCGAAAAAGGGATGTTCATTTGTCCTCCTCACATAGAAATCTTGGGTTGAATGGAACAGAAACACATTACACGTTCTAACCTTCACACCAAACAGCTCTGTTCTTTATTTAATACTCGAATGTTCCATAAACCAATCGTTTCAGGACTTTTCTTCTGAAGACAATGGAGAGGTTATATGCTCTCTCAATATTTGTTTTTACACAACGACATACTTCCCTCATTTTCTGCCAAAATAATGACTGCTGTATAACGTGGATTTACTCCGAGCTTCCCTGCAGTCGGCAATTCGTCATTTGTGCTTTCTGAGTTTCATCATTCTGTCACGAGCCTGTTATAAGCTTGCAACAGTTATAACGTTAACCACAGGATACGCTATGAAAATTTTAAGTTTAATGAAAATTGCTGATATTTTTACTGTTGGAAATCTGTGCTGCGGCATCGTTTCGATTTTGCTGGCAGTTGACGGTTTTTATGATTTAAGCGCATTGCTGCTGTTTTTGGCGGTAGTGTTTGATGTGCTTGACGGAAAAATAGCCGGTCTACTGCATCAAAAGAATCTTTTCGGCAAACAAATCGACTCCATGTCCGATCTGGTATCCTTTGGCGTTGCTCCTGCCTTGCTATTTTATTCACTGAGCTCCCCCGGTGTTTTAGGTATCGCAGTGGCTTTGTTTTTTGTCGCCTGCGGCATGCTTCGACTTGCACGCTATAATATTTCCGAAGGAACGGGGTTCGAAGGTGTGCCTATTACTGTGAATGGTGTTCTGTTTCCCGTACTTTTTCTGCTTTTTGGCAGCTTCCCTCAAAGCCTGAATTATTGGCCGGTGGTTTTTCTAATTCAGGGTTTTCTGATGATTTCTACTTTTAAAATATCGAGGATATTCTAATCTGTTCCTCTCCCATTGAATGAAGTCGGTATGAAAGAAAAATTGTTGTCGCAACCTGTTTTTTTGGAAATAGTCCTGTATTTGACTATAAATACTGATTCGGTTTTATGACTGCCATTAAATTTCCTGAACTCGAACAACTTGAACGCATTATTGAGCAATTAGGAGACCGGGCTCAAACTGAGGTCATAGAACGAATTCAATACCAGGATCATGAATTTCCCATTCATTGTATTACGCTGGGATCAACTCAGCCCGACGTGCCTGTATTGGCTTTTTTCGGCGGTGTGCATGGGCTGGAGAAGATCGGTTCTGAAGTGATCCTGTCTTATATGCAAACCATCAGTCAGTTGCTGGATTGGGATGAGGAGTTTCTGGCCCGGCTTGAAAAGTCCCGGCTGGTTTTTGTACCCATCGTCAATCCGGTAGGCGTTTATCTTGGCACACGTTGCAATGGCAACGGTGTCGATTTGATGCGCAACTCACCTGTGGAAGGCGTAGGCTCTACCCGCATTTACAGCGGCCACCGCATTACACCTCGCCTGCCCTGGTATCGCGGCGATGAGTTCAACATGGAAAAGGAGTCGCAAGCTTTATGCCGCGTTGTAGATCAACATCTGTTCAACTCGCCTTTGTCCATTGCCCTGGATTTGCACTCCGGATTCGGCATTCAGGATCGATTATGGTTTCCCTACGCCTCGCGTAAAACCCCGTTTGCCTTTATTGCTGAAACCGTAGCCTTAAAAGAACTGTTTGATCGTTGCTATCAACACCATATCTATAGAATTGAACCAACCTGTCAGGAATATGTGATTAACGGTGACCTGTGGGATTACCTGTTCGATGATTTTGTGCAACGGTTCGAGTCCGAACGCTTATTCCTGCCGTTGACACTGGAAATGGGTTCATGGCTTTGGCTACGTAAAAGCCCAATGCATCTTTTTTCACGGCATGGCTTGTTTCACCCGCTCTTGCCTCACCGGCAGCAACGGATTTTCAGACGGCATTTCATGCTGTTTGATTTTTTATACCGCAGTCTTTTGTACCCGGAAAAATGGACACGGCTTACGTCGCAACAAAAGATAGATTATGAAAAAAAGGCATTCGGTCTTTGGTATGAATAAAGAACTCGGGCAAAACTGGATTCTGCTTAGAGGCCTGGCTCGTGAGTCGGCGCATTGGGGCGCTTTCGTCTCTCTTTTACAATCGACATTTCCGGATGCTCAAATAACGCTGCTGGATTTACCCGGCACCGGCTGTCTTCATCGGGAAACCAGTCCATGCACCATCAAAGCGATAACCGACCGCGTACGCCGCCATGCGCTGGATAAGGGATTCATAGAAAAACCGGCAACGATTCTGGCTCTTTCTCTGGGGGCGATGGTCGCCTGGGAGTGGATGCGCAGCTATCCCGAGGATATTTGCGCCGCAACCCTTATGAATACCAGCTTTGCCGATTTGAGTCCCTTTTATCAGCGGCTACGCCGGCAAAGTTATAGCGACTTTGTAGTGTTGGCTATGACGCGTGACGCGCATGATCGGGAATCGGGAATCTTGCGGTTGACAAGCAACCGCCGAAATCAGGATGAACAGATAACTAAAGCTTGGGAAAAAATACAAAACGAACGCCCCATAAGCCTTAAAAACAGCCTCCGCCAGATTATAGCGGCTGCAAACTATCGGCCCGGCAACATAAAACCGAAACAGCCGGTTTTATTATTAAACGGACTAGGTGATCGACTGGTGGCGCCCGCCTGCTCGGAGGCGATACATAAAAAATGGAATCTGGAACTTCGCCGCCATCTCTGGGCAGGCCACGACCTGACGCTGGATGACGGCGCATGGGTGGCGTTGCAACTGAAAGATTGGACGTCACACTTAGAGAGGCACTACCTTAAGTTAAGCCGAAAATAGTTATGGTTGAATGTTGTGGGCGCGAATTTATTCGCGCAATAGCAATTAAAAACGCGAATAAATTCGCGCCCACAATATATTAAATCCTTAACTTAAGGGCGGTGACTCAGAGAAGAACAAATAACAAGACTTAAACTGGTCCATGCTAAATTGGAAGTCGCTTTGTCCTGCCTCCCCGCTGTCACGAAACCATAAACAAACGTTCATATCTTTGTCACAGAACAGTTTTATTCTTTGTCTTGAAGGTTAATGCCTTTCATCCCCGCAAAAGATCGTAACCGGCTTTTGTAGAGTTTCCCTCTGGAGGATAAAGATATGAAACTGCTCTATTCCATTCATAAATACGACGTTTTCATGTTCACCTGGCTGATCAATGTCAGAATGCACTCCACCTTGACCAAGGCTAGTCGTTATATATCGAAAACCGGCGACGGCCAGCTGTATCTGGTCATAATAGGCCTGCTGTATTGGAGTGAGGGTTTTGAAAGCCCCTTTCTGCACGCTGTTCTGTTGGCCTTTTTAATCGAAAGACCAATCTATTTTGCATTAAAAAACAGCCTGAAACGCAATCGTCCACAAGCAGCCTTACAAAACTTCCGCAGCATTATTACTCCCTCGGATAAATTCAGTTTTCCATCCGGCCATACGTCTGCCGCTTTCATGATGGCGACACTGCTTGGCTATTATTTACCCCCCTTAATGATCCTTCTTTATTGCTGGGCTGCATTGGTCGGCTTCTCCCGCGTGGTATTGGGCGTGCATTTCCCGACCGATACGTTGGTAGGCGTCATTTTGGGCATCGGCACAGCGCTCTTCAGTTTGGGACAAATCGTAATATGAGAATTTTTTATGGCGTACAGGGTACCGGTAACGGCCACATCACTCGCGCACGGGTTATGGCGAAAGAGCTTTATGCGGCCGGAATTGACGTTACCTTTCAATTTACCGGACGTCCTGTGGATAAATATTTCGATATGGAGATATTTAACGGCTACCAATCACGTACCGGCCTGACCTTTAATACCGAGAAAGGACAGGTCAATTATCTGAAAACGGCACGCGATGCAAAACCCATTACTTTTGTCAGAGATGTAAAGTCGCTGGATTTAAGTGGCTATGATCTGGTGATCAGTGACTTTGAGCCGGTCACAGCCTGGGCGGCAAAAAGCCAGAAAAAGCCGGTTTTGGGTATTGGCCATCAATATGCGTTTAATCATAAAATCCCCAAAGAGGGATCGGATCCTATCGCCGATCAAGTTATAAAGTATTTTGCCCCCGCTGACGTGGGTGTCGGTTTGCACTGGCATCATTTTGGCCAACCTATTTTACCGCCCATTATCGACACGCCCGAAATGCCAAAAAGCATTATCAAAAACAAGATCATTGTGTACCTTCCTTTCGAAGACCAGAATGAAGTCATCCGGCTTTTGTCGCCCTTTGAAAACTTTGACTTCCATATTTATTCGCCGGAACCGGCTCCATCCAAATTCGACCACATCACCTGTAATCCGCTGTCACGCGCCGGTTTCCAGAAAGATTTATACGATTGTGCAGGCATTATCAGCAATGCCGGATTTGAACTGGCCAGTGAATCGCTGCAACTGGGCAAAAAAATCCTGGCTAAACCACTGCATGCGCAAATGGAACAAATTTCCAATGCCGCCGCATTGCAGCAGTTAGGTTACGGGCATGTTATGCATGACATGGACAGTTCAGTTATTCAACACTGGCTGCATGATAATCACGCCGTCCATATTACCTATCCCAATATCGCCAAAGTGCTGGTGCAATGGATACAAAACGGTATGCCTGAAATGGATACGGATTTTATTGAAGCTGTATGGAGCACTGTAGAAGTTTTGCAGATTAAGCAATGAACCTAAAAACAAAATGGGTGGGCGTGTGCGAGTGAAGCGAAGTACGCGGCGTGATGGACGCAGGATGAATGCGGGCCGCCGAAGGAATCGTCAGATCATTTTTTTCAGTATTACAGGACCGCTTATCTTGATGCGTTAGCTAGCCTTGAATTTCAATAATAAAAAGGGAATATGTCATAAACAAAAAACAAAATAGCACTACCAACTATGCTCACTTTTTAATCTATCGGAGAGTATACAAATGAAAGCAACAAAGATAACTCCCCTTACAGTACTGCGATATGCAGAAATTTCCGAAGAAATTTACGACGAAGTTGAGAGATGTGACTGCGCCGGGATGATTGCGGCTAAGTGTGTCAAACATCCTGAATACGGCGACATCATCCTTATTTCATCTACTACCCATGTCGACTGCTTAATGATTCATTTTTAACCTACACTTGCAAAACATAGTGCCCGCCTGAGTCCTTTGCCTGTACTTCGACAAAATACTAACACTTCGTCCGTGGCACCCCGCTTTCATCCAGCACAGCAATCGCCTCTTCGCAGCTGATTATATTTTCCTTATTGCTAAGAATATAAGCAGCGAGGCGTTCAATAGCCTTCCAATGAGTAGGTGAGCTTATGAACTGAAAGGCCTTGTTAAACAGCTCAACCGTCTTTTCTTCGTGCCGGCTTCCGGCCGCGATAAAAACATCCAGATACTCATAAACCTTTTCAAGGTCCGATGTGCCGCCGTAATAATGCAAGGCATCGATGTTAACCAGTCGGGCATTAAACTGTTCATCATCACGAAGGGCCACATGTTTTGCTTCCGCCAGAGGCCCGATCAGCAGATTGATCATATCCGCTTCAAAAGCGGTCTGATAGGCATCTTGTTCAGCGGCTGAGAAATAATGGGTGCTTTCAATCAACGCAACCGGCAGGCTGTGAATCAGGCGGCCTCCTTCCACGACTGCGGCAAAATGATCATACGCCAAGCGGGTACTGTCTTTTTGACGATCCAACGCCTTAATGGTGATTTGAAAATACACCGGAGGCAGTTGTTTTTGCTTATTGTAAAGATAAATGGCGGCAGCGTGACCTGCCTCATGGAAGGCTATTTGTCTGATCAAATCGTGATCGTTAATGGTATAGGATGTATCAGTTTGGTAATTCCGTTTCATGATTTCACCCATAAGCTAAAAAGATGCGGCCAGGGCTGCTGACCGCATTTAAAGAGGAAGGATAGCTAAACTCTGATTCCCTAAATAAGGGAGTAATTACAAGAGTTGCGAATATTCTAATGAATAAAATCAGCCTTGAAAATGTGACCGATTGACGCGCGACAATAAGCCGCGCAAATTGGCATGATGCATGCTTTATATTTGAGTTTGCGCTAAGAAAATACTTCAAAGCGGCATGGTAACTGGGCTTAAACAAATCATTACACGAATTACCAAGGCATTTCACACAGTAAAATAGGGCATATGCCATACAACCCTATTGGACTGATTGAATGACTTCCAACCCAACACAGGATCTAACATGACTAAATCGGAACTTATTGACCTATTGGCTAAAAAATGGCCGCATTTAGAGCGTAAAGATGTGGAATTGGCAGTTGGCTGCATGATCGAGCAGATGAGTAAGGCGCTGATGGCTAACAATAGAATAGAAATCCGGGGCTTTGGCAGTTTCTCCTTGCATTACCACCCGCCTTTTACAGGTCGAAATCCCAGAACCGGAGCGGAATTAAATTTGCCGGCCAGGTATTCACCCTATTTCAAACCGGGCAGAGAACTACGGCAGAGAGTGGATTTGTTAAGAACAACGTGCCGGATTAAGCAGAAAGCCTAATTTTTACTAAAACAGCTTGAACGAATTCCAATAATTCGGTCTTTATATCAGGGCCGGTTGCAACACAAAACGGCGACTGAGAACTTTCCCAGCCACCGCTCATCATTACCGGCTTTTTTATTGACCGATGGATTTACGCATATGGGTCATCGCTTCTTCGGTATGCTTGGTCCCGACATCGGCATGTCCTTTTTTAGCGTGATCTATAGCTTCTTTTAAATGCTTAACCGCTTCCGTCATATGCACATGCGCCTCAGCATGTTCTTTTTCAGCCGCTTCGGCATGCTTTAAACCTTCTTCAGCATGCTTGAGCAACTGATCGGCATGACCGTCTTGTCCATGAGCCGTAGCCATAGCCGAATGCTCCAGCGCTTGCGCCGTATGATGCTCGGTAGCGTTAGACTGTGAGCTTAAACCAAGAGCGAGGGTACCCATTAATACAGCAATAGATTTTAATTTCATGAGAATTCCTTAAATGATTAGTCAATGTTGCATCACCGTAGCGCCTGTCGTTATGGAAGACGTTTCAGCGTCACGGTTGGCGTTAGTATAGCGCATTCCGGCTGTTGCGTAAGTTAAGGTATATCCACACTCCTTTCAAAATTGTTTAGAACAACTTTGCCGGGTTGCAGGGTACCCGGCAGCGGACTATTTAAATACCGGCCTGATTTCGATGTCGCGCTACGCAAAACATCAATCGGCTGCATGTATAGGTAACCAAGCTAATTAAACAATATTCCGGCCCTCTTTCCTCTCGAAGAGAATTTGATTGAAAAGAGCAAATGAATCTTTATAACCCCGGTTACTTATATTATCGTGGGCGCGAATTTATTCGCGCTATTTAGCACCTGTTGCGCGAATAAAT
>JAURZV010000095.1 GCA_030653175.1 Methylobacter sp.
GGGAGTCGTCCGTCCAGAATTTGGTCATTTGGCTACAAACCCAGCCATATAGGTGAAAATGAGGGAATAAAACCATCAAAAAGCTATGGCTAACGTCTAAATCATATAGACGGGGGGTAATTTCAAAAATAGACCGCCGGGAAATTTAAAATTTTTCTGGAACACAAAATGACTACTTGCCCAAGAACTCTATTCTCGGACAGCCTCCTAGTGTTGATACCTATTGTCTCTACTTCCAATTTAGGGTAGCTTTTTTATGAATCAATATTAAAAATAATTTTGAAATGCTTTAACATCCAATAATTACAACTCAAAATCAGGAGAGCTATTATGAAGATCGCACTTGGAATTGTATCCGGACTTATTGTTTTGCTGGGAGCAATGTTCATTTTAAGAAAACGGAAAAAATGTTCATCAAAAGAAACGTTGATAAGCAAACACAAAGCCCCGGAACAGGAAACGCCACAGCCGGACATCAAGTCGGCCGCCAAGCTCACAGTTAATGCTGAGCCTGCCGCCGTAAACTCACAAATAACTGATACGACGGTTGTCGTTCCTTCCCCAAAGCCCATAAGCAATATTGAGACTTCCGCAAAGCCACAAGCAAAAGAGATGGCGGCGTCATCATCGGAAAACAATATTGAATTTCCTCAAGATTCAATACTGAAACGGCATTATTTAGCTCATTTATGCATCATGATTGAAGCGCTTGCTCCTCAGTGTCCTACGGATTCTGTTTTATGCCGCCATTACTATATGATGTTGATCACCAAAATAGATCAATGCTTAAACGATAAAAAAGCAATGGGGAAGCTGATTTACGATTATGAAAATCTCAGTGCATAGGATGTACTGAACACCGTGAAGCGCATCAATCCACTATTACGAGCGATGCGCTTCGTGTTTTGGCACACTGCTTTGATAACCCCTGCCCCCCTCTCCCAAAGGGCATAGCTATCTACACAAGTACCGGCCCCTTCTCCCTTGAGGGAGAAGGTTGGGATGAGGGGGATATAAATAGTTGATTTTATTCTCCTCTCCCCAGCCCTCTCCAGCAGGAGAGGGAGTGAAGTCGATTTGCAACCAACTGAATTTAGATACAAAAAAGTTGTGTAGATAGCTATGCCCAAAGGGAGAGGGGGGCAAAAACCGCAATTCTTGCCTGTGTTGGATATACCCCCTCATCCCAGTCTTCGCCCTCAAGGGAGCAGGAGCAGGTATTTGTGTAGTATCCCATGCGCAGAGCTAAAAAACAGGATTAAAAATTGATAAATAACGACCCCATAATCAAGTGATGCATGGTGTTATTAGTGTGTGTGGCGTCATCCAGATATTGATTAAGATAACCCGCTTCAGCCCGGAAGCTTTTATTGAAAGTCCAGCCTAGGCCCGCAAATGCACGATTCTGATCGAAACCGGATTGCCCGCCGAATTTGGTTGAGTTGACCCGGATGAAAAACTCGTCCCAGGCAATCAGACTTAAACGCGGTTCGAATTCCAGAGGATACATAACCCGTAGCATCTGGCGCGGCCTGAAACGAACATCACTGCCTTGTATAAAGTTGCTTTCGAACATAGTTCTAAAACTGAAAGTTCCTATATCGGTGGGTAGCACATAACGAAACGCCGGCCAGACATCTTGCTGAGAAACGTAACTCTTACCGACGTTTTGAGTAGGCACCCACGTGTAGCCAGCCCAAACAGTCGCCCGGTCGCTGAGTGAATAGCCCAGCGCCGCGCGTACCACACCTTGATACCAATGATTCCAGTCGTCGTCGAAACGGGATTGACCTTCCAGCCAGATACGCCCTTTCTCCAGTTCAGGATCGACCACTTTCAGACTGCCCTCGCCTACGATTTGCAGCCAGCTCCCGGCATCCTGAAACAAGTCGTCTGCCATAGAGGCCATGCTGAAAGAACTCAAAATCACGGCGGCGATTCCCCATAGCTTCATTTTTTTAATCATATTGTTTACCTATTGTAGTTTGGACGGGTTCCCAATAGCCACCCTGCCCCATTTATAATTAAAAGGTGCTGTGAACGCAGTGAAGCGCATCAATATCAAGTAGATCGTACGGCCCTTTTTATTTTTTAGCGTTAATCAAACCCAACAATCCCTTCATCAACGCCAACGGTGTGGGTGGGCAGCCGGGAATCACCACGTCGACCGGAATGACATTGGACACCGCGCCGCAACTGGCATAAGACACGCCGAATTCGCCACCGCAGGCTGCGCAATCACCTGCTGCAACCACCCATTTCGGGTTTGGTGTTGCTTCATAAGTACGCAGTAACGCGGTCTGCATATGCCTTGAAACCGGCCCTGTGACCAACAGCACGTCGGCGTGTCTTGGCGAAGCTACAAAGTGAATCCCAAAACGTTCAATATCGTAAAAGGGATTATTCAATGCATGAATTTCCAGTTCGCAGCCATTACAGGAACCTGCATCGACCTGGCGTATCGCAATGCTGCCGGAAAACTGCTTGTCTATGTGGCTTTTAATCTCAATGCCCAACTGCTCCAGTTCGGCCTCGTTCCCATGCGCTGCAAACGGTTCAGTAACGACACCCGTGGTCAGGATTTTTTTAAAAAGTCTCAGCATTTTCCATTCCTATAAATCATTGCCTGAATAAGAGCCGTTCAGGGATTTGTTGCACACAGGGAAATCCGGCACGATATTATTCAACACCAGTTTTTCCAGCGCAGGCCAGTTCAATTGACTGGGATCGCGCGGATAAAAACGGGCGATTTTGTTATCGGCATCAAAACGAATGTGGCTGAGAATTTCGCCGCGCCAGCCTTCAACAATGCCCAGACCTTCGCTACCTGCGAGTGGTGTTTGCCATTCGGCGCGTAGTTCTCCGGCAACAAGCCGGTCGATAAAATCGTCTATCAGCCGCAAAGCCGTCCTGATTTCCTTGTACCTTACCCATAACCTGGAGGCAATATCGCCCTGATTTTCCAGCGCGACTTTAACCGTTACCTGATCATAAGGCGCATAGGGCGCATCGCGGCGCACATCCTTATCCTGTCCGCTGGCCCGTCCGACATAACCTAAGGTTCCAAATGCAGCGGCAGTTTCTTCAGACAAGAAACCGGCCGTGTATAGCCGGTCTTCCAGTGAAGAATTGAGATCCAGCGCGAGTATGACCTCCGCCAGCTCTGTTCTTAATTCGGCTATATCCTTCTTGATCAGGATACAGGTTGCCTCTGACAGGTCACAGGCAACGCCGCCGGGAACAATTTTATCCATCAACAGGCGATGGCCGAAAACCGTTGCATTGGTGCGCAGCCAGAGTTCGCGCAGACGGGTAAACTGCATTTGCGCGAACACAAAAGCGACATCATTACAGATTGCGCCTATATCGCCCATGTGGTTGGCGATGCGTTCCCGTTCCGCCAGAATGCCGCGAATTAAGGCGGCGCGAGGCGGAATTATAACGCCCGCCGCTTGCTCCATAGCCATACAGGCCGCCCAGCAATGACCGACAGTGGTGTCGCCGGAAACACGCCCCGCCAGTCTGGCTAAAGACTCGGGCGTTCTGCCTTCGGCGATTTTCTCTATGCCTTTATGCACGTAGCCCAAGCGCTCTTCCAGATTTAGGATAAGTTCGCCGACAGCCTGAAACCTGAAATGTCCGGGCTCAATGATCCCGGCATGCACGGGGCCTACAGGGATTTCATAAACGCCGGCGCCGTGGGATTTAATAAACGGATAATGCATGTCGGGCGGCGTGATGCCTACCGGTGTACCCTGAACAGGAAAATCTTTTCGTAACGGATAGTTTGTTTCAATCCAAGCTTGATGCCGTGTCCAACGTCTGTTATCCGGATGCCCGGCAAATTTGATTCCGAACATGTCTTGCGTATGACGTTCACTGCGGTTGGCGGCGGGATAAACCGTGGCCTGGCTGGGCAGTTCCGGGTTTACATCATCAATGATCGTGCGCAGAAGAACGTATTCACCTTGTTTTTCAAAACAGGTGTTGATCAAAAACCGGTTCTCAACCTGTTCCGCCCATCCGGCTGCCCAGCGCAGCTTGTGCTGCATGGCCAGTTCTGCAAAACGTTGCCATGCGTGGCTTTCGATTTGCCATAGCATCGCTTTATTGTTCTCACTTAGAAATGTCACTGCCATTAAGTTAAGCGAATTAGACAAAATGGTTGCTGATGTGGGGGCGACTTTAGTCGCCGATTGAATCGTAGGTTGTTTACTGATTGGGCGACTAAAGTCGCCCTCACAATCATGACCGTACCTTAACTTAATGGCAGTGTCACAAAGTGTGGGAACGATAATAATATCGGCATCATTCAATCGGCTTAAAAAATCCGCAATCCAATTTGATGAACTCATAGCGGCGTACTCCCGGAAATTAACAATGTCGCCTGTGAAAACCAGTGAGCCAAAAAGCCGGGAATAGCCAGCCCCAGCCAAAGCACCAAGGCCAGATGTATCGTGACCGGCCATAAGTTGGCGGTAACCGGATTTTGACCTTCGGGCCTGTCGCCGTAAACCATCGGCTGGATATGTCTGAACAGCCCGGCAAAGGCAATGCCGATCCCCAGCAACAGCAGCGGCGCCAACCAGGGATAACTGTGCATGGTCGCCAACAGCACCAGAAACTCGCTGGTAAACACCCCGAATGGCGGAAACCCGGCAATGGCAATAGTACCGATCAATAAGCCCCAGCCGATCCTGGGCTGGGTTTTAATCAGGCCGCGTATCTGGTCTATTCTCTGGGTTCCGGCAAGCTGAGCTGCATGACCTACCGTCACAAAAATGGCCGACTTGGTCAATGAATGCACGGTCATATGCAGCAAGGCGGCAAACGTGGCTAGCGGGCCGCCGATACCGAACGCAAACGTCATCAGCCCCATATGTTCAATAGATGAGTAACTGAACAGCCTTTTAATATCTTTCTGCCGGTGCAGCAGTATGGCGGCAACCAGAAACGACAACATGCCGAATCCCATCATTAAATAACCGGCCATATTGGAATCTGTCGCTCCATCCACCAGCATTTTATTACGTACCACGGCGTATAAGGCGTCGTTTAACAGCAATCCCGACAACACCGCAGACATGGGCGTCGGGCCTTCGGAATGGGCATCGGGCAACCAGTTATGCAAAGGCACCAAACCGATTTTTGTGCCATAACCGATCAGTAAAAAAACAAAGGCAATCTCAAGAATTTCCGGATTTAATTTATCGGCATTTTCATAAAGCACCGACCACAACAAGGCATTTTCCCCATCGCCGATCTGCACCGCCGCGTAATACAGCAAAATGGTACCGAACAGGGCTTGGGCAATACCCACGCCGCAGAGTATGAAGTACTTCCACGCCGCCTCGATAGACTCCGGCGTTCGATACAAGCTGACCAGTAACACGGTTGCCAGCGTCGCGCCTTCCATCGCCACCCACATGATGCCCATATTATTGGTGGTCAACACCAGATACATGGCCAGCATAAAACCCTGAAACATGGAGTAATACAGTTTTAAGCGACCGTCACTGAGCTTGCCGATTTCCTTTTCATGCGCCATATACGGAGATGAAAATATTGATGTGGTGAAGCCGACAAAAGCGGTTAACACGATCAAATACACATTAAACGGATCGATTAAAAAAGCCTTGCCTGTTGAAATAATCGTACCCTGATTGAGTACGTTAATCGCCAGCCAGATAGTCGCCAGCAAACAAATGCCGTTAAACCGGACATTTAGTTTTCCGGTGTCTGTTTTGTGTCCTGCCAGCGCAAAATAGAGTATGCCGACTAACGGTATCAATAAAACCAAATAAGCGGCAATCATTTATCCACCTCGTGTAACTTGTTTAACAGATCGACATCCAGCGAATCAATACTGGTGCGAATATGCAGGAAAAAGATGCCGAACAGTACCGCAGCCACCAATACATCGAATGCAACGCCCAGTTCAACCACCATCGGCATACCATTGGTTGCGACAATGGCCGCGAAAAACAAACCGTTTTCTATCGACATAAAGCCGACCACATGAGCGATAGCCTGCCGATGCGAAATCATCAGCAACATACCCAGCAGCATCACTGAAAGACTGACCGCCAAGGCATTCAGCATGACCACCGATGAGGATTGCACAATAGGGTGCAGCACGTAATAACTGAATACCATCAGACTGGCTCCGCCCAGCATCACTACGGTATTATTCTTTAACGCTTCAATATCGCGATGCATATTCATTTTCAGAACCTCCCGTCTTAACATCCACGGGATAAAAATCACTTTCAGCACCAGAGTCAGTGCCGCAGAAATATACAGGTGATGGCTATTCAGGCTGTATGCCGCTAATGCCGTGGTCAAGGTTAATAAAAAACCCTGCAAGGCAAACACAAAAATCAGCCGTAGCAACCGCCCCTGCCCTAACATAAGAAACGAGGTAAGCCCCACCAATGCGGCCATCGATAAAATGGCCTGAGTATAAAAATCCAGTTGTTCGATGTTCATCAGCGTGCCACCTCCAAAATAATATCGTTCAACATTCCAAACAGGAACATCGTAGGCCGGAATAAGGCCACCCAAGCCTGTCCTGAGCTTAGCCGAAGGGCGTAGCGCGCGGTGGTGTTTCCGGCAAAATTCGGGAGGCGTTCGCCGGAAACACCGGTTCTCGCTATCGCTCGAACCGGCTTATTCCAGCCTACAGAGCGGGCTTTTACATTTTTCATGTTCATCGTGCCGCCTCCAAAATAATGTGGCTCAACAATCCAAGCAGCCCTAACAAATAGGCGAAACTCAAATATTCCTGCACCCGAAACAGGCGCATTTTTGCAACCAGCGTTTCCGCTATCGCCAGAAAAATTGCCAACACGGCAAGCTTGCCCATAATAGCCAGCAAGCCGTAGCCTAACGCTTGAATGTCAAACGTTTCGGCGATACCCCAGGGAAAAAAGATATTGGCGATCAATACGCCGTACAGCATCAGCTTCAACTGACTGGCCCATTCAATCAACGCCAGATGACGGCCGCTGTATTCAAGAGTCATCGCTTCATGAATCATGGTCAGCTCCAGATGCGTCGCCGGATTATCCACCGGAATGCGCCCGGTTTCAGCCACAGCAACCAGCGTCAAAGCCGCTAAAGCAAATACAAACGAAGGCCGTAAAACCAAGCCTTCATTCAGTACATGGGAGATAGCGAACGATAAATTGGTCGTTGAGGCGGCCATGGTCAGCGTAAAAATAGCCATCAACATCGCAGGTTCCGCCAGCGATGAAATAGTCATCTCCCGCGATGAGCCCATGCCGCCGAATGCGGTGCCAACGTCCAATCCGGCCAGCGCCAGAAAAAACCGGGCAAAAGCAAAAAAACCGACCATCACAATCACATCGGCGCTGGCCGAAGTCGGCAAATCAACGGCAACCAACGGCACAACGGTTGCCGCCAGTACTGTTGCCGAAAAGATAATGTACGGCGCTTTGATAAATAGCCATGAAGCCTGTTCCGAGACTACCGGTTGTTTATAAGTTAATTTAATTAAATCCCGGTAAGGCTGAAAAATAGAAGGCGCTTTGCGATTCTGCAATCGACATTTGCAGCATTTAATCCAGCCTGCCAGCAACGGCGCCAGTACGACAAACAGTAGGGTTTGTAAAATAGCGATTAACCAGTTCATCAGCTGATCACCCATAACATGATAATTAACGTCACAAACGAATAACCCAGATAAACCCGGATATTTCCCGTTTGAATGCGGCCCACCAGTTTGGCTAATTTGTTTATCCCGTGTTCAATCGGATAATACAAACGCGGCCAGCTATGATCCTGAATCTGCAAGTGATAATGAACTGCTGCCACATCCTGATTCATTGCGCCTTGCATGTCTTTATCGATCTGCTCGTCAATAATCCAGACTTTGGCGAAAATCCGCCGGAACGGCATGGTAAAAGCGCTGCTGCTGTATTGCATACGCGGCGTTAACCCGCCAAAGCCGCAATCCCAGGTTTCAGAGATACGTAATGCCGTTGCGGGATTGCGCCGCAGATACCAAAAACTGATGCAACCGGCAATCAGCGCACCGATCAGAACCAATGGCGGAGCATAAGAAGCTTGACTGGCAGAAACCGGCGCCAGCCACAACCAACCTAAAGCGGCGTCATTCGGCAAGGTTTCGCCTAATAATTGCCCGGCAACGCCGTTAATCAGACTAATTACCGGGCCGGGGAAAATTCCGAACAGGAAGCACAAACCGGCCAGTAGCGCAGGACCGGACAGCATGCCTTTGTCCCGGACTTCATGCGCTTTATCGCAATGATGAGAACGAGGCTGTCCCAGAAAGATCAAGCCGAATACTTTGACAAAACAGGCGGCCGCCAATGCCGCCGTCAGGGCTAATGCAGCAGCGGCGACGGGTATCAAACTGCGTAATACGCCATTGTTCAGCACATCGACCTGCAATGCGGTCTGAAAAGCCAGCCATTCCGAAACAAAGCCGTTAAACAACGGTAATGACGAGATACTCATGCAACCGATCAAAAACAATACACTGGTTTTCGGCATTTTTTTAATCAGCCCGCCCATCATGTCGATATTTAACTGATGGGTTTGGTGATGAATCATACCGGCCCCAAGAAACAGCAGGTTCTTAAACAGCGCATGATTGAAGGCATGAAACAGCGCCGCCAAAAAACCCAGCGCCGCCAGTTGCGGATGACCGTTTGCCATAAAGATCATCGACAACCCCAGCACCATAAAAATGATGCCGATGTTTTCGACCGAACTGTAGGCCAAAAGGCGTTTTAAATTGGTCTGCATCATCGCATACAAAATACCGCCCAGCGCCGAGACGGTGCCCAACACCAGCAATACCACGCCCCATTGCCAATGCACATCGCCCAGCAAATCGAAGCAAAACCGGATCAGCCCATAAAGCGCGACTTTAAGCATCACACCGCTCATCAACGCGGAAATATGCGAAGGCGCTACCGGATGCGCTTCCGGCAGCCAGACATGCACCGGAACAATCCCGGCTTTCATACCGAAACCCAGCAATGCCAGCATAAAAGCGATGTTTGCCCAGGTTGCCGACAAGTGGGCCTCACGCAAGGCATCAAAGGTAAAGCCGTCAGAAAAACCGGCCAGTACGCCAAAACCCAGAATAATGGCTAATGCACCGACTTCCGCCATCAATAAATAAAGAAAAGCAGCGCGGCGATTGGCTGAATTTTCATGCTGGAACGCCACTAAAAAATAACTGGCAACCGACATCAACTCCCAGGCAATCATGAAAAAGAACGCGTCATCGGCCAACAATACCAGCAACATCCCGGCAACAAACAGCCCGGTAAATAAGCCCAAAGCTGCAAAAGGATGTTGGCTTTCATCGTAACTGTTCACATAGCCCGGTCCGTAAAGACTGACTGCACTGACCGCAATACCGACGATTAAAAAGAAAAAACCGGACAAGCAGTCAAAACGGACATGCCAGGGCAGCCACGGCAGACCTAAACTGAGTTGATCGGTGACAATCTCTTTACTGATCAATACGCTCAATCCGGCCAATACCGCGAAAACACCGGACAAGCCCAGTAAGACAAACACTGCTTGCCGTAACAAAGCCGGAAACCGCTTTGCTTCCAGGCAGCCGGTAATCACAGACTGACAACGTTCATTGTCATTCGGGAGTTTTTTAAACCAGTACCGGCTAAACTCCAGTACATATTGGCGCTGATTCATCATCAGCGCCAGCAAGCCGGAAGCAAAGCTTAAAAGGACAGCGCTATATGCTAAGAAAAGGATCATGAAATTCTCACTATTCGATAATATGTTTGTATCATTCTCGCCTGATCCAGCGGTGCTACGATTAACATAAGCGGATTAGACAAAGTGGCTGTGATGTGGGGGCGGCTTCAGCCGCCCATCAGCTAGCGATCTGCCGTTCAATGGGCGACTGAAGTCGCCCCCACAATTACGATTGTATCTTTCCGAAACCTTTCTCCTACACTCCATAGTGATCGCTTTTACGGCGACTCATGTGATTTCGTTTCATTCTGCGTACCGCCAAAGGATGTCTTGAATAGGTGTCATGATATTCAAGCCCATAAAATACACATTTGCCGCCATGAGATTCATAGTTATGCTGAAAGTCATGAATGAATTCCATCACGGTATGATCAAGAAGATAGGTATTGTTCATTTGAAAGATTACCGTCTTGCCGTAAGCCAGACTGGCTAAAGCGGTCTTCAATGACATAAAGTTAGAGAAAATGGCAGCCCCGACTATCGAAACCACAACAGAATCGGTATCTTTCGGTTCAATAACAAAATGAATCTTAAACAGATTATTCGGTCTGACACCGCGCAGCATATGGATAGCAAACTTGGTTAGAATGCCGATACCGACACCGACCAATAAATCGGTTGCCAACACACCGATAATCGTTACCACAAACATAAATAACTGTTCTTTACCAACGCCCATGACTTTAGCGAACTCTTTGGGCGAGGCCAGGCGAAAACCGGTATAGACCAGCAATGCCGCCAATGCAGCCAATGGAATACTATGAATCAGCCGCGGAAACAGCACCACGAACAACAACATAAAAGTGCCGTGAAAGAAGTTGGCCCATTGAGTTTTCGCCCCATTGTTCACGTTTGCCGAACTACGCACGATCTCGGCAATCATCGGCAAGCCGCCGACTAACCCGGCCACCAGATTGCCGATACCGACCGCTGTTAAGTCGCGATCAAGATTGGAATGACGCTTGTAAGGATCAAGTTTGTCGACCGCCATGGCGCTAAGCAAGCTCTCCAGACTGCCGACCAAACTGATACTGACAACGGCTTCCCAGAACTCTACTGTGGCGAATTTCGAAAAGTCCGGAAAATAAAAGCCGGACATAAAGTTTTCAGAAATCGCGACCAAAAACTTCGGTCCGACGGTTTCTTCGTGATGCGGTAAAAAATGTGCATCCGGCAGGAACAAATACATGTGCTCATGTTCCAGATCAAAATATCGCGCCAAACCCATCCCTGCCAATACCACAATAAGCGGTGCCGGAATCATCTTTAAGGTTGGGTTTTTTATCATTGACCAAATAATCAATATCACCAATCCGGTAAAGCCGATAATAGCTATTTCATGATTAGGATTCAGAAGGCTGTGCGGAATTTGTGCGATAGTCGAAAACAGACTGCTGCCTTTCTCCGGCGTAGCGCCCAGCATGACGTGGATCTGTTTAGCCATAATGATGATACCGATAGCCGCCAACATGCCATGTACCACCGACGCAGGGAAAAACGAACTCAACCGCCCGGCTTTAAATACACCCATTAAGATTTGCATGACACTGGCAACCACAATAGCCGCCAAGGCATAACGATAACCTGCCATCGCATCGCCTTCGCCCAGCTCCTGCACCGCGCTTAGCACCACCACGATCAACCCGGCAGCCGGGCCATTAATGGTGATAAACGACCCGTTGATACGCGAAACCAGCACCCCGCCGATAATAGCCGTGATAATACCGGCCGATGGAGGAAAACCGGAAGCCATCGATATACCCAAGCACAGCGGCAGGGCAATAAGAAAAACCAGAAAACCGGACAGCAAATCGCTACGCCAGTTTTCTTTTAAACCGGCTAAACCGGACTTTGGTAACCCTGACAGGGATGGTTCACTCATACAAATCCTCGTAATTATAAAAGGTCTTAACGAGTTATATGCGATTACTATGCCAACTTACTTACCTTTGATAAGTAAGTGATTTTAAATATTACTTTTTGTTGTATTGCCGAAAACCAAGAACCAAGGTGTGCAAAACAACCGACCGGTTGTTGTTTTGCACCGATACCGAAAAACTGTCTGGTGTTTCACAAATAAAAGCTTATCGATTGCACTGCTCTACAAAACAGGGCTTTTCTGCAATAATCTATCAGTTAGTCCAGCCATATATGGCAAATAATACATAAAATTTAAATGACCTCATTTATTCGAACTGCCGCCGATCATAATAGCAGCCAATTGATCGATCGACGCAACGCCGAATGCCGTTGCGTTTCACTCGATCGGGAAGCCATGCGCAAGGCATTGCGACAACAACTGGCTGATGACTTGCTGTACCGTATGCTGATTGAAGAGCGCCCTCACCAATTCGCCGAATCTTTAGTTTTTGTCGCTGAAAGCAGCATACGCAGACAACGTGACATTATTGCCGCCATAGAAAGTGTTATTGCCATGCCGGCTTACCAGCAACGCGTTCTGGCTTATGCCCCTGGCACGGCGCAGTTTATCCCCAAAGCGCATGGAGTTTTTTTCGGTTATGACTTCCATTTAAGCCCTAAAGGTCCGCAATTAATTGAGATAAATAGCAATGCCGGAGGCGCGTTGCTCAATGCTATTCTGACTCGTGCGCAAACGGCTGGAACGAACGCGGCCACGACCCAAAATCCGGAACAGGCATTTATGGCAATGTTTCTTGAAGAATGGCAAGCCGAACGCGGTCAACAGCCCTTACATTCAATCGCTATCGTCGATGAAAATCCGTCGAATCAATTCATGCTGCCGGAATTTCTATTATTCAAAAAACTGTTTGAACAAAACAATATCATTGCCGTTATTTGCGACCCTTCCGAGCTTGACTACCGCGATGGAGCACTTTGGCATGGCGATATGCCTATCGATCTCGTTTACAACCGCTTGACCGACTTCGGTCTGGAAGCTGGAACGCTAAAACCATTGCGCGAGGCCTACCTGGCTGAAGCAGTCGTCGTCACTCCCCATCCGAGAGCCCATGCGCTATATGCAGATAAAAGAAATCTGGCGATATTGACTGATGAAACCGCGTTGCGGGATATGGGTGTTGCCGCTGAAACCAGAGCCCTAATTCTTGGGGGCATTGCCCACACGGATTGCGTACATAGCGAAGACGCATCAACCTTATGGGCCGCGCGCAAACAGCTGTTTTTTAAACCGGCCAAGGGCTACGGCAGCAAAGCCGCATACCGGGGCGACGGGGTGACCAAACGAGTGTTCGGTGAGATTATTCTACAGGGGAATTATGTGGCGCAAACCTTGGTGCGGCCTACCGAACGGCAATTGAAAGTGGAAAATGAAATGGTCGATCTTAAACTTGATTTGAGGCAGTATGTTTACAAGGGGCAAGTGCAGTTGACCAGCGCTCGTTTATATCAGGGACAAACCACCAATTTTCGCACACCGGGCAGCGGGTTTGCCGGGGTTGTGGTGATTCCGGACGATGACAAGGGCGACCGGTCGGCCGCCCTTGCGCTAACTTAATCGAGAGCCAGATTCTTTAAATAATCCCGAAAATCGCCTCTCAACTCGTCATGCTCCAGACCGTATTCAACGGTAGCCTGCAAATAACCAAGTTTTGATCCGCAATCATAACGTTTGCCTTCAAACTCATAAGCCAACACCTGCTCATCAGTCATCAATGCGGCAATAGCATCGGTCAGCTGAATTTCGCCACCGGCGCCGCGCTCTGTTGTTTCAATCTTTTCAAAAATCGCAGGCGTTAAAATATAGCGTCCGACTACCCCGAGGTTTGACGGAGCGCGCTCAGGAGCAGGCTTTTCAATAATCAGTTCAACCTGGCCTACCGATGGGGATACTTCCTTGGTTTTGACAATGCCGTATTTATCGGTTTCCTGAGGATTTACTCTTTCTACGCCTAATATGCTGCACTGATTTTTATCGTATTGTTCGACCATTTGAGTCATGCAACCATCGCCGTGACGATTTGCGATCAAGTCGTCGGCCAGGATAACGGCAAACGGCTCATCGCCAACGACAGACTTGGCGCAAAGCACAGCATGCCCCAGTCCCAACGCCTCAGGCTGACGAATAAACACGAATGACACATTCGGCGGCATCATCTCCCGAACCATTTTCAATATTCCGGTCTTGCCGCGAATAGTCAGCTCATTTTCCAACTCGTAGGCCTTGTCAAAGTGATCCATGATGACGTTCTTGGTCCGGCCCGTTACAAATATAATCGTATCAACACCCGCAGCTACAGCCTCTTCAACGCAGTACTGAATCAAGGGTTTGTCCACAACCGGCAACATTTCCTTTGGGCTGGCTTTGGTAGCGGGTAAAAAACGGGTTCCGAGACCCGCAACCGGAAAAACAGCTTTTTTTATTTTTTTATTCATTTAAAACTCCGAGAATACATATCATTAAAAATCAAATGCTGTGCACAGCATTTGATTATCCCTGCCCTTCTATAAAGAGCGATTGTAACTATATATAGATAACCGAGCTAATTAAACGACATTCTGACCTTCTTTCCTCTCGAAGAGAATTTGATTGAAAAGAGCAAATGAATCTTTATAACCCC
>JAURZV010000097.1 GCA_030653175.1 Methylobacter sp.
CGGACGGGGCAACATGCCCCGTCCGGCTTGTGGGAGACTGCATTCCCACGCCGGAGCGTGGGAATGATGCACAAACTTTTTCGTGCCTTTCGTGTTTTTCGTGGACATTAAATGTTATTAACCTCTTTTCGCAAGCGTCTTTTCAAACTGATCAAGCAGCGATTGAATCGCCTGGTGCTTCATTTTCATGGCCGCTTTGTTGACGACCAGTCTGGAGCTGATATTCATAATAAGATCCCGCGGTTCCAGGTCATTGGCCTTTAGCGTATTGCCGGTATCGACAAGGTCAACAATGCAATCGGCAAGGCCGACCAGCGGCGCCAGTTCCATTGAACCGTACAGTTTAATGATTTCAGCCTGTATGCCAAGGCTTGCAAAATAGCGTTGGGTTATTTTAACGTATTTGGTCGCAACGCGAACACGCCCGGAAATCTCGGGCGCATCTTTATGCGCTGCCGTCATTAACCGGCAACAGGCGATGTTCAAGTCCAAAGGTTCGTACAGGCTTTCTGCGCCGTGCTCCAGCAAGATGTCCTTTCCGGCGATGCCTAAATCGGCAGCGCCATATTCAACAAACGTAGGCACATCGGTGGCGCGGATGATGACCAGCTGTACGTCGTCCCTGGTGGTTCGTAAGATCAGTTTGCGGCATGTAAGCGGATCATCAATCGGCGTGATGCCCGCCTCTGCCAACAAGGGCAGGGCATCTTCATAAATCCGGCCTTTAGATACGGCGATGGTTAGCATAGTCACACCTTATCTTGGGACGCGGCGTATCGTCGCACCCAATTGAGCGAGTTTTTCCTCAATGTGATCGTAACCCCGGTCGATATGGTAAATGCGGTCAACCAACGTATCCCCTTCGGCCACCAGCGCCGCTATCACAAGACTTGCCGAGGCCCTTAAATCGGTCGCCATGACCGGTGCGCCGGTCAGTTTTTTTACGCCGGTGCAGATGGCGGTATTCGATTCCAGTTTAATGTCGGCGCCCATGCGCTGCAATTCCTGAACATGCATAAAGCGATTTTCAAAAACCGTTTCAGTAATAATACCCACGCCGTCGGCAATCGCATTCATGGCGGTGAACTGCGCCTGCATATCGGTCGGGAAAGCAGGATAGGGCGAGGTGCGAACCGAAACTGCCTTGGGCTTTTTGCCGTGCATATCCAGTTTGATCCAGTCTTCGCCGATGGTTATTTCAGCGCCGGCTTCAACCAGTTTTTCCAGAACGGCATCAAGAATGTCAGGGCGGGTATTTTTAAGTTTGATACTTCCGCCGGTAATAGCGGCGGCAATCAGGTAGGTGCCGGTTTCGATCCGGTCGGGAAGAATATCGTAGTGGATGCTTTCAACGCCCAGCTTTTCTACGCCTTCAATGACCAGTACATCAGTGCCTACACCGGTGATTTTGGCGCCCATTTTATTAAGAAAGTGAGCCAAATCGGTGACTTCCGGCTCCTTGGCGGCGTTTTCAATAATAGTGGTTCCTTCAGCCAAGGCGGCTGCCATCAGCAGATTCTCAGTACCGGTAACGGTGATCTGTTCCAGAACCAGACGGCAGCCTTTAAGTCGAGTCGCTTTGGCGTGGATAAAACCGTTTTCGACGGTAATATCGGCCCCCATCTTCATCAGTCCGTTAAGGTGAATGTCAACAGGACGCGAGCCGATAGCGCAACCGCCGGGCAATGACACATGGGCTTCGCCGAATCGAGCCACTAAAGGCCCTAAAACCAGTATCGAGGCGCGCATGGTTCTGACCAGCTCGTAAGGCGCTACATAGCTGTTGATAGTGCTGGAGTCGACTTCGATATTCATTTTCTCGTCAACGGTGAGATGAACACCCATGCGACCCAGTAATTCCATGGTTGTGGTGATGTCATGGAGATGCGGTATGTTGCCGACGCTAACCGGCGATTCCGAGAGCAACGTGGCGGCTAGAATTGGTAGAGCGGCATTTTTGGCGCCGGAGATACGCAGCTCGCCGGAGAGTCGTGCGCCGCCGGTAATAATTAGTTTATCCATAGGATTAAGGTCAAAGGTTCAAGGTCAAAGGTTCAAGGTTGATTCGCTTGAACGGCAAAAAGGCTCGTTTGATCAAAGCCGCTGAGTTTGGCAAGGTTGAGCAACTGCTCGGGAATATTTTTAAAAGTTGTATGAGTTCTATTGTGCCGGGCATATTTTATCCATTCAATCATTAGTGCAAGTCCCGCACTGTCAGTGCAAGAGACGTTGCCCAGATCAATGGTGATTTCTTTTGCCGTTTTTAAGAAAGAAAATGATTTGAGCGTCTGTTGGTCGATGGTGGCGAAGGTCAAATCACCATCAATAACAAAGTGCCCGTTACCTTGTTTAATAATATTCAGTTGGCTCACTTTTTTTCTTCCGCAGACTTAAACAGGAATTGGCCAAGCGCCTTTTCCAGAATAATAGCAGACTGGGTGATTTCGATTTGCCCGCCATTTTTTAAAAACTCATCCGAACCGCCCGCGTCCAGGTTGACGTATTGTTCGCCTAACAGACCTGCGGTAAAAACGCTGGCGGTGGTGTCGTCAGGAAGGGTATTGTATTGCGAATCGATACTCAGTTGTACGACAGATTCATAGGTTTTAGGATCGAAGCTAATGGCGCTGACTTTGCCGATTTTAACGCCGGCTGCTGAAACGGGCGATTTAACCTTCAAGCCGCCTGAATTTTCAAAACGGGCAGTAACCGTATAACTGTCCTGTTCGGTAAAAGAGCTTAGATTACTCACTTGCAAGGCAAGAAAAAACAACCCGACAATGCCTGCTGCGACAAAAAGTCCGACAAATGTGTCCTGGGTACTGGTGTGCTGCATGTTACTTATCTCCAAACATGAGTGTGGTCAGAATAAAATCAAGACCTAAAATACTAAAAGCTGAATTGACTACGGTACGCGTGGTGGCTCGACTGACTCCTTCCGAAGTCGGGATTGCATCATAGCCTT
This sequence comes from Methylobacter sp., assembly GCA_030653175.1. Classification (GTDB taxonomy): domain Bacteria; phylum Pseudomonadota; class Gammaproteobacteria; order Methylococcales; family Methylomonadaceae; genus Methylobacter_A. Next base: position 2,966 of record JAURZV010000097.1, read on the forward strand.
CAAACAATGCTATCCAGGAAGCTGCAAAACCAAACACAACGCTTTTGATAACGCCATTGATAATGTCATCCTGAAAATCCAGTTTGGCTTGCATTTGCGACCAGTAAGCGCCTTCGTCAACGCCTAATAAGCCTGAGCCAACCAATTGTCCGCCGATGATGCCTACCGCGCTGAACAGTGCGGCAAGTAAGGGCATGGACAAGAATCCGGCCAGGAAGCGAGGCGAAATAATGCGCTTGATCGGGTCAACGGCCATCATTTCCATGCCCGACAGCTGCTCGGTCGCTTTCATCAGCCCAATTTCCGCCGTTAATGCAGAACCGGCTCTGCCTGCAAATAAAAGCGCCGAAACCACGGGGCCGAGTTCTCTGACCAAAGAGGCCGCAACCATGACTCCCAGCGATTCTTCGGCGCCGAAATCAGAGAGTGTGTAATAGCCTTGCAGACCCAGAACCATGCCGACAAACAGCCCCGAAATGGTGATAATGAGAAAAGATAACACGCCGACCGAATACATCTGGTTAAACAGTAGTCTTGGGCGGGGTAACACACTGAGTATGCCGGAAATAGTCTGTAACAGGAAAAAAGTGCCTCGCCCAAGCTTGGTAAAACCGGTGCGGGTGTTTTTGCCCAATTGCTGTAGAAATTCAATCATTTTAAATTAAGGTAAAAGGTGCAAGGTAAAAGGTGCAAGGTAAAAAATCTTGAACCTTAATAACGTTTTCCTGTCGACAACAAATCGTCAACATAATCTTTTGCCGGATAATGAAAATGCGCCGGGCCATCAGCAGCGCCGGTCATAAACTGTTGCACCCAGTCGGATTCGGATTGTTCAATTTCCTTGGGCGTACCCTGGCCGACAACTTTGCCTTCCGATATGACATAAATATAATCAGCTATCGCCGCCGTTTCCTGAACATCATGAGAAACAATGATGCTGGTTAAGCTCAGGATAGTATTCAACGACTTGATAAGGTGAACCAATGCCCCCTTGGAAATGGGATCCTGCCCGGTAAAAGGCTCATCGTACATGATCATCATCGGATCCAGCGCAATGGCCCTGGCCAAGGCAATACGCCTGGCCATGCCGCCGGAAAGTTCGTTAGGCATCAGATTCCGCGCGCCTCTCAAGCCTACCGCTTGCAATTTCATCAGCACCAGAGTGCGAATCATGGATTCAGGAAGATGGGTATGTTCGCGTAACGGAAAAGCCACATTATCAAAGACGTTCATATCCGTTAATAACGCGCCGCTTTGGAACAGCATGCCCATGCGTTTACGCAGATTGTACAGTTCCGACCGGCGTAAGCGGTGGACATTGTTGCCATCGACGATAATAGTGCCTTGTTCAGGAAACAATTGCCCCCCGATCAGTTTTAACAGCGTCGTTTTGCCGGTGCCGCTAGGTCCCATGATGGCGGTAATTTTACCGCGCTCAAACTCCAGCGAAATATCGTCAAATATTTTCTTGTTGCCGCGAGAAAACGACAAGTTTTGAACAGAAACCAGACTGTTTTGCGGGGAGACGCTGTTATCCATGCGTAATTAGGGCTAATAATTAGAAATTAAACAGACTATTTTCTATGACTACTCCCTGTTAAGTCAATCTATTGTGCTGCTTGTCTCTTGGCAATGATTTTGTAAGGTTGAATTTACTTGAACCTTGTGGATATTCGACCAATAGGTCTTTCAAGATTGTCTGCTTGGCTGGTGTAGTAGCCGCCATCTACATAGTTGAGATGTAAATCTAAAATATTTCGTGTATCCTTTTTAGTAACTGATGTTACACCACAAAGATCATAAAGTTATTAATCATCGCCTGATGACTGAAGAGACAAAAAATGAATACAGCAATTACCGAAGTAAAGTCTTTACTGGAAAGACTGCCGGAAGATAGTACTTACGAAGACATTCAATATCACTTGTATGTGGTAGAAAAAATTCGACGCGGTATTGGTCGGGCAGAAGTAGAAGGAACCCTGAACCAGGATGATGTAGAGTTGAAATTTGGCCGATGGCATACAAAGTAAACTGGTCGCCGGAAGCAATAGAAGATCTGCAATCAATCGCAGATTATATTGCAAAAGACTCCCGCGTTTATGCGCAGTCAGTTATAGCAAAAGTCTTTGATGTTTCCAGAAGCCTTGCTTCGCATCCATTAATTGGCCGGATTGTTCCCGAGATTGGGCTAGCCGAAATCAGGGAGCGATTCGTTTACAGTTATCGGCTTATTTATCAGATAGAGGGCAATAAAATTCTTATTGTCGCTGTTATTCACGGCAAGAGATTGATTGAAAATATCTCAGACCGTTTAGAATCATAAAACTGCAATATCATCGTGAAAAAACTTACCTCACACTATTTGGTCGGCATCGACCTTGGCACCACGCATACCGTTGTCGCTTACGCCAAAGCCGATAATACCAACCAGGAAATACAAATTTTCCAAATCGAGCAGTTGATTGCTCCCGGTCAAGTTGCCGCAAGGCCTTTGTTGCCGTCGGTGCGTTATCATCCTGCAACCGGCGAATTGTCCGAGGTCGATCGTTCATTCCCAAGCGCGGCTGAAACTGCCGTCATCGGCGAGGCCGCACGTCTGCTGGGCGCTAAAACCAAGGGGCGATTTGTCACCAGCGCCAAAAGTTGGCTGTCGCATCCGTCGGTTGATCATGCTGCCGACATTCTGCCGTGGGGCAGTAGCGATGACATCAGCAAGGTGTCGCCCATCGCGGCCAGCGCCAGTTACCTGTCGCATATCCGCACGGTTTGGGGGCATCAATTTCCCGATGCGCCGTTGGAGCAACAGGATATTGTGATTACCGTTCCCGCCTCGTTCGATGAGGCGGCCAGGTCTCTGACACTGGAGGCGGCAAAGCTTGCCGGACTGTCTAACGTCCGGCTGCTGGAAGAACCCCAGGCTGTTTGTTACGACTGGTTAAGACGCAATACCGGAACCATTAAACAGGCGCTGGCGAATGTGCATCTGCTGCTGGTTTGCGATGTCGGCGGCGGCACTACCGATTTAACGTTGATCAAAGTAGAGCAGGGCGAGCAGGAGCCCAAATTAACCCGCATCGGGGTCGGCGATCATTTAATGCTGGGCGGCGACAATATCGATCTGGCGCTGGCGCATCTTGCCGAAAGCCGCTTGGGTAACGGCGAAAAGCGCCTGTCGGCGGCGGATTTGTCGCAACTGATCGAACAATGCCGGATTGCTAAAGAGCGCTTGCTGGCAGACGATGCGCAGGAGCAAATCAACGTCACCTTGCTGGGCGGCGGTTCCAAGCTGATCGGCGGCTCGCGTTCTGTCGCGCTGTCTAAGGAAGAAGTCAGGAAAATTGCGCTGGACGGCTTTTTCCCGTTATCGGGCCTTGATGATTTGCCCGACAGAAAACGCAGCGGCATGGTCGAGTTCGGCTTGCCGTATGCCGCAGAACCTGCGGTCAGCAAGCATATCGCCGCGTTTTTAAAGCTGTACAGCGCCGCATCCCGCGAAGCTTTAGCAGGCGAGGGCAGCGTACCCGATGCATTGCTGCTTAACGGCGGCGTGTTCCGCAGTCAGCCGATTACCCGGCGCATTGTCGATTTAATCGGGTCGTGGCGCTCCAGTCCGCCGGTATTGCTGGAAAACAGGCATCCCGAACTGTCCGTCGCTTTCGGGGCGGTCAGCTATGCGATTGCGAGGCGGGACAAAAAGCTTACGATCGGCGGCGGCTCGGCGCGCAGTTATTTCCTGCTGGTCGATACCGACGATTCCACCAAACAGCAAGGCATCTGCATCTTGCCTAAAGGTAGTGAAGAAGGCGATGAAGTCATCCTGAAAGACCGGCGTTTTGCGTTGCGCTTAGGCCTGCCGGTGCGATTTCATCTGGTTTCATTGTCCGGCGACGGCAAATTCAAACCGGGCGATGTGACCGAAATTACCGACTTGTTTCATTCCCTGCCGCCGCTGGCTGTGGCGTTTGAAGGCGATGCCGGCAAGCCGAACTCCGAGGTCGTCGTCGAGTTGGCGGTTACCCAAACCGAAGTAGGTACGCTTAAAATTCAATGTATTGCTGTCGAGGATAGCAGCCGGCGTTGGGATGTTGAGTTTCAAATCAGGAAAAAAGCGGCCGGTTTGCAAGCCGATGCCGTCTTGCCTGCCAATTTTAATCAGATCGTTGAACAGATACAGGCTGTTTTTGGCGCAAAATCCAGGCAGGTTGACCCCAAAGCGGTCAAAAACCTGCGTGCCGATCTGGAAAAACTCACCGGCATCGCGCGTACCGAATGGACGACACCGTTGCTAAGAGCCATGTTCGCGGTCTTGCTGGACGGGGCTAAATATCAGCGTCGCTCCGAAAATCACGAACGCGTCTGGCTGAGTCTGGCCGGTTTTTGCTTGAGACCCGGTTTCGGTTATCCGCTGGATGACTGGCGCGTCGAGCAGTTGTGGAAAAACTATCCGCAAGGCATTCAGTTTGTTAACGAAACCCAAAACTGGACCGAATGGTGGACGCTGTGGCGGCGGATTGCCGGCGGTCTGGATGCCGCAGCGCAGGAGAAGATTTTTGCCGACATTGCAAAGTTCCTGAACCCTGCGGCTGCAAGACAACCCGGCGTTGTCAAGCAAATCAAAAGTCGCGGTTACGACGACATGGTGCGGCTGGCCGCAGTTTTGGAGCGTCTGCCGGTCGCCAGGAAAATACAGCTCGGCGAATGGCTGCTAAAGCGTCTGGAAAAAGCCGGCGAGCCCAGTCAGACCTGGTGGGCAGTCGGGCGTATCGGGGCAAGGATGCCGTTTCACGGTAGCAGCCATAATGTCATCCCTGCCGACATCGTCTGCCGATGGTTACAACAGATTTTGGCGGCAGACTGGAAGAAAATCCCGCAGGCTGGTTTTGCCGCTACACTCATTGCCCGAATGAGCGGCGACAGGGCGCGGGATATAGATGAAAGTATGCTTCTGCAAGTCATTGAAAAACTCAAACTGAGCAAAGCGCCTGCATCCTGGATCGACATGGTTGAGCAGTTGAAAGAGCTGGACGAAAAAGAAGAAAAACAGGTTTTTGGCGAGGCATTGCCGCCGGGATTAAAACTCATTAATGAAGCGTAGCATTTCAAGAAGGTCACAATGAAGTTAGTCAGTATCATCATCGTAGGGCTTATCCTGCTGTATTTTATAGATTCGGCATTTAAACTTAATCCTTTTAATGTGGAAATGTTAATACACAGTAGCCTGAGGTTTTTTACCGGCTTTCTGGTTCTCGGAATCGGGGTTTTTTATGCCCATAAAATCAGGCTCAAATTTGCGATTTGGCTTGTATTAGTGCTGGCTTTGGCCGATGACATCTGGGATTACACCAGAGATGTTAATAGTTTCAGCTTTGAGGTTATGCTGCACAGCATCTATATGTTGCTATGGGGTTCTTTGGCGGGGTATGTGCTTATGAAGTGGTGGCTGGATAGGCGTAGGCCGGAATAAGGCCACCCAAGCGCGTAGCGCGAGATGGCGTTTCCGGCGAGTTTGGGTGGTGCTTAAGACTTATCACCACGAAGACACGAAGAGCACGAAGAGCACGAAGAGCACGAAGAAAAAGAATTTTCCTCGTTCCCACGCGCTGCGTGGGAATGCTTTAGGGGACGCGCTGCGTCCTGTATTGGTACAGTCTGCATTTTCGATGCATTGGCCGCGACTCGCGGCGCAGCGCGCCTTGACTGCGTTCCCACGCAGCGCGTGGGAACGAGCACACTCTTATTCCCTCGTTCCCACGCGCCGCGTGGGAACGCCTTATGGGACGCGCTGCGTCCTGTGCCTGTATTGTCTGCATTTTCGCTGCATTGTGTGACCGCAATTCGCGGCGCAGCGCGCCTTGACTGCGTTCCCACGCGGCGCGTGGAACGAGAAATTTTCGCGGCGCTCATTACTTCTTAATGGAAAACTATGTCTGAGACAGATGTCATTATTATCGGCGCAGGCGCATCAGGCCTGATGTGCGCAATCGAAGCGGGCAAGCGCGGTCGTAAAGTGCTGGTTCTGGATCATGCCAACAAGGCCGGAAAGAAAATCCTGATGTCCGGCGGCGGCCGCTGCAATTTCACCAATTATTCTATTGAGCCCGATAACTATATTTCGCACAACCCGCATTTTTGCAAGTCGGCGCTGAGCCGCTATACCCAATGGGATTTTCTGGCGTTAATCGGGCGCTACCGGATTCCTTTTCATGAACGGGATCACGGGCAGTTGTTCTGCGATGAAAGCGCCAAAGATATTCTGGATATGCTATTAGCGGAATGTAGCAAGGTTGGCGTGGTTGTGCAGTTGAACACCGGCATCGATTCGGTTGAACGGCCGGCTGACCGGTTCTATCTTAAAACCGGGCATGGCAATTTTACCTGCCAGTCATTGGTGGTTGCGACAGGCGGCTTGTCGATACCCAAGATGGGCGCGACGCCTTTTGGCTATAAGATTGCCGAACAATTCGGCATTAATGTGTTGCCTACCCGTGCCGGCCTGGTTCCGTTTACCTTGCAGCCGGAAGATAAAGAAAGATTCTCGGCGTTAACGGGCATTGCCGTACCTTGCGTAGTCAGCAATAAAAGACAGAGTTTCAGCGAAAATGTATTGTTTACGCATCGCGGCTTGAGCGGTCCGGCGATTTTGCAGATTTCATCCTATTGGCATGCCGGAGAGGAGATTGTGATTAACTTGTTGCCGCAGGTAAATCTGGAAGCGGAGCTGAAATCGAAGCGGCAGCAAAAGCTCAAAAACAAGTTAAAAACGATTTTGGAAGGCTATTTGCCCAAGCGGCTGATAAGCAGTTTTCTGCCTGAGGATTTGCTGGATTTGTCGTTGCAGGATTTGTCGGACAAACAGGTGCAGCGGGTTGCAGATCAGTTTCACAACTGGACGATCAAGCCTAATGGCACCGAAGGCTATCGTACCGCTGAAGTGACTTCCGGCGGCGTTGACTGTGACGCCGTTTCTTCCAAAACCATGGAAAGCAAGCAGGTGCAGGGGCTTTATTTTGTCGGTGAAGTGCTGGATGTTACCGGTTGGCTGGGCGGCTACAATTTTCAGTGGGCATGGTCGTCAGCCTGGTGCGCAGGACAATATTGTTGACTTAACGGGTTTGTGCTGAGCTGTGAGTCTGCCGAACAGTCGGCGTATAAAGGCTTAAGTCAACAGCACCGGCAGATCGGTAGAATACACTGAGCATATCCTACCGGTTTATCGTCAGGCCGGAGCCTTAAGCGCCTTCACAGATTATTTATCTTTCGATCTGAACTTGCTATAAAAGCCTTTCAGTTTCCCCGGCGTTTTTACATCATCAGGCTGTTGATCTGTACTTGATGGCAGCGTTTCATCCGATTTTGCGGCTGTCCACTGTGGTTCCGTTTTAATCGACTGCTGTTTTTTACCAAACAGGTTTTTGATTTTTCCAAGTGATCCTTTAGCGGGAATAACCGGTTGCTGTTCGATATCCAATGATACATAAGTATCTTCTTCGTCCGCCGGTTGCGGTTCTATGTCCGGCACCGGCAACACGGGCGCTGCTGTTTCTACAGTCGTTACTAATTCAATCGGCGTTTCTTCAACCTGCCGGGTAATTGAAGCTTGCGGTCCTTCATTAATTTGCTCGACCTGTTTATCCGGCGCAGGCTGGGCAGTCAGGGCGTCTTCAGGTGTTGGGCTTTCTGCCGCTTGCATGGGTTGTTGCCAGTTGTTAACAGCTCTGAACGTTTCCGGTTTAGGCTCTGCTTTAGGCTCTACGGGGCGCGTCACAGCAGGCTGGAAATTTTTCAGGGTGTCGGACAAAGCCTGTTGACTATTGTTCTGCTGTTGCAGTATTGACTTTTGTTCTTCGAGCGCCTGTTCCAGTTTGGAAAGCTGGTTGGTGTGATTGTCTAATGTCGATTTCAGAGCATTAAGCAGGGATTCTTTTTCGGCCAGTTTTGTCGTTGCCGCCTGACAGGTTTGCTGTAACTCGATTTTTGCTTGCTGCTCGGTACGCAGACGCTCTATGAGTTGCATAATGACCTTATCGTGCTGCTGCCACAACGAATCTGCCTTAACGTCTTCGCTTGCAAGTAACGGCCGCTCGCCAAGATCAAAACTTGTTGCCAGCGTTTGAATGGTTCCGGCAATCTGCCGGTTGCGTTGATAAATCAGCTGTTCAAGCGCTAGAGCTCGTTGCGTTTCAGCTTGAGCGGCAGATTGGGCTTTTTCCATTTGTTCAACAGTCGCCGTTAATTCCTCTTGACTGAGTTGTAGCTGTTGATGCGTATCGTTGAGGGTTTTAATAGCGGCTTTTTCACCGGCAGCTTTTTCTCTTTTTATGGCAGCAATTCTGACACTGTAAAGTATTGCCGTCAGCAGCCAGACAGCTGTCGCCAATACCGCAGCGTACAGCGCATTATTTAAGGTAAAAAGATACCATTCGGAAAGCATAGCTTTAATAAAGGGTAGGTATGTTTGCATGGATGTTCCTCAATAATAAGATTTTCATATATTGTACTCGGAGCACTGTTAGCGACGCTGATATTTTTACCAGAGGCGTTATTCGGGCGATTGTTTTTTGGGGCTTTGCGATATCGCTTTCAGACTCGGTTTTTTACCCGTTCAACCTAAAAAAATCAGTTGGATTTGATATTCCCGAGCTACCGTAGGGGCGACCGGCCGGTCGCCCCTACAATGTCCGCACCATTTAGGTGAATAACTTCTCATTACCCACAGGCAACATTAGGAATCAAATCGGCTACGCACGGAATGCCGGCAAACAGGTAATTAAAAGCCTTTATTCACCACGAACGACTTGTATGGATGCAAGTCGTTCGTGGTGAAAATTTCTTAACTATTGCATAACATCAATTATCTGTTTTACTTAAATCAATGTTCGATTCCCAGCCGCCGCCCAAAGCTTTGTAAAGTGCCGCCAGCGCCGTTGCCGTGGCTGTTTCGCTCTGAGCCAGACGATTCTGGTCTTGCAACAGTCGCAATTCGGCATCCAGTACCGTCAGAAAATCGCTCACGCCTTCCGCAAAACGCAGGTGCGCCAGTTCATGGGCTCTTTCGCTGGCCTTGGCTGCCGAAGTCAGCAACTCTCTTCGGCTTCGCTCCCGATTGTAATTCACCAGCGCGTTTTCGGTTTCTTCCAAAGCGCTCAGCACGGTCTGTTCGTACTGAGCCAGACTGGCCTCGGCACGGGCGTCTGCGGCTTTGATACGGGCATACACGCGGCCCAAATCCAGAGCAGCCCAACTAATCCGCGGACCTGCGGAATAGGTGTCTGAACCCGCTGCGCCGATTCCAGACAGAGTGCCGGCCTCAAGGGCGATAGTGCCGACGAAGGTAACGCGCGGAAAAAGGTCGGCGGTGGCAACGCCGATGCGGGCAGTAGCCGCTGCCAGCGCCCGTTCGGCGATGCGAATGTCAGGGCGACGGCGCAGTAGCTCCGCAGGCTGACCGATATGGATGGTCTTGGGAATCTTGGGCAGCGGCGCGGACTGCGATAGCTTCCCGGTCAAAGCACCGGGAAGCTGCCCGGTGAGTACGCTGAGCCTGTGTATAGCCTGCTGGATGGCGCTATCCAGCGGCGGAATAGTAGCCAGAGTGGAGTCGAGTTGGGCTGTTGCTCTTGATGTATCGAGTTCGGTGCCGCGTCCGCCTTCGAGCCTGATATGGGTTATTTCCAGCGTTTGGGTTTGGTTTTCGGCATTCTTTTTTGCCGTTGCCAACTGGTTTTGCAGACCCCGCAATTCGAAATAATTTCTGGCCACCTCGGCGATCAGGCTGACGCCGAGATCCCGAAGGCTTGCTTCCTGTGCATCGACTTCATCGCTGCTAGCCTCTACGTTGCGGCGTACGCGGCCAAAGAAATCGACTTCCCAAAAAGCGTCGAAACCGATGTTGTAAAGTTTCAGCTCGCGCGGAGCAAAGGCCCTGTTATTCAGGGCTGCGGCGCTGCGTTTCTGATCTGTATAATTGGCGTGTGAGGTTACGATAGGGGCCAAATTCAGCCCTGCGTCCATATACAGCGCACGTGCTTCCCGAAGATTAGCGCGGGCGGCCTGGAGGTCGCGGTTGTGCTGCACCGTCTTATCGACAAGTTCGGTTAAATCCTTGTCTTCAAACAGTTTCCACCACGCTACGTCCACGCCTTGCGCGGAAAATTCCGGGTTGTCGGCATTGGCGAAGGCCTGACCGGCATCGGTGGTTGGGGTTTTATAATCAGGACCTACCGCACAGGCACTCAGTGCTGTGGTGCAGAGTAAGGTTAAGCCGAAAATCCGGCGACGATCAAGCATAACGAATAAGGTATTCCGAAGTTGCATGAGGAAGTGAAGTTCTGCGGAGTGCATCTTTTTCATAGGCTATGTCATCGTTAAATATGGAAGCTGTTGACTGCCGGAGTGCAGGCTTCGCCTGCAGGTACAAGCAAAGCTTGCACTCCAGTTGCAATGTTGACTGCTTTGCCTAAACGTAATGCAGCATGAGTTATCTTTAATACTTGGACGACATAATCTTTTCATAAGTCGGGACCGGAAGTGGACTCATGGGGCAACTTGTGCCGGGAGGCTTGCCAGCGTTGCGCCAAACCCTGCGCGATCACGTAGAACACCGGCGTTAACAGGAGACCGAACACAGTCACGCCCAACATGCCGCTGAACACGGCGGTGCCCAGCAACTGCCGCGATTCCGCTCCCGCCCCTTGGGCAATCACCAGCGGAAACACGCCCATGATGAAAGCGAATGAGGTCATCAGAATGGGCCGCAGCCGGATCCGCGCCGCTTCCACCGCCGCATCGAAGCGGTTAAGGCCGCCCTCCTGACGCCGCTTGGCGAACTCCACGATCAGAATGGCGTTCTTGCTTGCCAATCCCACCAGCACGATGAAGCCGATCTGGGTGAAGATGTTGTTGTCCATGCCGCGCAGCCACACGCCTGCCAGGGAGGACAGAATGCACATGGGCACGATCAGGATCACCGCGAACGGTAATGACCAGCTTTCATACTGGGCTGCCAAGGCCAAAAACACGAAGATCACGCTCAACGGAAAAACAAGCAGCGCGACATTTCCGGCCAGCACCTGTTGCAGGCTGAGCTCGGTCCATTCAAAGTCGAATCCCGGCGGCAGCTCTGTCCCCAGGAGTTTGTTCATAATAGTAATCGCCTGGCCGGAACTGATTCCGGGTAACGTGTTGCCGTTAATTTCCGCCGCCGGATACATGTTGTAGCGGGTGATCTTGTCGGGGCCGGTAATTTCCTTAACCGACATAAGAGCCCCGAGCGGCACCATACCGCCTTGAAGATTCCGCGTCTTCAGTTCGGCAATGTCCGCCGGTTTCATACGAAACTCCGAATCGGCCTGCGCCACCACCTGATAGGTTCTGCCAAAGCTGTTGAAGTCATTGACATACAGCGAGCCAAGATAGATCTGCAAGGTATCGAACACTTCTTTCAAGGGCACATCCATAGACTTGGTCCGGGTACGATCCACGTCCAGAAAAAGTTGCGGCACTCCCGCACGAAAAGTAGTAAACAGCCCGGCCAGACCCGGTTGCTGATTGCCCTTGGCGATCAGGTCGTTGACGGTGCTTTGCAGCGCGTCAATACCGGCATTGGAACGATCCTGGATTTGCAGCTTGAAACCGCCTACCGAACTCATGCCCCGGATCGGAGGTGGGGCAAATACGGCAATGTGGGCATCCTCGACCTGGGCAAGACGCTGCTTGAGGCTTTTGATGACCGTATCGGCGTGAAGTTCAGGATGACCGGCGCGCTGATCGAAGCCATCCAGCCGCGCAAACATCGTGGCGACGTTGGACTGGCTGGCGCCGCTCAAGATCGAAAATCCGGCGTAGGCATTCACATGCTTGACCCCTTTCGTTTCCAGGATAATGCGGGTGGCCTGCTGAACCACGTCCTGGGTGCGCGCCAGCGAGGCCGCGTCGGGCAGTTGCGCGTACAGAATCAGGTAACCCTGATCCTGCTGAGGAATGAAGCCCGTTGGCACTTTTTCAAAGGCCAGAACGTTGAGCCCGTTGAGACCCGCATAGAGCACCAGCACCACCGCCGTCATGCGTATCAGCCTGCCGACCAGTCGCGCGTAGCCTTCACTGAACGAGTCGAAGAAGCGGTTGAAACCGGCGAAGAACCGGCCGAACAGTCGATCGAATAGCCGGGTGAACCAGTCCTTGTCGTCATGCGCCCGATCCAGCAGCAGCGCGCACAGAGCCGGACTTAAGGTAAGCGAGTTGAACGCCGAGATCACCGTGGAAACCGCGATAGTCAGCGCGAATTGTTTGTAGAAAGCGCCGGAAACGCCGGTGATGAAGGCGGTGGGCACGAACACGGCAACCAAAACCAGAGCCGTGGCAATGATGGGGCCTACTACTTCTTCCATGGCCTTTCGGGTGGCATCCCGAGCCGTCAAGCCTAAGGCAATGTGGCGTTCCACGTTTTCTACCACCACGATGGCGTCATCCACGACGATGCCGATAGCCAGCACCAGGCCGAACAACGATAAAGTATTCAGGGACAAACCCATAGCGGCCATGACCGCGAATGTGCCGATCAACGAGACCGGCACGGCGAGCAGCGGAATGAGAGCCGCGCGCCAGTTCTGCAGGAATACCACGACCACGATTACAACCAGCAAGATGGCTTCGAACAAGGTCTTGACCACCGAATTGATGGACTGCTGCACGAACACAACGGTGTCATAGGCCATCTTGTAATCAAGCCCTTCAGGAAAGCGCGTTTTCAGCTTCTCCATGGCCGCGACGACCGCTTTTTTGGTATCCAGTGCGTTGGAGCCCGGCAGCTGGAAGAGGGCGAGGCCGACGGTAGGCTCGCCGTCCAGGAACAGCCCGGAATTGTAATCCTTGGCGCCCAGTTCGATGCGGGCTACGTCCTTGAGCCGGGTGACCTGGCCATCGGCGCCTTTTTTGATCACGATATCGGCGAACTGTTCGGCCTCCATCAGCCGCCCCCGCGTGCTGACCGTATATTGAAAGTCCGTGTTCTCCTTGGTGGGTTGCTGGCCGACCACGCCGGCCGCAACCTGGATATTCTGCTCCCGGATGGCGTTGACCACGTCGCCGGCAGTCAGATTACGCGCGGCAACTTTCTCCGGATTCAGCCAGAGGCGCATGCTGTAGTCACGGGCGCCGAACACCAGAATATCGCCCACACCGGGCAACCGCGCCAAGGTATCCTTGATTTGCAGCAGCGCGTAATTGCTCAAATAAACACTGTCGTAGCGCTTGTCCGGGGAGATCAGGTTGACTACCAGACTCAAGTCCGGGCTGCGTTTCTTGACGCTGATGCCTTGCCTGCTCACTTCCTGAGGCAGCTTGGGTTCGGCCAGCGCCACCCGGTTCTGCACCAGTACCTGAGCTTTGTCCAGGTTGGTGCCCGGCTTGAAAGTAATGGTAAGCGCCATGCTGCCGCTATTGGTAGACTGAGAGGACATGTACAACATATCCTCGACGCCGTTCACTTCCTGCTCGATAGGCGTCGCCACGGTTTCTGCCACCACCTGGGCGTTGGCGCCGGGATAGACTGCACTCACTACCACGGTGGGGGGCGCAATCTCGGGATATTGGGCAACAGGCAGACCAATGAGCGCTAGGCCCCCGACCAGAATAATAATGATGGATAATACCGATGCGAAAATCGGGCGGTCGATGAAAAAGTGTGTGAATCGGTTCATTCTAAAATTCCAATTTGTCCACGAAAGACACGAAAGACACGAAAGACACGAAAGACACGAAAGACATTAGTATGTTGTATTGACTTAGCCATTCACCTTTTAAATGACGTTCTACGCCTACAGTTTGGTATCCATTTGAAAATTTTCGTGCTTTTTGTGGTTTTCGTGGACGAAATAATCTTTCTAGATTCATGTCTATTTCTCACCATCGTGCCCGGTAAGCGGGATGCGTTCCGGATTCACCTTGATGCCCGGCTTTAGCTTCTGGATGCCTTCGATAACCGCCCATTCTTCAGGCTTCAATCCTTCGGTGATCACGCGGGACTGACCGATCTGAGCGCCGAGCACCACCTTGCGATATTCCACTTGGTTTTCCTGATTCATCACCCATACGAAGCGTTGCGCCTGATCCGTACCGATAGCCCGATCGGGAAGCAGAATGGCTGGGTACGGAGCGCTCGCGCGGATCCGCATACGGGCAAAAAAGCCGGGGCTCAACAATTCGTCCGGGTTGGCGAACACGCCCCGCAACGAAAGTGTGCCGGTGGCCGTATCTTCACGCGGCGATATGTAGTCGAGATGACCTTGGTGAGGAAAATTAAGCTCATCAGCCACAGCCAGCTCCACCGGAGTCTGTTCATCGCCCAGACTGCCGCGGCCTCCTTTCTTGGCCTGACGCCGATATTTCAGTACCGAGCGTTCGTCCGCATCCACGTAAACATAGACTGGATCGGTGGAGACGATGAAGGTCAACAGGGTTGCATCGGCTCCGCCACCGTTGACCACATTGCCGGCGGTGATTAATTCGCGACCGATCCGGCCCTCTAGCGGGGAGCGTACTTGGGTAAACTCCAGGTTCAACCGTGCCGTGTAAACATTGGCTTTTGCAGATTCAACGGCGGCAAGGGTTTCCCTAAGTCCTTTGCTGCGCGCATCGTGCTCCTCTTCGGAGATGGCTTTGGCGCGAAACAAACGCTCGGCGCGGGACAGGTCATTTTTTGCCAGTTCGTGCCGGGACTTGGCGCGCTCCAGTTCAGCTTCGGCAAAGTTCAATTGAGCGGTGAACGGTTTCGGATCAATCTGAAATAGAAGATCGCCTTTACGCACCCTGTCTCCAGCCTTGAAATTCACTTTCTCCAGATAGCCGCTCACCCGTGCGCGCACGTCTACCGAATTGACTGCCTCGATGCGACCCGTGTATTCGTCCCATTCAGTGACTTCCTGCGACAGGGGTTGTGCGATTTTGACATTGGGCGATTGGCTTTGACCCGGCTGAGAACCCGATTCGTTATGGTTTCCGCATCCGGTCATCGCGATCAGGGCGATGGCGGCCAACAGGCCGGCTCGTGTACGCTGCATTAATGTCCCGTCATTCGAAGACACTCTTTGATGCCATGTTCTGTGAAAGCCTTCAGGGCTCGATTCTCTCAATGGACTTAAACAATGGACGACAATCGATATGAGCGTTTCTTTTTGCATCCTTTTTACACCCTGCTTTTTAAGGAATTAAATGGTAAAACATATTACCATTTAATTTAAGGTATGCTTATTATAATTTGAGACAATGAATTTCGTGAGTATTACGCAATGATTAAATGTGGACGACCTCGCAAAGGAGAGGAGCTTCTAAGCCGTGATCGCTTACTGGATACAGCCTCCAGCCTGTTTCTCGAATGCGGCTACGGCAACCTCAGTCTGGAAACCATCGCTCGGGATGCGCGCGTGTCGATGCGAACCCTCTACAGCCAGTTCGGCGGTAAGGCCGGACTATTCGGCGCTGTGATAAGGCGTTGCAGCGACCAGTTTGTTACCGGCCTGTCGGATGAGCATGTCTTGGAGCGCTCTCCGGAAGATGCGCTGGTCTTTTTTGCCAAGGAGTTCTTGCGTCGCATCACGCAGCCGGATGTGGTGCGCATGCGCGCCATACTCATTGGCGAGTCGCCACGCTTCCCCGATCTTGCCACTCAATTCTATGAACAAGGGCCGCAGCGCACTCTCGATTATCTCGCCCGGTTTTTCGCCCGGCAGCAGCAAGCGGGCTATTTTGCCGTAATGGATCCGCATTTTCTCGCCGACCAGTTTTTGAGTGCGTTACGTAGTGAACGCTTTCAAAAACTGCAACTCGGTTTGGAGCCAACGCCGAACGAAGCGGAAATCGATGTCTGGGTGCGACAGGCCATTGGCTTGTTCCTGCACGGTAGCCTGAAAAACAGACAGAACGGTATCACAACCAGGATTAATCATGAAGAACACTGTAAAAACAGATAGCTCTGAAGCTCGCAACGCATTCTGGAATACCCCTGCCGAACAGCAACTCAAGCAGCTGAATACGACAGTTCAAGGATTAAGCAATGAAGAAGCCAGTCAGCGCATAAAACGATATGGTGCAAACCGGCTGAACAACAAAAAGCAAACGGGAAACTTGCGACTGTTTTTTGCCCAGTTTAAAAGCTCAATTATTCTGATACTGCTTTTTGCCACCGGCTTGTCATTCTATTTACATGACCGGCTGGATGCGGCGATCATTTTGACGATTGTACTGATCAGCGGTTTGTTAGGATTCTGGCAGGAAAAAGGTGCGGCCAGCGCCATAGAAAAATTACTCAAGATCGTGCAAATCAAGGTCAGCGTGCTTCGAGGCGGCATAGCAACTGAGATTGCCGCCGAAAACCTGATTCCCGGCGATATTATATTGCTCAAGGCCGGGGGCATTATTCCGGGGGATTGTCTGATTCTGGAATCCGACAACCTGTTTATCGATGAAGCCATACTGACCGGAGAGAGCTACCCGGTCGAAAAACTGCCCGGCGTGTTGCCGGCAGATACCGCATTAGCTCAGCGTACCAACGCCTTATGGATGGGAACGCATGTACAAAGCGGCGATGCAACAGCGCTGGTGGTTGCGACAGGACAAACAACGGAATTCGGAAAACTTTCCCTGCGCATCAAGTTAAAGGCTCCTGAAACCGAGTTTGAGCGCGGCATCAGACGCTTTGGCTATCTGCTGATGGAAATCACGCTGATACTGGTTATGCTTATTTTCGCCGTGAATGTCTATCTTGAAAAACCGGTACTGGATTCGTTTTTATTCGCACTGGCGCTTGCCGTAGGCTTAACGCCGCAATTATTACCGGCAATCATCAGCATCAATCTGGCTCACGGCGCCAAGCGTATGGCTGAACAGAAAGTCATCGTCAAACAACTGGCTTCAATCGAAAATTTCGGCAGCATGAACGTGCTATGTTCGGATAAAACCGGCACTTTGACGGAAGGTACCGTACATTTACACGATGCGTTTGATCTGTCGGGCAACGCCAGTGATAAGGTGTCATTTTATGCCTACCTTAATTCCGTTTTTGAAACCGGCTTTAGCAATCCTATCGACGAAGCGATCAGGCAATATCGGCAGTTCGATTTAAAAGACTGCAAAAAGTTGGCGGAAATTCCCTATGATTTTTACCGCAAACGTTTAAGCCTGTTAATTTCAAAACAGGGCGAAAGCATTTTGGTCACCAAAGGCGCCTTGACCAATGTACTTGCCGCCTGCTCTGAAGTGGAAAATGCCGACGGCACGCTGGTGCCTATAGAATCGGTGAAAGACCAAATCCAGCAGCGTTACGAAGATTTCAGTCGTCAGGGATTTCGCACTTTGGGACTTGCCTATAAGCCGATGGATTCTAAGGCACGTCTTGATAAGACGGATGAAGCCGGCATGCGATTTTTAGGCTTTCTGCTGTTTTTCGATCCGCCCAAAGCAGACTGTGCCGAGACAATCAATCAATTGCGTGAACTGGGCGTAACGCTCAAAATCATTACCGGCGATAATCGTCTGGTGGCGGCCACAGTCAGTAAGCAACTGGGGCTTGCAGAACATGAAATTCTTACCGGTCCTGAAATCGAGCAAATGAGCGGTCCTGCATTGATTAATAAAGTGGCCGATGTCGATTTATTCGCCGAAGTCGAACCCAACCAAAAAGAACGCATCATCATTGCGCTGAAAAAAGCCGGTTTTGTGGTCGGCTATATGGGCGACGGCATTAATGACGTATCCGCGCTGCATGCCGCCGATGTCGGTATTTCTGTCGATAGCGCCGCCGACATCGCCAAAGAAACGGCCGAAATTGTACTATTGGAAAAAGACTTGGCCGTACTGGTGCAAGGTGTTCGTGAAGGACGCATCACTTTTGCCAACACGCTGAAATACGTGTTCATGGCAACCAGCTCCAACTTCGGCAACATGTTCAGCATGGCTGGCGCATCCTTGTTCCTGCCCTTTCTGCCGTTATTGCCCAAGCAAATCCTGTTAACCAACTTGCTGACTGATTTCCCGGAAATGACCATCGCCTCGGACAATGTCGATGCTGAAATGGTCTCGCAACCGCGGCGCTGGGATATTAAATTCATCCGTAAATTCATGATCACCTTTGGCATCGTCAGTTCGTTGTTCGATTTCATGACTTTCGGTCTGCTCTTGTGGCTTGATGTTTCTGTAGAACAATTCCGCACCGCCTGGTTTCTGGAATCTGTTGTTTCAGCCGCACTGATCGTCTTTGTGGTGCGTAGCAGCAAGTCATCTTTTTCCAGCCGCCCCGGTAAATATCTGGTCGCCGCAACACTCACTATCGTCGCCGCCACTGTGGCGTTACCCTATACGCCGATTGCGCCCTTAATAGGTTTCGAGCCGCTGCCGATTCGTTTACTCGGCATGCTTGGCGTAATCGTCATGCTCTATATCTCAACGGCTGAAATAGCAAAACACATCTTTTATCGCTTGGTAAAAATGTAACTGATGTTAGGCAAACTAAAGAATTTTCACCACGAAGACACGAAGAACACGAAGTTTTTACCTTAGCTTTTTCTTCGTGTCCTTCGTGGTGTTATGTCTTTTACCCGACGATTTTTATTTTTCATTCCTGAGGCGCATTAATCATGACCAAAAAACACGATAAAAAAATGATCGACAGAAAAGATTACAAAAAGACCCTGACTCAGTTACAAATCGAACTGGTTAAACTCCAAAATCATTTTATCAAGCATGACGATAAGATTCTGATCATCTTTGAAGGGCGGGACGCCGGTGGAAAGGACGGTACTATAAAGCGCATTACTCAACATCTGAGTCCCCGTGAAACGCGCACCGTGGCGCTCGGAAAACCTTCCGACCGGGATGTCAGCAGTTGGTATTTTCAACGTTACGCAGCGCATCTTCCTGCTGCCCAGGAAATGGTGTTATTCAATCGCAGTTGGTACAACCGCGCGGGCGTGGAACATGTGATGGGTTTTTGTACCGATGAACAATACCATGAGTTTCTTGAAACCGTACCCGGCTTTGAGCAGATGTTGGTTCGGTCCGGCATCAAGTTGCTGAAATATTATCTGGATATTAGTCGGGATGAACAAAAGAAACGTCTGAAAGACAGGGAGCAGGATCCGCTCAAGCAATGGAAAAGCAGTCCCATTGATAAATCGGCGCATAAGTATTGGAATGAATACAGTCTGGCCCGTAACGTCATGCTTGCCAGAACCCATCACTTGATCGCGCCATGGACTGTTGTCAGGGCTGACGACAAACAATCGGCCCGCATCAACGTCATTAAGGACATGCTGTTTCGCCTTGATTACAAAGGCAAGAATGAAGGGCTGGTACTTCCTGACGCAAATATCATTTTCAATTATGACGAGAGTTATCTGCAAAACGGCATGATTACGCCGTAAACTATACCCAGAGCGTGGGCAGCTCACACACTACGCCGTCGCGCCTCACGCAGGCGCGTGGATTGAAACACTAGGCGGATAACTCCGAAGTGCAATCCTAGTCATAATGCGGCTTCTTGCTCTCGCTTATACAACATCAATCCGACATTTCATGGCTACAGGAGATTAAAATCAGAGCTTTTGAATTTCCTTATGCATCTTTTGAAGAAATTGGTTCCCACGCTATTTGCACTGGACAGAAAATCTACAACAGTGCTGCTTTTATCGGCAAGCTTCTGGCCGAATGCAAATCCTGCCGCATCGACAAGTCGCCGCGAGCACTGGAACGGCCCTCCGGCCACGCACCTGTTTTGGTGGAGTTTTGAAAATGAGACTACGTGCAACTGTCGTTTAGTTGACCCACGAAATACACAAAAAGCGCAAAAATATTCAAGAGATACCAAGCTGTAGACCTTACCCAAAGGACACGGCCATTAAGTTAAAGATTTAATGTATCGTGGGCGCGAATTTATTCGCGCTTTTTTAATACCTGCCGCGCGAATAAATTCGCGCCCACGGCAATTCAACCATAACTATTTTCGGCTTAACTAATGGCACACGACAAGCCGGAAACGCCCGCCCTGCGCTATGCCTGGTCGGTCTTATTCCGGCCTGCAGCAGGATCATTTTCCACGGCAACTTTTAATACATCATCCACATTTTCCAGCCAGATAAAACGGAGTTGATTTCTCACCGCTTCGGGTATTTCTTCAAAGTCTTTCTTGTTGAGTGCTGGAAGCATGACTGTTTTTAGCCCCGCTCTGGCCGCAGCAATGACTTTTTCTTTAATGCCGCCGACCGGCAATACCAGTCCGCGCAGGCTTATTTCTCCGGTCATTGCCACATCGCTATGCACGGTACGCTCGGAAAACGCGGAAAATAATGCGGTAAACATGGCGACTCCCGCACTGGGGCCGTCTTTAGGAATAGCGCCTGCCGGTACGTGGACATGGATATCGCTTATTTTGAATATTTCCGGGCTTAAACCCAATTCATGAGCGCGCGATTTCACCAGACTTAACGCGGCCTGGGCGCTTTCTTTCATGACCTCGCCCAACTGACCGGTAAGGATCAGCTTACCGTCACCGGGCAAACGGGTGGCTTCAATAAAAAGAATATCGCCGCCGACCGGTGTCCAGGCAAGTCCTGTAGCAACGCCCGGAACGCTGGTGCGCATGGCGACGTCGCTGTAAAATCTTTTCGGCCCCAGAATGCCCGTAATATGTTCGCTGTCGATCTGTTCATTAACGGCAATACCCTCGGCAATACGCATCGCTACATGACGAAATACGGAGCCGATCTCACGCTCCAGATTTCTGCAACCGGCTTCGCGGGTATAGTCCTGAATAAGGGTTAATATGGCGTTGTCGGTGATTGCGCATTGCTCGGGACTCAAGCCGTTACTTTCCAGTTGCCTGTGTACCAGATAGCGTTTGGCAATCTGAAGCTTTTCCTCGGAGGTGTAACCGGTTAATTCAATGACTTCCATCCGGTCGCGCAAAGGCGCGGGGATGCTGTCCAATACGTTGGCCGTTCCGATAAACATAACATGGCTCAGATCGAATGCTACCGCCAGGTAATTATCGCGGAAGGTTGAGTTTTGCTCGGGATCCAATACTTCCAGCAAGGCGGAAGAGGGATCGCCATGAAACCCTCCCGAACCGATTTTGTCCATTTCATCCAGCATAAAGACCGGGTTATTGGTGCCGGCCTTGCGTATGGATTGAATAATGTTGCCCGGCAGTGCGCCGATATAAGTGCGCCGGTGACCGCGTATCTCGGCTTCGTCATGCAGACCCCCGAGGCTGGCGCGTACAAATTCACGCCCGGTTGCACGGGCTATGCTGCGTCCCAATGAGGTTTTTCCGACTCCGGGCGGTCCGACAAAGCATAAAATAGGACTCTTGCCATTCGGGTTCAGCTTGCGCACTGCCAAAAATTCCAATATGCGCTGCTTGATTTTATCCAGGCCGTAATGATCTTCATTGAGAATTTCCCGGGCTCTTTTTATATCGATAACGCCTGCACTTGCGACCGACCAAGGCAGTTCCGTCAGCCAATCAAGGTAGGTGCGAATCATCGAATATTCGCCGCTGGCATCCGGCATGTGCTGCAAGCGACCGAGTTCCTTGCGCGCTTGTTTTTCAACCTCTTCCGGCATTTTGGCGGCACTGATGGCGTTGCTTATCTCTTCAATTTCGGCAGCGCCGCCTTCTTCTTCGCCTAATTCCTTCTGGATAGCTTTCATTTGTTCCCGCAAAACGAATTCGCGTTGTCGCTGCCCCATGGTTTCCTGGGTTTGTTCGTTAATCTTGTTGGAAATTTTTAATACTTCGACCTGATAATTGAGTAATTCCAGAATTTTGTCGATACGTTCCTGTATGTCAAACAGTCCCAGTATCTCTTGTTTTTCGGGGGATTTTGAAACCAGGTAACTGGCGACCAGGTCGGCCAGCATCGACGGTGAAGTGATGGATTGAATGGCATTAATCAGTTCATCAGGCGCTTGTTGTGTCTGAGCCAGTACTTCCAGCGCTTTTTGCTTGAGCGTTATGACGCGCGCTTCGACATCCTTGGAACGCATTTCAGGCTCTTCGTAACGTTCAATCCGGGCGACAAGAAACGGATAGCCCGGCAAAAACTCCTGCACACGAAAGCGTTGCATACCCTGACAAACGACATGATGCGTGCCGTCAGGCGCAGTTATGTAGCGTAAAATTTCCGCTACAGTACCGACTGCATAGAGATCATCCGGATTTGGCTCTTCATCTTTGTCCCTCAATTGCATAAGCAACCCGATCGGTTTCTCTGAACGCACCGCCTCTTGCACAGCCGCAATAGAAAGTTTACGACCTATCACCAACGGAGAAACGTTTTGCGGGAAAAGCACGGTTCCGCGCATAGGCACAATGATAAGTGCATCATTGGGAACCGGTGGAAATTGCAACGGAGCTGCCTGCTTTGTCTCTGAAGATGACTCTTCCGTATTCGCCGCTGATCCCAGAAGTATATTTTTCAGATCCTTGATTTGCATAAGAAGCCCTTATATTATTTTTCGCAGTGAAATGAACAAACAACCGTTTACAAGTTCACTCGTACCGATTTCAAAACGCCCGGCGGGCAGTTCAATGCACCGCTCAAATCGTCCATAGGGGATTTCCAGTCGGCGAATAGTCGCTTGCGAGCTGTCCGGTAGATGCCGTTGTCCGTCAATAATCAAATGATCGCTTTCAAGCACTACGTTCAAATGTTCCGGGGCAACACCCGGTAGTGCGATCATAATTTGGACTTCATAACTGGTTTCGTAGACATCGATCGGCGGTTCCCAAGTCGGTCGTTTGGCGTTCATAACCGACGGGCTAAAGAACTGTCGATGCAATCGGTCAGCCCGATCCAATATTTGACAAGCTTCTGCCCACATCCATGTTTCAAGATTACGTAATGGCATAATATGTTGTTCCAGATTGTTGCAGTTTAACTATGCAAGCCGCGTAATTATTTGTCCGGCTCCATAGTAAAATCGCCATCTATGATTACAGCAATTTCAATTTAAAACTTGGTTACTAACCATTAAAAGGCTATGTCGTCATCATTGTCGCTGGAGTGCAGGCTTCGCCTGCGCCGGCAAGCAAAGCTTCCGCTCCTGCTCTCGCCCCTTACCTACATCCATGTAGGCAAAGCTTGCACTCCCGTCACGCCATAGTTTCAATAAGCATGGTAGCTATTTTAGTAATTAACTGAATTTGAAAACGCTGTAATTTATTCAGCGGGTGTTAAATGGTGCTTGCTATGTTCCGGTATCTTATCGTTGCCGTGCTCAATCATCTGCGCGTCAAACCATTCATGGAGCGCTTGGACAAACTGGGGATATTCAGTTGAATAATGAATCTGCGCACCATTGGGCAATGTCTTATATTCAAATTTTATATCGTCGGTTTTTGCCATTTTTAACTGGGTCAGACCCGGCATATCGGCTCCGTGTACACGTTCAGTCACAGAAAAATTACCTTTTCTGAATTCATTGGCAATTTCAAGTAGATGTGCCTGAATCAGTTTTATTTGCCGAGTATCGTTTGCCGATTTGGCGACAACATGCTGAATACCTCCATGAACGGTTTTGGTAAACGTTTGCAGGGCTTGGTCTAAGGTATATGGCACTACTTGCTGTGCGCGTTGACGCACTTCATTAACCGGCTCCGGGCCGGTTTTTTCAAAAGCTGCCGCTGCCGTAGAAAAAAGCAAAAGTCCAACTAATATTAATGGGTTATTTTTCATAATTGCACTTCTCGTTTAGTTAAGGTCCAATGAAAATATCTGATGAGAAAATCTAAAACTCATAATGAAGTATGTCTTGCTTACGAACCCCGATAAATCCGTACAACTACTTACAAACACCGATTTTTGATGATCCGCACAGAAAATCGGCAACGATGTAAAAAATGACCTGATTAGCAAGATGCTTCAGCCGGCACTAAAAAGCCGTCGCTCTGGCATGGATTGTGGCTGTGTTGTGGGGGCGGCTTTAGCCGCCCTGTGGCTACTAAAGTCGCCCCCACAACAGCTTGTAGATGTGATGAACGCAGTGAAGCGCACCTATATCAAGCCCTATCCATCGAGAACGATGCGCTCCCTTCGTCAGCATATCCACGTGTTTGGCTGAAGCATCTTGCTAATCAGGTTATGTGTTGATTACATGATTAATAATGTAAACACGCTTTGGAGTCCTGAATCATTGGCTTCTCAAGCCTGTGGGGCTAAGTATTCGTGCTTATTGAATATAGTCCGTAACCTTGTATTCTGGTACCGTAATTGGTGATGATAGATTAGGTTTTTGGTCTGATTTTGACTTCATTAAAGGAAGTTCAGCTTTCTTATTTGCGTGAAAGAAGATTTGTATCCGGATAGCTTTTTTCAATATGAAGAAAATGACAATCAGCAATCCGAACTAAGTGTTATAAAAAAAGTAATCTACAAAATTGACGAGAGTTAAACATATTTTCAGTATCAATCGAGCCTGATTCCGAGCTATCCGATTAGGAACAACATTAACTTAAGCATGACAGAATAAAGGTGAATCTATGAATGTTAATACACAAGCACTCCTCTCGCTTATCGCCGGAATTTTAATACTTGTTCGTCCTGCCTTATTGAATTACATCATCGCCATTTATCTTATTATCATCGGCGTTCTGGGCTTGGTCAGGTGATTTCCCGCAATGTCAAAAAAGCCAATGATATTAGGGGTTTTCATCGAAAACGTCTATGCGCTAATCCGTAACTTGGGTTCTTGTGAATCCGTAGATCAGTCAGAAGGTACCTATTATGTTTACAGCTAAAACATTCTTGAGATTAGGGCTATCGGCAGCATTGACAAGCTTGTTGTTCCTGATGGGGTGCGCCTCGGCACCGCCGACAGATTTGCTGTCACAGGCTGAAATAGCCATTCAGAATGCAGAACGGGCCGGAACCTCTCAGTACGAACCCGAACTGCTAAGCAGCGCCCGTACAAAACTTAATCGTGCCCACAAAAAAGTGGATGACGATGAAAATGAAGAGGCACGCAGGATGGCCGAAGAAGCCGTTGCCGAAGCTAATTTGGCCAATGCCAAAGCCGCGGCGGCAAGAGAGGCCAATCAGGCGGATGAAATGAAAAAGACGATCGAAGCCTTAAAACAGGAGACTTTGCGATAAAGCGAAGGCCAATAATCAGCCATTTTGGAGGCGTACCATGCGACCACAAATCTCTTTCCAGCCATCACGGTTGATCTGTATCTTTCTTGTCCTAGTGAGCGTGTTGATAACAGCTTGCACACCGGTCGCCAATATGAGTCTTGAGCGAACCCGTACCGACTATCAGCAAGCGGCAAATGACCCGGCAGTGAGGGCCAATGCTTCTGCGGATTTGTTTGCGGCTGAAAAACTGCTGCAAAAAGCCGAGGCCACCTGGGAGGAGGATGACGATTCCGACGAGGTGGAGCATCTTTCCTATCTGACCAGACGAAAGGTGGATTTGGCACGAGCCACCGCTAGTCAGGCCGTATCGAAAAAAACTTTTGAAGAATTAAGCGGCCAAAAAGACCAGATTCGCTTGCAAGCTCGCGAAGCTGAAATCGCAAAGCTGAAAGCTAAAAAGGTTCCGCAAGGCATTCTGGTGACATTGGGTGATGTGCTGTTCGACACGGCGCGCTCCAATCTTAAACCCGGAAGCCTTCAGAATTTGTATCCCCTGGTGGAGTATTTGAGAAGGCATGCCGAAACCAGGGTGAAGATTGAGGGTCATACTGATGACAGAGGATCTGCGGACTATAACGCCAATCTTTCACAGATGAGGGCTGAGGCCGTCAGAAATTTTCTGGTTACCAACGGAATCTCACCGGATCGAATCACTGCACAGGGCATGGGTGAGGATTACCCTGTCGCAACGAACTCAAGCGCTGCAGGACGCCAGCAAAACCGGCGCGTGGAAGTGACAATAACCGACGCGCCTACAGCAACATCTCCTGCTTCTACTGGCTCTCCCGGCAGCGGCATGTGAGGAAATAATCCGGTTGTTGCTTGTTTTTAGGCAGAAGCGCCGTATTTGTCTCCGCCGAAGACCATCGGCGTTTTTGACCAGTTTAAAGAGTATCGACTATTTAATTTATAGAGTAATCGTTTGAGGTAAACATCATGAACATGAAAGAAGCCCAACAAAGATAAATTCGATGCTCAACTGTGGGAACGGAGCGCCAAAATTGATGAATTAAAGGACAAAGCGGACACAAGACCGAAGCAGAGGCCGTAATCGAGTATTACGAGCAGATGTATTTGATTTAAAACATCAGGGTAAATTACATGGCTTTATTGTAATTTCTTATTAATAACAAGTTACAGCGTTTTCAAATTCAGTTAACTACTAAAATAACCACTATGCCTATTGAATCTATGGTGTGACGGGAGTGCAAGCTTTGCCTACATGGATGTAGGTAAGGGGCGAGAGCAGGAGCGGAAGCTTTGCCTACATGGATGTAGGTAAGGGGCGAGAGCAGGAG
>JAURZV010000045.1 GCA_030653175.1 Methylobacter sp.
GCTTGATATGAGTGCGCTTCATTGCGTTCAACACATCTACGAGCTATTGTGGGGGCGACTTTAGCCGCCCCCACAACACCGCCACAATCCATGCCAGAGCGACGGCTTTTTAGTGCCAGCTGAAGCATCTTGCTAATCAGGACATGATTTGATCAGCACTTCCCTAAGCTAACCATTCAGCAACCGAATCGCCATCACATCGCATCCGGCATAATGCAGAATACTATTTGCCGTTGAACCCAACAATAACGACAGGCCATGTCGTCCATGAGAGCCGACAACGATTAAATCAATGCTCTCCCGCTCGGCAAACTGGACAATCTCCTGCTTGGGCGTGCCCCAAATCATCCAACGATTAGCCTGAGCTATACCCAGCCGATCGCCAATCTGCATTAACCTGGTTTTCTCCGCTTCGAGTAGCTCATAGCCTGAATCTTCAGCTAGTGAAATCACTGCTCCATAACCGGTATCCGGCATGGGAATATTATCCAGCACATGAATAATGCTCAATTTAGCCTGATATTTTTCGGCCAAATCTTTTGCTCTTCGGGCAACCGTATCACCATGCCCGGAATAATCTACGGCCAGTAAAATATGTTGATAAGCGGCCATTGTTTTTGCCTTGTTTCAGATAAACCTAGAAAAATCATTTCGTCCACAAAAAACACGAAAAGCACGAAAATTTTCAAAGAGATACCAAACTATGGGTCAACACCTAAATAGTGATCGGCTAAATCAACACAACGTGCTGATTCGTTTAGTATCTTTCGTGTCTTTCGTGCTTTTCGTGGACAAATTGCGGTTTTTAGGATAAATGCTGTTTTACACTTTATGGTAAATATCAGCACCTTCTTCAAGGAACTGCTTGGATTTTTCATCCATACCCAGTTTTAAAGCTTCTTCTTCTGCAATCCCTTTTGCCTTCGCATAGTCGCGTACATCCTGGCTAATTTTCATCGAGCAGAAATGCGGGCCGCACATGGAACAAAAATGCGCGACTTTGGCGGACTCTTTAGGCAAGGTTTCATCATGAAATTCACGGGCTTTTTCAGGATCAAGACCGATATTAAACTGGTCTTCCCAACGGAACTCAAAACGCGCCTTGGACATCGCATTGTCACGCGCCTGTGCGCCGGGATGGCCTTTTGCCAAGTCGGCCGCATGGGCGGCGATTTTGTAAGTCACGATGCCTTCGCGGACATCCTGCTTGTTCGGCAAACCCAAATGCTCTTTTTGGGTAACGTAACAAAGCATCGCACAACCGTACCAACCGATATTTGCCGCGCCGATCGCCGAGGTAATATGATCGTAACCGGGCGCAATGTCGGTGGTCAGCGGACCCAAGGTGTAGAAAGGCGCTTCGCCGCATTCTTCCAGTTGTTTTTCCATGTTGACCTTGATCATGTGCAACGGTACATGACCAGGACCTTCAATCATGGTTTGCACATCATGTTTCCAGGCGATTTTGGTCAATTCGCCCAGCGTTTCCAGTTCGCCGAATTGTGCTTCGTCATTGGCATCGTAAATTGAACCGGGACGCAGGCCATCGCCTAATGAAAAAGACACATCGTATGCTTTCATGATTTCGCAGATTTCTTCAAAGTGCGTGTACAAGAAACTTTCTGTGTGATGCGCCAAACACCATTTCGCCATGATGGAACCGCCACGGGAAACGATGCCGGTCATACGTTTTGCGGTGAGCGGCACGTGATGCAAACGTACTCCGGCATGGATGGTGAAATAATCCACGCCCTGCTCGGCTTGCTCAATTAAAGTATCGCGGAAGATTTCCCAAGTCAGGTCTTCGGCTTTGCCGTTGACTTTTTCCAAGGCTTGGTAAATAGGCACTGTGCCGATAGGCACCGGTGAGTTGCGTAAAATCCATTCGCGGGTTTCGTGGATGTTTTTACCGGTGGATAAATCCATGATGGTGTCGCCGCCCCAACGAATACCCCAAAGCATTTTTTCAACTTCTTCATCGATAGAGGAGGTAACTGCAGAGTTGCCCAGATTGCCGTTGATTTTAACCAGGAAATTGCGGCCGATAATCATCGGCTCCAGTTCCGGATGGTTGATATTGCACGGAATAATGGCCCGGCCTCTGGCGACTTCATCACGGACGAATTCAGGGGTAATGGTATCCGGAATGGATGCCCCGAAAGAATCGCCGGGATGCTGATCTTTCCACAAATGGCGCATTTCTTCCATTTTCTGGTTTTCGCGAATGGCGATGTATTCCATCTCCGGCGTGATGATGCCCTGTCTTGCATAATGCATTTGCGACACATTTTTTCCCGCTTTTGCTCTACGCGGTTTGCGGATATGCTCAAAACGCAGCTCGGCGGTAGCCGGATCTTCAAGACGTTGACGGCCGAATTCCGAGCTGGGGCCGGATAGTTCTTCGGTGTCGTTTCTTTCCGCTATCCAGGCTGAACGAATCGCACCCAGACCTTTTTTCAAGTCGACTTCGACATTGGGATCGGTATAAACGCCCGAGGTGTCGTAAACATAAAGCGGCGGATTTTTTTCGGCACCTTGTTCTGCACCAAAATGCACCGGGGTATCGGATAAGGTGATTTTGCGCATCGGAACCTGTATGTCGGGGCGACTGCCTTGAACATATATTTTTTCCGATGCGGGGTAGGAATCAATCTTTACACTACTGGGTTCAGTAGACGTAACTTCTTTAAGGACAGCGCTCATGTTTATCTCCAACAACAAAACAATAAGGCGCAGGGAAGTCAGGGCTTTCCTACGCCGGTATTAACCGGGGTCAGGTTCAAAGGGTTTTTCTCAGCCTCCCTGTCCCATGTAAAACACGGAAACAAGAAAGCACCCCTAGCCTTTACGGATGTAATGCTAAGTTAAAGGATAATGCCGCAGATTGCAAGCTTGGACCGTATCGCCTACACAATAAACACCATATAAAACAAATGGTTTTGGCAAACAAGTCTACTTTTAAAGCCTTATTTACAGTCAACACCAGCCCATCTACAGCTATTAAATAAAATATCCGGTCTATACAGTTTGAGGAGGGGACGTAAAAAACTCTTGGTCGAATGCTTATGAGGCTGTGAAAGTTTAATTTGAGTGTTATAGCTATTGCCATAAATTAAAGCCACACAGCCATAACTGAAATGGTTATATGGATTTTGGACGGTTTTTTAAATTCGGTTATGTGTAAACGCCTTATTTTGTCGCATGAGCAAGTTATAGTGTTCTGTATCCAGCGTAGTTATCGCTGAATCATCTCGCTCAACTTGACCTATTAACCCTCAATAAAGGGAGCCGCCACATGCCCATGCTGATAGAACATATCGACGCCATTGCCCGTAAAAAACAACGTGATGTGTTGTATCTGACTTTTCATCCTAAAGGGTCTACAGGCATTGATTGGCGGGACAATGACTCCTACAACTGGCAGCAAGATCCCATGCGTGAGACGGTCTGCAACTGGCTCACGGAACATCACATTGCCTGGCAACCGTGTGGGTATTTTGCCGATGAAAACTCTATATGTGGTTCTGATGGACAAATTTATCTGGACGTACCTTACGATGATAACGATTCGTTATATGTGCTGGCACGCGATTATCTGGAGAACCCCGATGGCACCATGCGCTTTGACACGGTGAGTTTCTGGTATTTGCCGTTAGAAAAAGCCATGGAAAATGCCCACCACGATGAACCGGGGTTCTGGGAAAAATGGGCTGAAAATTTTTAACCACAGCTGCATAATTAAAATAACATGACCAATCGTCTTACACTTCAACAGGCGGCAACGGCCATTGTCGCCGCAGAGTCCATTCTAATTACCGCAGGTGCAGGCATGGGCGTGGGTTCCGGTCTGCCGGATTTTCGTGGTCATCAAGGCTTCTGGAAAATTCATCCTCAGTATGCCGCAGAAGGTTTGTCCTTTTCTGACCTGGCAAATCCAATCTGGTTTGAAAACGACCCGGCTAAGGCTTGGGGCTTTTATGGCTATCGTTATCAACTGTATCAAAAAACCATTCCTCATCCCGGCTTTGCTTTACTGAAATGTTGGCAGGATAAGGCACAGCAGCCAGGATTTGTGGTGACCAGCAATGTCGATGGTCAATTTCAAAAAGCCGGGTTTTCAGATGAACGTATTTCTGAATGTCATGGTGCAATTCATTATTTGCAGTGTACAGTATCTTGCACGGACGAAATATGGACAGCCCCTGAATTACGCTTTGATATTGATCCACAGCAATTGCTTGCAAAAGGCGATTTACCGATTTGTCCGCGTTGCGGCGAACTGGCTCGTCCCAATGTCCTGATGTTTGGCGACAGGGATTGGTTATCAACTCGCTCAGATCAACAACGCCGGCGTTTTTATGAATGGGAAAACACTATCGCCGGCAAGAAGACCGTGACGATAGAACTCGGTGCCGGTTCGACAATTGGTGGTATTCGTCGCACGGGCGCATCGATGCCTGGCACCTTAATCAGGATTAACCCCAGAGAAGCAGAGGGGCCTCCAGGAACGATTTCCCTTGCGATGGGCGCTCTGGAAGCGCTGCAAGCAATTGATGCTGTAATACAAGACCATGGCGATTGAAGGCAACGCTGGGGTCTGTCGCAAAATTTGCCGTGGGTAGGGAAAAGTTTGCTTTACCAGCGCATTGATCAGGCACTTTGATGATCCCAACTAATTTCAAATAACCCAAATTCTCAGCTCCCTAATTTAGGCCTGTACCGAATCAGTCGGCGGTAGCCATTTACCGGTTTTAATATCCAGCGTTGCTTGATGGTGTACGGCAACATCCACCCAAATCGAGTCAACACGCAAACAATCTTGCAGCATTATGGAATGCTGTTCCAGACCGTAGTTGTGATCGTAAAGGTCATGGAATAACCAGCAATGAGGCACCTCATTGAGGTCATCTGGAAAATGTCGCACAGGTTCACGATGATCATGCCTATCCCCCAAGCCCCATTCCCTATCCAAATGCTTGAGGCTGATCCGCCGTTGGGTTAAATAATTGTCGTCGTCTTCATCGAATGCAGGATCATCTTCGCCTAGTGTAAAGTAAAAGTGTCGCCTCGATCTCGTAATCGTCCAGCGGGTCATTAAGGTCGGAGACACGAGCAGCCAGAGGTATGCTTTCCTTTGCGCCCAACTCGCATAAATACTGTTCAAGCGCCGACAACCGCTGATTAAAACGTAGCAGCTTGCTGATTTCTTCGGCAGTAAATTCGCCTTTGTCCAACGCAAAGGCTGAATCGAAGTAGTTCGTCAACTCGAACAGTTGAAGTTGACGCCGCAGGCGGCCGACGTAACTGTCCAATCGGCTGATTTTCACCTGTAAATCTCTCAATATTTCGCGTTGTTTTGGTGTCATTATAAATATCCTGTCGTTGCTATATCTAGCGTTGACGATCATGATAATGACTCATTGCGACAAGGTGCGTCGTTAGTTTAGGTTATGCTACATTGCAGACAATATAAATCATTTAGGAGTCATCATGGCCGGACTATCCAAATCCCGCTTATTACTCCCATCTGAGCGAAAAAACGTCTACTTTTTAAAAGCAGATAAAGTTATTGTTATTCATTAGCTTAATCAGTTTTTACGTACCATAAGTTGAACGTTTTCTGAGTAAGATGGGAGTAATGCGGTTTTGCCGGTGCCAGGAGCGCCGTAAAAACAGAAATTGCCGCGCTGATTCTGTTTAAGACCGGTTAGCAGCGCGTCCAAATCCATATCGGCATTGGTAAATGCTCTATCATATTGCGTCCAAGCTGGTTTCTTTTGCAGGCTGTGTTTTTGCTTGAGCAAGCGCATACTGGCTTCCAGCACCCGTTCGGCAACCTGCTCGGTTTGCCCCGGCGCCTGTTTTTGCGTGACTTTGGCTATCGAACAGGCTTGTTCGATTTGCGCGGGCGTCAGGTGGGTCTGGCTGACCAGATTTTCCCGCCACCCGGCACTCACCTTCAAACCTCTGCTGTATTTATTGACGATACGCCGACGGATGGATGTAGGCATTTTATCGATTTCAACCGAGTAGCTAAACCGCCGCAAATAGGCTTTGTCCATGCCTTGGGTGCGGTTGCTGATCCAGATCACCGGTACCGGATTGTTTTCCAGTTGCTGATTGATCCAGGCTTTGTCGCCTTTTCCGCTGAATGACTCTTCTTCATCGCTTTCGTCGAAAAAGAAGCTGTGTCTGGACGGGAACACATCTTCAGCCTCATCGAACAGCAACAGGCTGGCCGGGCTTTTGCTCAGCAGTTTCTGGCTGAGATTGCAGGCGGCAAAGCGGGCGCTACCACGTAAAGCGTTTCCTTCCTGATTGGCGCACAACACTTCATATAAGAAGGCGTTCAGGGTTTGCGCCAACAGCTTGGCAAACTGGGTTTTTCCGACTCCGGGAGGTCCGTAGATCAGGATGTTGACGCCCGACTGTTTTTCGTCCAGCACTGTCCGCAGATAAGGCTGCAACACATCCAGATCGTTTTGCAAATGGGCGTAATCATCCAGCACCAGTTTGCTACGGCTGGAAGGTCGGAAAAAATTGGCAAACAGCGCTTCGGCGCTGTCGTGTTGGCGTAGCAGAATGTCCAGCAAACCATCGGGCAGCTCCAGTTTATCTTCCAGATCGACCAATCCGGAATGGATTTTTATCCAGCCCATTTGCAACAATTGACTATTGGGTTGCAGTGCTTTGTGAATGTCCCTGGCGGGACGGGTTGTCATCAGCCGCAAGTAATCGATAGTGGACTGCATACTACAGGTACAACAATGGTCAATTACCGTCGCCTGAAACACTTCCAGCAAAGGCATTAGTAAGCGCAGCACTAATATTTCCTGTTCGACTGGACTGAGTTTTAAGGTATTGCCCAGCAGTCGTATGTTATCAAACAGGGATTCAGACGAGCTGATGCCTTCGCCAAGAAGTTTGTTCAGCTGTCCCCGCATACACTTCACCAGCTCTGATTTGCTGGCTTTATTTGAAAATGGCAACATTTCATCGGCGGTCAAGCCATGAAGATTCATTCCTTCACCGTTAAACTGCCTCAATCCGGTAATCTTGCCGAGATCCCCTTCAAAAAATTCACTGATCTGGTGCCGAGCCAGATTTTTTTGTAAGCCCAGCGCAAGCCGCAAAAGGTAGATAGCCGCCAAGCGTTGATAAGTAGCATATTGATTGCGTACTGCCCTGCTTTGCCGTGAAGTACAAACGGGTGGCATAAAATCCGGCATTTTTTTATTGATCATGACTGACTCCGAAACGATTGTTTTTGATGACGAAAATCAGTTTATCAAGATAAGCGACATTTAAGGTCGCTTATCCGAGAAGTTTATCTGCCTATTTTTAACATTGTCTTGTTCTCCAAAAATGATTGCAGTTGCTGATCAGTTTGAATTATTGCGACTCAACTTTTGGCTGTCACTCTAAAATCGCCAAGAGCAATGTTCGTCAGCTTTAGAGGATCAGCAATATGGTATTTAGCGTTTTTTTCAAAAAAATGCCGTATACGTTTATTAGGGCAAGCTGGAATTTTGGGTTCTTTCACAGTCTCTTATCCTAGAGGAGCCCCCGACCAAAAAAGTAATTTATCGGCACTGTAAAAATGATTTTTTTTATCAGCAATGTTAGAATCAGTGCAACTCCTGACTAACCAGATTTAACGGATGTCAACAGACTCTCAACAGAACGCTCATCACTCACCGGCACTGGAATTTAAAAGCAGTACTTTCTCTGTGCCTGTTTTGGTGTTAGCCAGTAATGATGCCATTACTATCGAACAACAATTACAAGAAAAAATCCATCTGGCACCCGAGTTTTTTAAAAATTCGCCGTTGGTGTTTGACTTGCAGGAACTGAATAAAAACGATCTCGACATTGATGTTACTGAACTCATCAACATCATCCGCAAGCTGGGCTTGTTACCGATAGGAATACGCGGCGGCGCTGCACAACAGAATCAACAGGCATTGGAGCTTGGAATCCCCATACATTCCGGCCATAGCACCGCGGTCTCTTCCGGAACGCAAAAACAACAAACTCCTGAGCCTGAAGCGACACCCAAACCACAAGTCGTTGCTGCAACCACCACACTGATCACTCATCCTGTCCGTTCCGGCCAACGCATTTATGCTTCAGGTGATTTGATCATTTTAGCTCAGGTCAGTGCCGGGGCTGAAATCCTGGCCGAAGGCAATATTCATGTCTACGGCTCGCTAAGAGGCCGGGCTTTGGCGGGCGTACAAGGCAATACGGAAGCGCGTATTTTCTGTTCCGATTTACAGGCTGAGCTTATTTCGATTGCCGGAAATTACAAGATCAGCGAAGATTTGAATAGTGCCGTTTTCACTAAGCCAGTTCAGATCTATTTACAAAACCATACTTTAGTTATTAAAGATATTTAATTTATATTGCTCTTTGGAGGAAAAATTTGTGGCACGAATCATAGTCGTAACATCGGGTAAAGGCGGCGTTGGTAAAACAACCACAAGCGCCGCTATAGCCATGGGGCTTGCAAAAAAAGGTCACAAAACAGCGGTCATCGATTTTGATGTGGGTTTGCGTAACCTGGATTTAATCATGGGTTGCGAGCGCCGCGTTGTTTATGATTTTGTCAATGTCATCAACGGCGAGGCAAGTCTTAATCAGGCATTGATACGCGATAAAAACTGCAATCTGCTTTACATTCTGCCTGCCTCGCAAACTCGGGATAAAGACGCCCTGAGTCAGGAAGGTGTGGGCAAAATTTTGGATGAACTCAAAAAAGACTTTAAATACATCGTCTGCGATTCCCCTGCCGGCATTGAAAAAGGCGCTCATTTGGCCATGTATTTTGCTGATGATGCGTTTATTGTAACCAACCCGGAAGTCTCTTCAGTGAGGGACTCTGATCGTATGCTAGGCATCTTATCCAGCAAATCACGCCGGGCCGAACAAAACGAAGAACCTATCAGGGAATACCTGCTGCTGTCACGCTACTCGCCGGACAGGGTAAAATTAGGTGAAATGTTAAGCGTGGACGATGTACAGGAAATTTTATCGCTGCATTTATTGGGCGTCATCCCGGAATCAAAATCGGTACTGAATGCGTCAAATTCCGGCACACCTGTTATTCTTGACGAAAAAAGTGACGCGGGCCAAGCTTATGCGGATATTGTTGCCCGCTATTTGGGTGAAGATAGACCACATCGATTCATTGATGAGAAAAAAGGCCTCTTTGGGAAGTTGTTCGGGAGTAAATAATGAGTTTACTGGATTATTTTAAGAAATCTAAAGCCAGCTCGGCGTCACTTGCCAAGGAAAGACTGCAAATTCTGGTTGCTCACGAGCGCAGCTCCAGAAACCAACCCTCTTACCTTCCTCAATTGCAAAAAGAATTGCTGGAAGTTATTCGAAAATACGTTAACGTAGAACAAGATGCAATATCCGTTAATTTTGAACAAAACGATACTCAGGAGACACTGGAATTAAATATCGTGCTACCTGACCATCAAACCAAGATTTCTTAACACAACAATCCAAGCTAAAGGTGACCACTATGTCTAATACAATCGGCGATACAGCAGGAATAGTCTGGGAATATCTGGATAAGAACGGACCATCCAGTGTCAATAAAGTTACCACTGAAACAGGTATCAACAGGAATGATGTGCAACGCGCCATAGGCTGGCTGTGCAAGGAGGACAAGCTGTCCATTGAGATGATAGGCCGGGCTGAAACGCTATCGCTGAAATAAGGTAACTACTCAGCCATCAAATACAATGGAACGCAGATGACGCAGATGAATATGATAAACACGGATAATTCAAGAAAAATCTTATTTAATCATAGTTATCAGCGTCATCGGCGTTCCATTTTTCTTTCTCGCTGAGTAGTTACCAAAAAAAACTTATTGCAATTCCCGGTGACGGGCAATTACATTCAAGAACGGGCCTTTGAACTGCTTGGCGAAGGCATCCACCAGATAAACCGAGCGATGCTGGCCGCCTGTACATCCTATAGCCACAGTCAAATAACTACGCCCTTCTGCCTCAAATCGGGGAATCCAGCGCTCAAGAAAACCCGTAATATCTTTAAAAAGCTCGGCAACCAGTTCTTGTTCATCAAGAAAGTCGATTACCGGCTGATCTTTTCCTGTTAATCCGCGCAATTCCGGAATCCAATAAGGATTTGGCAAACTGCGGGCATCAAATACAAAATCGGCATCCAGCGGAACGCCATGCTTGAACCCGAATGATTGAAACTGCAAAGAAATATGCCTGACATCCCTTTCGCCGACCTGGCCTCTGATAAGTTCGCGCAACTCATGGTAATGCGTTCGACTGGTATCAATGACCACGCTGGCGTGCCTGGCAACCGGTGTCAACATTTCCTTTTCAATTTTTAACGCTTCTCTTAACGGCACGTTCGAATCCGTCAACGGATGCCGTCGTCGGGTTTCGCTATAGCGCTTCAACAAGGTAGACTCTTCAGCCTGCATAAAAATGATTTCGCAATCGATCTGTTTATTGCGTATTAGCTCCAGGCTTTCGGAAAAATTGGCCAGGCTTTCGCTCTGATTCCTGGCATCAATTCCTATGGCCGTTTTCGCATAGGTAAGCTTATCCACCAGCATGACATGGTTAATAAAGTCTTCCAGCAAGGTCACGGGTAGGTTATCGATACAGTAATAACCGCAATCTTCCAGCGTATCCAGGGCAATACTTTTGCCTGAACCGGAAAGACCGCTGACGATTAATAGTTTCATGAAATTAGGTTTAAGGTAAAAGGTTCAAGGTTCAAAAAAGCGCCTTTTACCTTGTACCTTTTACCTTGCTCCTACTTTATCTATGCTGTCCGGTTTTTTCTTTATGCTTGATAATTTGACGATCCAACTTATCTACCATAGCATCAATGGCGGCATACATATCTTCCTGATGATCTTCGGCGAATAATTTAGCGCCACTCAGTTGCAATGTCGCTTCTGCCTTTTGAACTAACTTTTCCACGCTTAAAATGACGTGTACATCGGTAACATTATCAAAATGACGTGCTAATTTTTCAAATTTCGAATCGATGTGCGCTTTTAAAGCGTCGGTTACTTCAAGATGATGGCCTGTTACGATGACTTGCATGAGATAAACTCCTTAATGGTAATAATTGGTTTGGTGTCAGTTGGCGTTATAAAATACGCTTACGCTGACTTGATGATGAAATGAGCATCGCTTCACGATACTTGGCAATTGTCCTTCTAGCAACATTAATGCCCTTTTCTTTTAATAGCTCGGCTATTTTACTATCACTTAACGGTTTTGCCAGATTTTCATTGCTGATGAGCTCTTTAATAAACGCCCTTATGGCCGTAGATGAACACTCCCCTCCCCCTTCTGTTGAAACGTGACTGGAAAAAAAATATTTAAATTCGACGATTCCATTGGGTGTATGCATAAATTTTTGCGTGGTCACTCTGGATATGGTCGACTCGTGCAATTCCAGCTCTTCAGCAATATCTCTCAACACCATGGACTTCATTGCAATAGAGCCATGCTCAAGAAACCCGGCCTGCTTTTCCACGATACACCGGGCAACACGCAATAAGGTATCGTTACGGCTCTGGAGACTTTTAATAAACCATCTTGCTTCCTGTAAATGGTCCTTCATGCAGGTATTGTCCTTGCTGTTATCCGCTCTTTTTATCATGCTTGAATAAAAGGGGTTGACGCGCAATTTAGGCGCTATATCAGGATTCAGATTGACTTGCCATTTATCGTTTCGTTTAACCACGTAGACATCGGGAATAACATATTCGGAATCCGAATCCTGTATCTGCGCGCCCGGCTTCGGATCCAGGGTTCTGATTAACGCCACCACCTCATCCAGTTGCCGCTCTGTCACGCCCAGTTTGCGCATCAGTTTTGACTGCTCATGCGTAGCCAACAAATCCAAATACCGGGTAATAAGAGTCAGCGCTTCCTCTTTATAAGGCGTACTCTCCGGCAACTGCTGTATCTGTAATCTCAAACAATCTTTTAAATCAATGGCTGCAACGCCGGCCGGGTCAAAATTTTGCACCCGGTGCAGTACCGCGTTCACTTCATCGAAATCCAGATCGTCTAACTGGCTCTGCAATCCCTGAAAAATTTCTTCGGGGCTACTGATCAGATAGCCGTCTTCATTGATTGAATCAATAATAGCCATGGCAATGGCATGATCCCTCTCTGAAAACGAGGTCAATTCCACTTGCCATAACAAATGATCCAGCAAGGTTGAGGATTTACTACGCTGCGTTTCAAATTCAACAGTCTCAGCGGAATTGCCCCCCGACTCCATCGCGTATTCATAAACGTCATCCCAGGAAGAATCGATGGGCAGCTCATCCGGCATATCTGTTTGTGAACCTTGACTTGTCAGCAAATCCGCATTATCAACTTTTTTCTCCGGCGTTATTTCGGCGTCCTGAACGGTGTTTTCTTCCTCATTAACTTCCAGCATCATATTAGACTCAAGAGCCTGCTGAATTTCCTGCTGCAATTCTAATGTCGACATCTGCAACAACTTGATCGCCTGCTGCAATTGCGGCGTCATAGCCAGTTGTTGACCCAGTCGAAGATGTAAGGATTGTTTCATTTAAGATTAAAGGTTAAAGGTTAAAGGCATAAGGCTAAAGGCGTAGGGTTAAAAAAGCTTTTTCTTAACCTTTTACCTTGCACCTTTTACCTTGCACCTTAATTACATTAAAGACTAAAGTTATTACCTAAATAAACTTTACGCACTTCCTCATTGGCAACGATAGCTTCCGCGCCACCTTCGGCAATCACCCTGCCATCGTTAAGTATATACGCGCGATCACAAATGCCTAGTGTTTCCCTGACATTATGTTCGGTAATTAACACGCCAATGCCGCGATACTTCAAATGCTCGATGATTTTTTTTATATCATCTACCGATATCGGATCAACACCGGCAAAAGGCTCATCCAATAATATAAACTGAGGATTGGTCGCCAATGCCCTGGCAATTTCGACACGCCGCCGTTCACCACCCGACAAGCCCAAGGCAATTTGGTCGCGCAGATGAAGAATATGAAACTCCTGCAACAATTCCTCAATCACCAATTCAGCCTGTCCTTGAGTTAAATCAGAACGGATTTGTAAAACTGCACGCAAATTATCCGCCACACTCAGTTTTCGAAAAACCGAGGGTTCCTGCGGCAAATATCCTATCCCTAATTGCGCCCTCAAATGCATGGGATGATGGGTAATGACCTGTGAATCCAGCGTAATCTCTCCTTCATCCGCCTTAATCAGGCCCACCATCATATAAAAACTGGTAGTTTTTCCTGCACCGTTAGGTCCCAGTAAACCAACAACTTCACCGGTATCAACATGCAATGAAACACCGTTAACCACATTACGTTTATTGTAGCTCTTAATCAGCTGTTTTGCGGCTAGTCTGGTCATGGTTGAGGTAAACAGGTTCAAGGTTCAAGGTTCAAGGTTCAAGGCTAAAGGCTAAAGGAATATTGTTTGGTATTTTTCACCCTTTCGCCTTTAGCCTTTCGCCTCATCATTTGTCCTTCGCAGGCGGTTCTTCTTTAGCTTTCGGCTCTTCTTTAGCTTTCGGTTGCAATACGACATGGACGCGTTTTCTGGCTGATTCTTTTTCCCCCGCT
Source organism: Methylobacter sp. (assembly GCA_030653175.1). Taxonomy (GTDB): domain Bacteria; phylum Pseudomonadota; class Gammaproteobacteria; order Methylococcales; family Methylomonadaceae; genus Methylobacter_A. The sequence goes on from JAURZV010000045.1 coordinate 13,646, forward strand.
TTAACCAGCGAAGTTTTCAAATCGTATTCAATAAAATCACTGGAATAAGCTCCGCTGCCTTGCCACACGGTAGCTTTATCGATCAAAATCAACAAATTCTTTTTAGGATAATACTCGCCTGTTAACGCCTCACCGGTTATATCCTGGTCGCCCTCGTTAGGCGTTTGTTTAAATTTTGCAAGATTACCTGTAAACACCATTTTATCAACTTCACCGTCTACAAAATAAACCACCAGCTTATCTGAGTTCACCCGAATACTGCCCTGAATTGATATCACATTGCCCGTATATGTACTGGTGGCTTTTACATCATCATAAGTCGCCGTATTTGAATCGATAATTATCGGCTGATCACTGTCGCTTTCCAAGGCGTAAACACCCGCACTGTAAAGCGCCAATAACAGTAAACAGTAGCCACTCCCACGTAACATGCGGCAGCGAAGGTTTTTATTTTGTTTCATATTTACCCTTTACATTAGAGAGCAATTCCAGATGAATCGGTTCCGCAAAAGTCAGCTTCATACCGACCCCTGTAGTCCAATTTGGCAAGCTGATCAATTCTGCCCACGCATCCGTTTCCGCATAACTGATTTCCGGCTTTACTTTTAAGTTGAAGGTATGGATTTTAAGCTCCCTGACGCCCTCAGCAGCAGCCCGGTCAACATAGACCTTGCCGGTTAACAACAAATCCTTGCCATCAGCAGACAAAACTCCGGTTTCTGACTTAATTATCCACGGCGGTGTTTTCTCGTTATAAAAAAACATTAATGGGTTTACCATATGCGTGGTGCTGTCATCGCTGTAATGAATCATTTCATCAGCAATTAACTTACTTTTCGGCTTGCCAAGCTCGCTCATTTCCCATTTCGTATAGCCCTTGCTGAAATAATCAGGACTGTGAGCCGGGACCGCTATGCGACCAAACTCATCCGAACCGGTCAATTTAATCAGCCACCAGCTCATTACCGCGATAATGATCAGACACAGATAACTGTAGCTTCCATTTAACCGGGTCATTTCACTTCGTGCTCTCGCGAGTCAGGTAAGCATTCAAAATTTCATCAAAACGTCCCTGCGCCTGCATAATAAAATCACAGACTTCCCTGACTGCGCCCTGCCCTCCAGGCAACGTCGTACACCAATCGGCGCGTTGTTTAACGGCAAAGTTGGCATCATTAACCGCAATTGCAAGCCCCACTCTAGTCATTATCGGCAAATCCAACAAGTCATCGCCGACATGTGCCGCCTGTTCGTGCGTTATGCCCATAAACTCAATAATCTCATTAAACGCGGCGATTTTATTTTCATGGCCCTGATACACATGTTCAATACCCAGATTTTTCATTCGTAGCGCAACCGAGCTTGATTTTCGCCCGGAAATAACCGCGACCTCAACACCGGTCTGCCGCAGCAACTTGATACCGTGACCATCCCTCGCGTGAAACGACTTGTATTCGTTGCCCTCACTATCGAAAAACAACCTGCCATCCGTCAATACCCCATCCACATCGAGAATCAGCAATTTGAGTTTCCTGGCTTTTTCCAAAACGACCAAGCCGTGGTCTATGTCGGCCATCATACGATTCCTGCACGAATCAGGTCATGCATATTCAAAGCGCCTATCGCTCTTTGCTGCTGATCAACAACAATTAATGCATTAATCTTTTTCCGCTCCATAATTTGCATGGCTTCAGCCGCCAGAATATCCGCCGAAATAACCGCACAATTCGGGGTCATGACTTCAGTGATAGCGGTCTTGTGCACATCAAGATTTCTGCCCAGCATCCGCCGCAAATCGCCATCGGTAAAAATGCCGGTAACGCGATTATCCGCATCGACAATCGCCGTCATACCCAACTTTTTTTCGGTCATTTCCAGCAAGGCATGACTGATAAGCGCAGACTCCGGAACGATAGGCACTTTTTCATCGGCATGCATAATATCGCCCACCATCAATAACAGTCGTTTGCCTAAACTGCCGCCGGGATGAGACAAGGCAAAATCATCGCGGGTAAAGCCCCGCGCTTCGAGCAAAGAAACTGCCAGCGCATCGCCCATCACCAATGCCGCGGTGGTGCTGGAGGTAGGCGCAAGTCCCAGCGGACAAGCTTCTTGCTCAACAGCCACGTTGATATGGGTGGTGGCAAACTTGGCCAAAGTTGAGGCCGGGTTTCCGGTCATGGCTATTAACGGTACGCCCAGCCGCTTAATAATCGGCAATATCGTTAAAACTTCCTCGGTTTCCCCGGAATTTGATAAAGCCAGCACGACATCCTGCCGGGTAATCATGCCCAAATCGCCATGACTGGCTTCGCCCGAATGCACAAAAAAAGCCGGCGTTCCGGTACTGGCTAAGGTCGCGGCAATTTTACCGGCAATATGCCCTGATTTACCCATGCCGGTAACCACAACACGACCCTTACAATTGAACATCAACTTGCAGGCAACCACAAAATCATCATTAATTTGATCGGCTAATGCGGCAATCGCCTGTGTTTCCACTTGAATAACAGCTAAGCCCAATTTGCGGAGCTTTTCATCATGTAATTTCATTTATCGGTATAAAAATGTGCTTCCAGTCGCCCATAGCATTATGGATTTGGGTTTCAAACGTGTTTTCCATAAGTTGCGACAACCTGGAGACGTATTAATTTGTATTAATGATAAAGCATTTATGGCTTTATGGGGCAGTTGAATATAAATTCAGGGCGATTTCTGATTATAATCATCGCTGTTCTGCAAACCTGTCGGTTGCAGCAACCAACGCATTAATCATTTCCTTGCCCTGAGCAACATGCCCGGCATTGGGTAATACGATATATTCGGCATTCGGCAATACTTTATGCAGACTGTGACCGGCTTCCATCGGACAGACAAAATCATGGCGTCCATGAATGATAACCGTTGGAATTTTAACCAAGCCGCCACAGTTGTCCAGGATCCGGTTTTCCTCAATAAAATAATGTTGCTTGGCGTAATGCAATTCCATGCGGACCTGTTTAACCATTTTCTCCGTTGCATGCTCGCCTTTCGGACTCGGCTGATAATCGTTACCTAATGATACCTGCCCGCCCCAGGCCATCCACTCCTTTGCGACCCGCCTTTGTGCCACCTCGTCTCCACCCCATAATACATCGCATAGCCCTTGCACCGGATTTCCTCGCCCCTGTTCCGGGATGCTTTCAATCAACCGCTGCCATTGCTCGGGATAAATCTTACTCGCGCCATCTTTGGCAAACCAATCCAAATCCAGCTGCCGCGCCAGAAATACCGCGCGAATAATCAAGCCCGTTACTTTTTCTATATGCGTCTGGGCATACAGCAAGGCCAACGCTCCGCCCCACGAACCGCCAAACACTAACCATTGATCAATAGCCAGCTGATTACGAATGCGTTCCATATCATCGATTAAATCCTGAGTGGTATTGTTTTCCAGCTCGCCAAAAGGCAACGACAAGCCGCAGCCGCGCTGATCGAACAGAATAATGCGATAAAACTCGGGATTAAAAAAACGCCGGTGATCGGGCTTGGTGCCGGAGCACGGTCCACCGTGCAGAAAAATAACAGGAATGCCGTCAAGGTTGCCGCTTTGCTCTACATACACAGCATGCTGGCTGCCGGTTTCGAGGAAAAAGCTGTGGTAGGGTTTTATTTCAGGATAAAGGTTTTTCATTGTTTATTCGAATTAAATACTCTAATAAAACATCTTCTACATTACGGCGGGAATCTATAACGGCTAAAATGAAAACCGCTTTCTCAGCTATTCGATAGATAACTCTCCAGGGCGCAATAATTATTTCCCTGTATAAAGAAATGCCCTGACTAAACAGCTCAGGAACAATCCGCCCCCTGTCCGGCAATAAAGCCAGATCTTCTGTTTTTATCTTAATCTTGTTAAATACTTCATGTGCATTGGCAGGGCTGTTTTTCATGATATATCTGATGATTTCGACCAAATCGCTTTCCGCCGCCTTAGCCCATCTAACCTGATAATCGGCATTCACTTTAAATCCAGCAGTTTCTCTATATTTTGAAAAACCTGATTTTGTGCAACCGTCTTGCCTTGCCTGACATCTTCTTCTGCCAGAGAAAGCAGTTTAAGCAAACCGATGGTGTTTCTCATATTTTCGTAACTTTCCGGGTCTTGCAACACCGCTTTGGGCTCTCCATTCTGCGTAATGATAATGGGTCTATGCGTATCATTAACCTGTTTTAAAATATCGGCGGATCTGGACTTTAAATAACTCACTGGCCGAATATCCTGCAAAATGCTCATAACCCTACCCTGTCTTTTTATAGTACCAAATTAAGAGCCATCATAAGACTTTGCCATACAAAGTGTAAAGATAAAGACGTTTAATTAATACCTATATCGCACACCTCATTTTTTTAAACCATAAAAAAAGGGAGGGGTTTAAAACCCTCCCTTTATGCCCTTTTCGGGTTTCGCTAAGTATTTAAACTTAGAACTTGAAACCTAAAGAACCGCCCAAGGTAAAGCCGTCGGTATTAACGCCGTCAATACTGTCAAAACTTTTATGGTAACGACCATCAGTACCAATCACAATACCTTTCAGCAATTCATATTCCGCACCGGCACCGAACTGCATACCGCTGTTCAGCACAGTAATCGCCGAAGATGGTGGGCTGATAATATTGATATCCAAACCGACTGGAATCAACCAAGGTCTGAATTTGTTGCCGTGCATAAATTTGATTTTGGGTGAAGCATTGATTCTTAATTGATTTACATCCGCTGCCGCCCCGCCTAGTCCATTAGGCTTACTTTGGCCTAACTGCGCATACTCAACACCAAGTTCCATCAAAAACGAAGTATGATCCATCAAGCCAAACAGATTATTGTTCATATTGAAATCGATCGCGCCGCCATAATAGTAGGCATCTCTATCAGTACTGAAAGTTGAGTTCAGGCCTTGTAAAGTCGGAGTACCGCTACGGTTATCATTAAAATGCATCCAGCCACCACGAGCAGAGAATAAGTGGTCTTTTTCAACTACGGCGACAGGAGCACTCTTAACCGACGTCATCCACTGATCCAGTTCCTGAACTTTGCCAGCTTCTGCGCTAGAACGGGGACGGTTTGCTTCCGCTCTTAAGCGACTTAATTCAGCCTGCATGGACTGGAGTTGAGCTTCCAATGCGTCCACTTTACTGCTCACACCGGCTTCAGAGCGAGACTGCGCCTTTGAGCCAGCAACAGCTTGTGGAGAAACCAATACGCCGGTCATTGTAAAAGTTGCTGCCGCAATGCCCAGCGCTAGTTTAGTTTTATTTATCATTTATCCCCCTCATGAGGTTATTATTTTACAAAAATTTGTTTTAATACAACAAAACCTATCTTCCGGTGATAATAGTAGCAGCTAAACTAAATCCCTACAAGTTTTAACGCCATTTTTTTAATATTAATTAGTCCTTATTTATCAATGCGCATAAAGATAATTTTAATCCTAAATATTCTTTTGTATGCAAAAAACAACAATTTATTCAACTTACACATCTAAACCACAGTTAAAGATTCTTCGCACTTCTTTGCGGTAAAATAAAACGAATTTGCAGTCGAGCAATATGGCAAAATCCGCGCTGACCCAAGAAAATGCGGCTTATCCACTTGGTTCAAACGATTTTTTAATCACCGCTCACGCACTAAGTCAAAACCATATATATTGGTTTCAATAATTTATGTGAATTTGAGCGAACAGACAGCTTGTTAATAGAAAATTAGCCATAGTCGTGGCAGTTATAATTATAGTAGCCGAAGCTGGTAAAGCGACATTTGAAATGCCCTCACCCTAGCCCCCTCTCCCGAGGGGAGAGGGAACTTTGTTGCTTTACCAACTTCGGACCCTATAACTGTTTAGCCCTATCCACCAACAAGAATATTTATTTTTACACTGATCTTTACCAACGCACATGACCAAAATCCCGGATATCACCATCATTGGCGGCGGCATTATCGGCTTGCTAACTGCCCGCGAATTTATTAAGACCGGCGCTACCGTCACGGTTATTGAAAAAAATGAACTGGGGCAGGAGTCATCCTGGGCGGGTGGCGGCATTTTGCTGCCGCTTTATCCTTGGCGACAATCGGACGCTATTACTCGCCTGGTGTTACAAAGCCTGAAACTGTATCCCGCCTTGGCCTCGCAACTGACTGACGAAACCTTGATAGACCCGGAATGGAATCCCTGCGGTTTATTGATCGTTAAAAATCCTGACGTTGCTGCGGCTGTTAACTGGTGCGATGCTAACAACATTTCATATCGACCCGCTGGTGCAGATTTTTTTAACATGCTTAATACAGTCTCCGACCAGCCGCTTTGGCTGCCCGAGATTGCCCAGGCGCGCAATCCAAGACTGGTTAAATCATTAAAACAAGATCTGATTAATAAAGGTGTTACGCTAATAGAACATTGCGAGTTAACAGCTGTTACCCTCGATAAAAATCGCGTTACGGCAATCCATACCTCATCCGGCCGGCTCGCTGTCAATCAATTGATTATTACTGCGGGCGCCTGGACAGGTCAATTATTCCGGCAGCTCTTTCCCGCTGCCATCGACGATGCCCCGAAAATAGCTCCCGTTAAGGGACAAATGCTGTTATTTGATGCCCAGCCGGAAACACTGAATTATATGGTGCTGGATGGCGATCAATATCTTATTCCGCGACGTGACGGTAAGATTCTGGCGGGCAGCACGGTAGAACAGGATGATTTTAATAAGACAACTACGACACAAGCCCGAGACCGGTTGAATGCATTTGCATTAAACTTGTTACCGTCGCTTAAAAACGTCCCACTGATTAAACACTGGGCTGGATTAAGACCGGGCACTGAACACGGCATACCGTATATCGACAAACATCCCGAGATCGACAATTTATGCATTAATGCCGGTCATTTTAGAAACGGTTTGGCGATGGGGCCTGCATCGGCGCAGCTGATGGTCGATCTTGTTTTGGATCGCCCTGCTAAGGTAACGCCGGAGCCTTATAAGTTAACCAGCGAACACTAATATTAAGGCTATGTTATCGTTAAGCTTTGAAGACAACATATTACAACGGGAGTGCAAGCTTTGCTTGTGCTTGCAGGCGAAGCCTGCACTCCAGTAGTTAATCACCCTCGCAGCCATCAACACGGTCGCCCCCATGAATCTATATCCATTACTACGCCCCCTGTTATTTACCCTGGATCCGGAAACCGCTCACGAAGTGACGCTTAAACTGCTGAACGCGGTCTATATTTCGGGCTTGCCCAAACTAATCTACCCGAAAATTGACAACAAACCTGTCAACGTCATGGGACTTGACTTTAAAAACCCTGTCGGCCTTGCCGCCGGCCTGGATAAAAACGGCGATTATATTAATGCGCTGGCCGCATTGGGTTTCGGCTTTGTGGAAATAGGCACGGTGACGCCGCGTCCGCAACCGGGCAACCCGAAACCGCGCTTGTTCAGACTGCCTGAGCATCAGGCAATTATCAACCGCATGGGCTTTAACAATCTGGGCATAGACCATCTGCTGGCTCAGGTAAAACAAAGCCGTTACTCCGGTATTCTGGGCATTAACATCGGCAAGAATTTCGACACGCCGATTGAAAATGCGGCGGACGATTATTTGATCGGCTTGCGCAAGGCTTATACATCTGCCGGCTACATCACCATTAACATCTCTTCGCCGAACACCAAAAATCTGCGCCAGTTGCAACAGGGGGATGAAATCAGAAGTCTTATTTCTGCTTTAAAAGAAGAGCAACTGAAATTGCAACAGGAACACGGCAAATACGTGCCTTTAGCCCTGAAAATAGCGCCCGATCTGACCGCCGATGAAATAACCCATATTGCCAAACTGTTGCTGGAATTTGAAATCGACGGCGTGATTGCGACCAATACCACCATTGCCCGCGACATGATTGCCGATCATCCACTTGCTAATGAAACAGGAGGTCTAAGCGGTGCGCCGATTAAAGAAAAATCTACTTTTGTCGTGCGGAGATTGGCGGCGGAATTGAACGGCAAGATTCCGATTATTGCGGCAGGCGGGATTTTAAGCGCGGATGATGCGCAGGAAAAATTAGCGGCAGGAGCGAGTCTGGTACAGATATACAGCGGGCTTATTTATCGCGGGCCGCAGTTGATTGAGGATATTGTTAAATCCCTGTAAAGCTTGATCGACCCCAGTCGACTTTTTGCGAACGTATACACCAGAGCACGCTCCTGGACTCCAGCGTAGGAGTTCAAAGCTTGCTTTGAACTTAACCTAAAAACCGCAGCTAGTCCATGAAAAGCACGAAAGACACGAAATAAACCAACATGTTGTATTACGCAACCATTCATCCTTTGGGTGCCGACTCACAATTTGGTATCTCTTTGAATATTTTCGTGCTTTTCGTGGATCAAATGATTTTAGGTTGAATTTTACAAATAGCTCGGCTTATTCCCCGGCAATCGACATCCTCTCAACCAGTATCGAACCGGTACGGATATTGCCGCGATAATCGACATCATTACCCACGGCAACGATATTTTTAAGCATGTCTTTCAGATTACCGGCAATGGTGATTTCCTCAACCGGATATTGGATTTCGCCGTTTTCCACCCAGAATCCGGCAGCACCGCGCGAATAATCGCCGGTCACCATATTGACCCCCTGCCCCATTAACTCGGTAACCAGCAAACCGGTATTCAGCTCTTTTAACATGCCCTGATAATCAAGCTTACCCGGATCTATCGTTAAATTATGCACGCCACCGGCATTGCCTGTGCTGTGCAGACCCAGTTTACGGGCGGAATAGGTGCTCAACACATAGCCGCGCAAAATACCCTCGCTGACTATATCGCGTGTTTGCGTGGCAACCCCTTCGCCATCATACGCGCCGCTGCCCAAAGCGCCTTTCAAATAGGGCTGCTCGTGAATGCGGACAAATTCGGGGAAGACCTGGGTACCCAGTGCATCCAGCAAAAATGACGATTTGCGGTATAAGTTACCGCCGCTGATTGCACCGATAAACGAGCTTAGCAAACCGGAAGCGGTTTCCGCGCAATACAGCACCGGACACTGCCGCGTGCTTAAGCTGCGAGCCTGCAAGCGCCGGAGCGTCCGCTCGGCCGCTTTGTTGCCCACGTCAACGGCGGATTCCAAATCGCGCGCATTTCTTGCCACGGTGTACCAGTAATCGCGCTGCATGCTGTCGCCGCGTTGCGCCAATACCGAACAGCTCAGGGAATGGCGGGTTGAAGCATAGCCCTGAAGAAAGCCCAAGGTATTGCCCATCACCCGGATGCCCTGATGCGTATCGACCGAAGCGCCTTCGGAATTGCTGATTTCCTCATGATAAGACCGCGCCGCGTCTTCGCATTCAATGGCCAAGGCAATGGCTCCATCGACACCGATATCCCACGGGTGGTTAAGGTCAAGATCGGGGAATTCGGTAGCCAGCAGCTCCGGCTCCGGCAACCCTGAATACTCGTCTTCACTGGTGTAACGGGCGATACTGCATGCCGCACTGACCGTTTCCTTGATCGAAGCGGGCGACAGGTCGGTAGTGCTGGCAGAGCCTTTGCGCTGTCCAAAATAAACGGTCACGCCCAGCCCTTGGTCGCAATGATGCTCTATGGTTTCGACATCGCCCAGACGCACCGATACCGATAAGCCGTTTTCCTGGCTCAAGCCCGCTTCAGCGGCGCTGGCACCTTGTTTTACGGCTTCATCCAATATGTCCTGAACGATATTTTTTAAAGCGGTGTGTTGTTCCTGATTTTGCACTGTTTTCTCTAATTTTATTTTTAGGCTACTTGCCGACTTATCTGCTGAAATGAAACTTCATTAATATTTGCTTGCGACATTGCATGCTCGATGGTCATCCCAATCAAATTACCATCTTTGTCCAAGTCCAGATAAATGTTTTCATTAATTTCTTTAGTCTCGAAAACCGGATGCTCTGAAAACTCCAGCAATGCTGTATCGGTATCTTCAAAATACTTAATTTTCATGGTCTACCTCTTTAAATCTTCTATCAAAGAAAGCATTATGTACCGTCTCTTCATCTTCCAGCAAAATAACCCTTAGATATTTCCCCTCTTCCTTAATAAATCCCCATTTTTTAAACCGACCATCTGCTTGTCTTTGGGTCTTAATCGGGCAGGCAACAACATTCTCAATCCATTCAAGTTTTATGGACGACCTGTCCGACCTGTTCCTGGTATAAAGAAAATACTGGGTAAATCTCACCTAAACGCTGGTCCCGCCAACCGTCAGTCCGTCGATCTTCAAGGTAGGCTGCCCGACGCCGACCGGCACACTTTGACCGTCCTTGCCGCAGGAGCCGACGCCGCTATCGAGCTCCAGATCGGTGCCGACCATAGATACTTTGGTTAACACATCCGGCCCGTTACCAATCAGTGTCGCGCCTTTAACGGCACGGGTTATTTTACCGTTTTCGATCAGGTAGGCTTCGCTGGCGGAAAACACAAACTTGCCCGAGGTAATATCGACCTGCCCGCCGCCAAAGTTTTTGGCATACAGGCCTTTTTTTACCGATTTTATAATTTCTTCGGGATCATGCTGACCCGGCAGCATATAGGTGTTGGTCATACGCGGCATCGGCAGATGCGCGTAGGATTCGCGCCGCCCGTTACCTGTAGGATTAACGCCCATCAACCGGGCATTGAGTTGGTCCTGCATGTAGCCTTTGAGTATGCCGTTTTCGATCAATACGGTTTTTTCCGTCGGCGTGCCTTCATCATCAATGGTTAACGAGCCGCGCCGTCCCGGCAAGGTGCCGTCATCGACTACCGTACATAAATCGGATGCCACCCGTTCGCCGACGCGACCGCTGAATGCCGAGGTGCCTTTGCGGTTAAAGTCGCCTTCCAGACCGTGACCTATGGCCTCGTGCAGCAAAATACCCGGCCAACCCGACCCCAGCACGACCGTCATGTTACCGGCTGGCGCTTCGACAGCTTCCAGATTAACTAAAGCCTGTCTTACGGCCTCACGGCCGTATTCCAGCGCGATATCCCGGTCGATAAAATAATTGTAATCGCTACGCCCGCCGCCGCCCATGCTGCCCTGTTCGCGCTGACCGTCCTGCTCCACGATGACTGTTACATTCATCCGCACCAAAGGCCGCACATCGGCAACCAAAGAGCCGTCTTGTCTGGCTACCAGAATATGTTCATGGACGCCGACCAGGCTGACGATAACTTCTTCAATCCGGCTGTCCAGTTTGCGCGTTTCGCTGTCAACCCTGCGCAATAAGTCGATTTTCTGCTGATCCGCCAATGATTTTAACGGATTTTGCGTCGCGTAATGCTTTGGCCAGTCGGCTGCTTTTATAGAGACCTTGCAATGCAAGGGGTCTGCTTCCTGTCCTTGCCGGACGATGGCTTTAACATTATTAGCCGCTTCCAGCAGCACCGGCAGTTCAATCCGGTCGCTGTAGGCAAAGCCGGTTTTTTCGCCGAATACCGCACGCACCCCGGCGCCCTGCTCGATATTATGACTGCCTTCTTTAATGATGCCGCCTTCCATGACCCAAGATTCGAAATGGCTGGATTGAAAGTAAATATCCGCCGCATCAACCGGTGAACTGAGCAACCGGTTCATAATCTTTTCAATATCACCATCCTGAATACCGGCCGGCATCAAGATAGCTTGTCTTGCAAGGTTTAGTATTTCCATCAACAACATACAATAAAGGTTAAGGATAGAGACGTTGCATGCAACGCCCCTGCTTTGTTATTTTTCTTCCCATATACATTCAACTTAAGACATATCACCACGAAGACACGAAGCTCACGAAGAAAAACCAAGGTAAAAACTTCGTGCTCTTCGTGTCTTCGTGGTGAATTAATCAATCTACTTACATTTTATTGATTGAATATATGAATTTTCTGCTTAAATTGATACGTATGGCTTTGTTATTCTTCGAGCTTGTCGCGCAACGTCTTGAACAATAACTGCAACAAGTCTTCCACGCCTTCGGCAGAAGGGGGCGGCGTACCGTCTTTAGCCGCGCTGCTTTGTTCGGTCGCATTGGCTACAGTCGCGGTCACCGTTGTTTCTTCGCCCTCCGACTTTACGGTTAACAGATAAATGGCTGCATCATCGCTAAAAAAAGAGCTCGCTTTTGCAAAAAAACCGCTTGTATCCGCTGTTTCCTGAGTAACGTAATATAGGCCTTTATCACGTTCATGATCGGTTATTTTGATACCGCTTTGCTTTAATGCCCGGCCTAAAGTGTTCCAGGCATCGTCAAAAGGCTGCTTGATCGTCAATTGCGTTGGCGTACTCAGGTAGACATCCGAGCCTAAGCCGGTGCGGTCTTTTTTCTTCGGAATCGAACTGGTGTCGACAGTACGCTGCTCCTTGGTTGGACTGCTAGCTACAATTGGCGGACGCTCAAGGGCTTCAGTGTCGCGATACCGGCTTTCTTCGGTAGTGGTTCCGCAGGAAGCCAAAAAACCGATCAGTAATAAACTTTTAACTATTACACGCATATTATTCACAAAAAAAACGACGATGGTTCAGAGCCGGAAATGCACCTCGCACTTTTTCCAGGCGTTCGATATCTATTTCAGCAGAGACGAAGCCGCCGCCCGTTTTGTAGCAATCCAGCACCACACCCCACGGATCGATAATCATGCTATGCCCGAAAGTTTTACGCCCGTTAAGATGAAAACCACCCTGATTCGGCGCAATCACATAACACAGATTTTCCACAGCTCGCGCACGCAGCAGCAACTCCCAATGAGCGGCCCCTGTTTCTGCGGTAAATGCAGATGGAATAATCAGTATTTCCATGCCCATTTTACGGAAGAACTCGGGGAACCGCAGATCGTAACAGACAGCGACGCCCAGCTTGCCAAAAGGCGTGTCAATCACCAGCGATTCAGTACCCGGTTCAATTGAATCGGATTCGCGGTAAACGTCATTACTGCCTGGAACACTGACGTCAAACAAATGTACTTTATCGTAGCGTGCAACCCGTTCGCCCTGATCGTTATAAACCAGACAAGCCGCCCGTACTTTATTGCTGTCGTTACCCACTATCGGAATGGTGCCGCCAACCACCCAGACCGCGTGTTTTTTAGCGACCGAGGCCAAAAAATTCTGGATAGGCCCTGAACCATCGACTTCTTTTGCCTTGATTTTGTCCAGTTCATGATCGCCCATCAGGGCAAAATTTTCCGGCAAAGCCACCAATTTTGCACCCGCTTTGACCGCTTCCGCTATAAGCTTGCCGGCTTCCAGCAAATTAGCGCTGATATTGGGACTTGATGCCATTTGTATGGCCGCACATCTACTCATATTGTTCTCTCTTTACTTTGTGACTGCTCAGCAGATACTAATTCTATAATGGAACGCTGATGACGCTGATAATTAAGATTAAATAAGATTTTTATCGAATTATCTGTGATCATCATATTCATCTGCGTTATCCGCGTTCTATTTTTCTAACTGCTGCGTAGTTTCTTCTTGCTGCCGTACCCATGGAAAGTCGGTAATGCCATTCCAGGTTTTCTGCAATAATCCATCGTTCTTATGCATCGGAATGATTTCTGCTTTCCCCCAGGCGCCTTTTACCAGATATTGGGAACCAAAGAAAAATCCCTCCTGATCTTTACCCGTCAAAGACCGCCCAACCAAGGCCGCTACTTTACCGATAATTGTACCAGCAATAGGCACGGCGTCGGCACTTTTAGGTGTGACATTGATAATATGATCAATAGTTTGACTAACCAGATCGGTATCACCGCTGATGGCGATTTTTGCAGGAACCGCATCGACGATTAAATTATGAGTTGATGCGATTCCGCCTGCCAAATCAAAATGTCCTTTGATACTGTTAAACGTCAAACCTTCCTCATAAATATCACTAAAATCAAGCTGCGCCCGCTTTATCCACTGAGCCAGCGCCAGCATTCCCAATAGCCTGCCGAATCCGGGTTCTATACTTAAAATCCGTCCATTTTTGAGATTAATGTCCATCTGACCGTTCAAATCCGCCAACGAGAATTGATAAGGCGCCGCGCCCCACTCAATGGCGAAATCAACAGCTGCGCTGGTTCCGGTCAAATCTTTGGTAATGCCCAGCTGTGCCAGCAGTTGCCCGGCGCGAGGCACTTCCAAATGGCCTCGGGCATGTGTTACCGATTGTTTTCCGCTTATTTGCCAGTCGCCCGACAAAACCAGCTTTTGATTTTCTCCGGCCAGCTCTACGTCCTTAAAACCCATACCGCCCGGTATGCGCTTGGTTTCCAATGATAACCGCCCCAGATTAATCGACCGCCATAGCGTTTTTTGACTGGTGACCGTCAATAAAGGCACGAGCTCCGGCGATAACGTCTGTAGCGGATTTGCACGCGAAGCGCCCGAAAGGAGAGGAGCAGAAACAGCCGGGGAAGAGTCTTTCCATTCCATTTGTTTTAATGCCGAAAGATCCAGTAACTCCATGTCCAGACTAATTCTGTCAGTGTTTTTAAAGTCGGCAGGAATTTGAATGCTCCCCTTTGCGAACGAGCTGGCTATAGCACCTGCCCAAAAGTTGCCATTGTGCTTCAAAGCCAGGTCGAAAACGCCTATATCGGTTTTATTCCACAACGCATGATCGCTATGAATCTTCAGCTCCCTGACGACTGCCGTGGATGGTGGAAGTGCCGCAATCGGTACGACTGCATGGATGCAGGAGGTAGAGTAACGCATGGAGCAGTTGCCGAAGGAACCGATACGACCACCAACACCCGCGCCTTGGGCAACAGCCAAACCCAACCAGTCTTGCAATGCCAACCGGCCACGGTTAATCTCCAGCTTTAATCCCGCATCCTGGATCTGGGCGACCTCACCGGCACCCACCAGGATATGCCCTGAATAAATGGTCTTTTGCCTGGTATCCAACTGAATCGCCGCTTTCAGTTTATTGTCGTAATTTAGCAGCACCGGTAATAACTGTTTATCGCCTAAGTTAAACGTCAACGACAAAGGTATTTTTTGTTCCCGTGTCTTAGCCAATGACTCCGGTAAATCCAGCGATACGCCGGACAACATCGACTCCACAACAAGCTCCGGAGCAGCATTCCCATAAGGCAATTCCAGCTTTAACCGATAATCTGTTGCCCCGGAAGCGATTTCCCACCAGGGCATATCAAATTGCGTCTGCAGGTCGCTAATCCCGGCGCGCCCCTCCACATTGACGGTGGTTCGACTCTCCGAACTTTTAATGTTGATCTGTATCGGATTACCCAAGGCCACCGCATGAATGGTGTCGCTATAAACGCCCTGCTCGTTGAATTTGAGTTCGCCGTTAATTTTGCTGACCGACAAAGCCAGCGATTTTACCGACAGTTTGGCGTCTTTCAATTGCGCCGCTCCATCGACTTTGGTTGGCGCTCCGTCAACCAAAGGGATTTTAAGATCCAGCCTTACCTGGGTATTTCCCAGCGGGGTAATGGCTTCCAGCAGCGAATCCACCGGCGAGCTCAGCGGAGTCTGCTGCATAAAGGCCAAAACCTGATCAATCCCGCTTTCAGCCTCGCCCTGAATCAGCAAATACTTGCTTTTATTCAATTTTGGAACAGTAACTTCGGCTTGTTTAATGATCACGTTACCGGATTTTCCTTGCCGGACATTCACCTTGAGACTGTCCTGTGAAAACAGGACCTCGGCATTCATACCGGTTATATGAGGCCATTCCGGAGCGTATGACAAATCAAACTGTTCGCCATTAAATACAGCCTCAAAAACACCCGGCGCACTGCTAAACGGAAAATCGTTCAAATTACCATAGACCAACAAGCCGCCGTTGGTCATGCTGCCGCCAACAAATGCACGATCCAGCCAGGCAACGACTTCTTCATCCATAATGCCCACCGGCAGATAATGTTTGACCTCGCTCGCGTCTTCGCCGGCAAATGCACTTTGCATATCCATAAAAACGGGGCCCCCTGTTTTGGGAACATCTATCCGGAACCGGGTTTTGCTCTGAAAACTCAAGGAATCCAGCTCAATCATTGGACTGGATACAGACCAGGCATTTTCCGCCTGCTGCCAGTCGAGTCTGCCTTGAAGACGCTTGACAGGCAACACTTCTCGGAACAGATCCGGCGCTATCAGCCGGGCATCTTTAGTCGCAAGCGTAATAACTCCCTGTTTTTCACTACCCTTTATTTGGCCGGTCAAATTCTCTATACCGGGAACTGACGACAACGGCCCAACGCCGATTTTGGCAAACCTGCCGTTCAGGGCAATCTCCTTTGCATCCGGATCGGCGAACAAGGAGAAATTCTCCAGCGTTCCTTGTAACCGGGCTTGCGCCAGTGTGTTAACCTGTTCATCCGGCAAGGGGGCGAAGAACTGCGCCAGCTCGGATGCTTCCTGCAAGTCCACTCGTTCAACATACAGCGCTAACTTATGTAAAGCAGTATCATCCATACGCTGCCCGGAAACGCTGAATGCTGCGGCAGGCCATTTTTTAACGACGCCTTTGGGATTATCCTGAGTTTCCAGTGAAAAATCGTTTACATCGAGTTGCCATTGATTGCTTGCGTCATTTAGTCTCCAGTGAAAGCGGGTTCTCAGTTGTTTAACCGAAAATTCCTGCTTATCCTGCCGAACCAGTGCCATCTGTTGAATTTGCGCCTCGACATCCATTGACATCAGCTGCGATTGCCGCCAATCGCCCCAGATTTTAAAGTCGCCGGTACCCGCATTGATATGTATTCGATCCCCGACTGAGGTTTGACCGAGCGCCACCAATTCAGGCAACAAAACGGCTTGCCCATCTATATAAACGCGACCCTGAATAGTTGAAGGCTCAAAAACGTTACCTTTAAAATCCATAGATATTCTTAATGTATTGCCGACTTTTTTCGGCAACTTCATCAGCATATTGAGCCGATGATGCTCCCCCTTATTGCTGATTGCCAGATCTACCTCATTAAACAGCAGCGGTCGAGCATTGCTTATTTCATCCTGCCAGGTAATTTCGCTTTGCAAAACTTCGTATTTCCCGCCCTGCAATAGCCACTGCGGCTGTCCACCGCTGGCTTTTAAACCGACAATAACAATACTACCGTCCTGTTGTCGTTTAATGGAAAGCTTGGCGCCCACCAACGTGACCCATGACGATGACAATAAATCCCTGCTGACCAGCATATCCAGTAAATCAATACCCAAGCGCATTTCATTGAACTGGATAGCGGGTTTTTCGTTCCCTGTAGAGGCGGCTGATGACAAACCCGCCCGGAGCGGATTTGCATGTGTAACGCCCGAAGGGGGACGGGCAGGGACAGTCCGGGATGAAATAGCGATGTCTTTTAACACCAGTTCAGGATTAAATCCGCGCATTTTCGCGCCCAGACGACCTATTGTTACCGGTGTGCCGACAAGTGCGCTGATATTGGTTGCCAAATCGGACTTATAGTGTTCAATCCCCAACAATAGCAAGCGTACGCCAGTCAAGCCGATAGCTGCCGCAATCAAAGACCAGAAAATGAGATGCCGCGTTGCACGCTTAATATGATGGATCACTGAAGAAGGCTAAAGACTAAAGACGAAGGGCGAAAGGGCCATGGATCAAGGTTAAAAATTCGAATATTTAATAAGTTGCAGGGGTATTTCACCTTTGCCATAAAAACAAAACCGCATAGACGAAGAGCTCTAGAAAGGCATTTAATAAATTGAAAACTTTGTTCCAGTGAAAAAAAGTCTTGCTGCATCTACCTTTAGCCCTTCACCTTTAGCCTTTCGCCTCAAAGCAACACCACATCATACTGCTCCTGATTGTATTCAGCCTCGGCCCTGAACTTGATGCGTACGCTCAAAAAAACTTCCAATTCAGCCAGCATATCCGCCTCCTCATCAAGCAGCATTTCCACAACTTCATTGGATGCCAGAACCAATATTTTCTGAACCTTATACTGCCTGACTTCGCGAATAATTTCCCGAAATATTTCCAGGCACATGGATTCCGCAGTCTTCAAAACGCCGCGGCCGCCGCAGGCGCTACAGGGCTCACAAAGTATATGCTCCAGACTTTCCCGGGTTCTTTTGCGGGTCATTTCCACCAGCCCCAGTACCGAGACTTCAGTAATGTTGGTTTTCGCATGATCCTTTTGAAGGTGCCGCTCGAACGCCTGTAAAACCTGCTTTTTATGATCCTCGCTTTGCATATCGATAAAATCGATAATAATGATGCCGCCGAGGTTTCTGAGCCTAAGTTGCCTGGAAATCGTTTGCGCCGCTTCAAGATTGGTTTTAAAAATAGTCTCTTCCAGATTCCGGCCGCCGACATAGCCGCCGGTATTCACATCGACAGTGGTCATCGATTCGGTCTGATCGAACACCAGATGCCCGCCCGATTTCAGGTTGACTTTACGCTCCAGCGCTTTTTGAATTTCATCTTCGACGCTGTAAATATCAAATACCGGACACTCGCCGGTGTAATGCTCAATAACCGGCACGATTTCCGGCACAAAAATCTCCGCAAATTCGACCAGGCGATGGTATGTTTCTCTTGAATCCACCCGAACTCTTTCAATACCCTCCCTATATAGATCTCTTAAGGTTCTGATGCTCAGCGGTAAATCCTTATGGATAAACTGCTTGGGCTTGGCGCCGGCAATCTTGGCGGCTATTGACTCCCACAATTTCAGCAAAAATGTCATATCGGCAATCAATACCGTCTCATCAACGCATTCTGCCGCTGTTCTTGCGATAAAACCGCCGCATTTTTGCTCCAGCCTGAAAGCGTCGAGACAGGATCTTAACCGGATTCGCTCGGTCTCGCATTCAATACGCTGAGACACGCCGGAGCTGTGCGCATAGGGCATATAGACCTGAAACCGCGACGGAATCGATATTTCTGTGGTTAACCGTGCGCCTTTGCTGCCCAAAGGGTCTTTGACCACCTGCACGATAATATGCTGACCTTCATGCAGATAATGCTCGATGTTTTCCGAACCTTTTTTTTCCAGATCCTTGGCGCATAAATCGGAAAGATGCAAAAATGCCGCTCTGGGCAGGCCAATATCGACAAAAGCCGCCTGCATACCGGGCAGAACCCGGCACACTTCACCTTTATAAATATTACCGACCAATCCCCGCTGCCGGGTTCTTTCGATGATCAATTCCTGCAAGACGCCATTTTCAATAACCGCAACGCGCGTCTCAGGCGGGGTAACATTGATTAAAATTTCTTCACTCATTTGAAAAGACCTATGCCTTGCCTGGATAAAAGTTCTGCGGTTTCAAATAACGGCAAACCGACCACGCCGGAAAAACTGCCGCTAATCGACTCCACAAATACACCGCCCAAGCCTTGAATTGCATAACTGCCGGCTTTATCGACCGGTTCGCCGCTTTGCCAGTAGGCCTCTATTTCGCATTCCGTCAACGGCCTGAAAGTCACCTCGGTAATGCTTACCGCCTGATCATGCTCCCGCCCCCTAAACGAAATGGCACTATAGACTTGGTGCATTTTACCGGACAACTGCCTTAACATGGTAAGCGCATCGTCCCGATCTTTAGGTTTACCCATAATCAGATCACCCAAAACCACAGCAGTATCTGCCGCCAAAACCGGCAGTTTGTCGCCCAGCTGCGCTATACATGCCGCAGATTTTTCAGCAGCCAGTCGCTGCACATAATCCAGCGGCCTCTCATTGGGCAAAGGCGTCTCATCAAGATCGACCGGACTCACTCTATAAGTAACCTTAATCTGATCCAGTAATTCCTTGCGCCGGGGAGAGGCTGAAGCCAAAATAATCTGTACAGTCATTAACGATGATAGGGATGATTGTGGAGTATGCTCCAGGCACGATAAAGCTGCTCGGCCGCCACGATACGCACCAGCGGATGGGGAAACGTCAGTTTCGATAAGCTCCATGATTCCCGCGCCAGCTGTTTGACAGAATCCGCCAGGCCTTCCGGCCCGCCGATTAATAACGAGACATGCTGCCCGCTTTCCAGCCAGCGTTGCATCGCTTCTGCCAATTCGGGAGTCGTCCAGGATTTGCCGGGGATGTCCAAAGTTACAATATGCGCACTTGGAGGGATGGCCGCGATCATCCTCTCTCCTTCCTCTTTGACAATTCTGGCGACATCGCTGTTCTTGGTTCGCTTGCCCGGCGCAATTTCCTTAAGAACCAGCTCGCATTCACGGGGTAAACGTTTGGCATATTCATCGTAGCCCTGCTGCACCCAGCCCGGCATACGGTTTCCTACTGAAATCAGATTTATTTGCATGCGGTGCAGGATACAGAGAACAGGCTTCTGATGCAATGCAGTCTGAGCGGTCATATCCTGCAACAAAAATAACTTACTAAAAACTTAAGTAATCGACTTATCAGCCGCTATATTGGCAAACTGATACAGGAGTTACTACCGTGAACATTAAATCTTTAAAGCCGGCATTCGCCGCGCCTGTTCCCGACAGGCTTGCGGCATACACACCATCCCTGGCGATCGCCGCGCCGGTTCCCGACCAGCCTGCGGCATACACACCATCCCTGGCGATAACAGGGTTAGTCATCAGCTTATTAATGACCGCTTGCACTACTGCCAAAGCACCGCCAACTGCGTTTTTGCCGCAGAAAACCATAAGCGCAATAGGCTACGGCACCGTCGAAAAAAGTGATCGATATTCGCGCGCGCAAATTAAATTAATGGCCATGAGAGCTTCCAAAATGGATGCTTACAGAAGTTTAGCCGAGCAGCTTAACGGCATTCAATTGCGCGGGCAAACTACGATCGGGGATATGGAGGTCACCCATGACAATTATCAGGTTTATCTTAATGCTTATTTGCGCGGAGCAAGGGTAAAAAGAACCTCTGCTATCGGCAGCGACATCTATGCCGGCGATGATACTTTTGAAACGGTTGTGGAGCTTGATTTGACGCCAAGATTCTATGAATGTATTAACGGTCAAAACGAATTGATTAACCAGTGTCTTCAACAAAATCCGGAAAGTCCGGCGCCCAACATTGAATACACCCCATCCAAAGTATCGAGCATTAATTCTGGTTACAGCTATCCTAACATCAAGGGATTTAATCGGAAATAATCCGGCCAAAAATTACCCGAACTATTCTAGCGTAACTTTTTACATGACTGCTCGCATTTACAAAGCCGTTACTGCCGAACAATTACCTTTGAAAATTATCATAAATAGCATTTAATAAGGGTTATGCAGGAGTGTCGCAATTATTCAAAGCCTTCACTCCCGCTCGCGTTCCTTACCTGCACCCCTTGTAAGCACAGCAACAAACCGAGTTGACGAATGGCAAAAATATTATTCAAATGCATATTGGTATCGTTAATTTTATTAAGTCAATCATGCGCCACTGTTCAACCCCGTGCTAATACAGTAACTGTTGAAGGTCAGGCTGCTATTAACAAAGGCATGCCTTTATTAGCCAAGAAACAGGCCCTGCAGGATGCCATCCGCCAGGCATCCATGCAATCGTCCGTTAATATTCACAGCCAGACTTTGGTCAGCCAAAATAACGTTTCGCTAGATACTGTTTCCATGCGCACTGCTGCTGATGTGAGCAATACTAAAATCATCAAGGAATGGACTACCGATAATATTTATCATGTTGTCGCAATGGTGGAGTTATCCTCCGATAATTCCTGCACAGCCCACCATCGCAAACGCATTATCGCAACCGCCTTCCCTTTAGTTAAACAAGAGCAGGTAAGTGGTTACGAAACACAGGATTTATATAGCGGCATTCCACGCGAGCTTAATAACATTTTAATTGAATCCGGCGATTTTATCGGCGCTAACGCCACCAATATCAATTTATATCCGAGAGCCGATTTGGCCCCGGAAATGCAAGACCGAACATCCTATCGTCCGTCAAAAGTCATGCAAATAGCTGCGTCAAACGGTGTGCAATTCGTGCTGTCAGGCGTGATTAGGGATTTGGAAGTCGAATCCACCGAATACATGAGCGGCGCAGGACCTTTGGCATTCGCCAGAAGTTTGGCCCGCGAAGTTGTAGCCAGGCGCGGTATTGGGATTGATGTTTATGTACATGACGGATTTACCGGCGCATTACTGTTCCAGCAGCGTTATGTTGATACTGTCGTCGGCGACGTATGGATCCCCGCAACTTATACGGTAGGCAGCGAGCGCTTTAACTCCACCTCGACCGGTGCAAAAATAACCCAAATTATAGATCAGGCAAGCACTGATATTCGCCTGACATTAAGTTGCTACCCCTTTACAACGCGTATTATTGAAATCAAGAATGATAAAGTGTTTATTGATGCGGGTGCACAGGAAAAACTTAATGTCGGCGATCAACTAGTGGTTTATAGTACGGGCGGAGATGACTTAATTCTTGATGGCGGCCTCAGTTTTATAGGCAAAGACAAGCAACCGGCCGGGGTACTAACCATCCACAATATCACTCCACGTTACTCCATAGGCAGTTTGGAAGTTCCCGCCCGTGAACTGGGGGTCAAGGTTGGCGACTGGGTAAAATCCTGGTAAACAGTTCATTACAGCTAGCATTGCTATACTGATAGCTTTAGACTATATATTTATCTTACATTTACCAGAGTCCATCATGGAAATTAAATCAAGCTTTTTCGGCGAACAAACCATTGACCCCAGCACTATCGTTAGCTTTCCTAACGGAATCCCAGGCTTTGAAGATCAAACCCGTTTCAAGCTGTTTCATCAGGAAGGCGACAATCCCCTCATTTTCTGGCTGCAATCCTTAGATGATGAATCCCTTAGCTTTTCAGTTGCACAACCGTCTATTTTCAATATCAATTACAACTTTGTATTAAACGATACCGAAGAAGCCACGTTGGGAATTGAAGATACTGGTGACACACTTGTACTGATAATGCTGCATAAAGACACGTCCGATCAACCCACCATTAAAGGTTCCATTAGATCCCCGCTGGTGATTAACAGTGCAAAGAGAATAGGCCTGCAAAAAGTGCTTACCCAAATAGAACAAAGCATAACATTGACTGACATTAGCAATGAAATTAATGTTTCTGAAAGCGCATAAAGCCAACAGCTAATGCTTGCCTCTTCAAAAAGAAGCGCGTTAACCGATTTTTAGCAGCGAACTGAGCAACTATATTATTACTGCCGCTTTTTAGCGGCAGTTTTGCCTACAGGGACAGATATTTGCTCCTCGGTAATTGCTCCTGCATTACTCTACTACACACCATCCATGGCGTTATGCAATATCTGCATTCACCACATCCATGTGGATTATGTAGGTAAGGGGCGTGAGCACGACTGCATGGATGCAGGAGGTAGAGCAACGCAGGAGCAGTTGCCGAGGAGCGCAAGCTTTTCAATATACCTGCCATCAGGACAATATCCGAGCCAAAAATCACCCCATGCATATTGAGAGTTATACGGGTTTCCAGTGGAAAAAAACCTGCCCTATTGGTAATACTACTTCTTAGATTCAAGACATTGCCCGCTCTAATCCGGGGCTGCTCAAAAACAGCCTCCAAGACAGGCAATCAGGCAGAGGCAGCCTGAACGGGAATGGAACTGGCCGAACGCTGAACCTGGTTCTTTTCATTAAAATAAATCAGGGTAGGCTTATGATTTTCCGCTTCCTTTTGATCCAATATTGCAAACGCGCAAACAATAATCAGATCACCGGGACACGCTAGACGGGCAGCCGCGCCATTAACTGAAAATAACCCCGACCCTTCTTCGGCACGAATGGCATAGGTCGTAAAACGCGCGCCATTATTGATATTATAAATCTGTATCTGCTCGTATTCCCTGATACCCGATAAATCAAGAATATTGCCGTCAATCGCACAAGAACCCTCATAACCCAATTCTGAATGAGTCACCGTGGCTCTATGTAATTTCGCTTTAAGCATTGTGATTTGCATAATAAAACACTATAAATACCCTTGAGAACCGCGCATTATCCATTAATTGCAACAATGCATCAACTTTTAGCATTTAAATCCCCAGCCTTCGGCTTCCCCCTTTGTTAAAGGGGGACTGAGGCTGAGGTATCCCCACGAATCTTATCGTACAATCAATAAGTTATGGTGCACTTGGCTACGACAAAATCCAAGTAGTCGCTGTTTAACTTTATGTTTTGTAATATAAATCTTGTTGCAGCAGGATTTCAGTAGCTCTCTGCCTGAAAAGGTAATAATGCTTCAGACTGTCGATTAAAATACTGTAATGTATTGATTTAATATTATATTTTGTGGGGATACCTCAGGGTCTGTCCCCTATTGTTTCTTTTTTTGTTGGTTCCGACTATGGCGCTAACCGTAGTACCGCAACAATTAAACCGCCAATCGCCAATAATGTACCGAAACTCCAGCGCATCAACAATTTTATTTCATGATGCAGCCCCATAATCTCCTGATGCTGCTGTTCAAACCTTTTATCCATCTGCTCAAAACGCTTATCCACTTGCTCAAAACGCTTTTCCATCTGCTTGAAGCCTTCAACCATCAGCTCCCGCTGATGTTTCAACTCTTCTTCCACGCGAATAGTTCTTTCCCGCAAATCCAGCTCATAACGCACATTTGCGTTTAACGTTTCCGGTGTTTCGGATAACGCTTTTTTGATCAGCCACTGAATTTGCTCAATATCT
>JAURZV010000014.1 GCA_030653175.1 Methylobacter sp.
CACGAAAGACACGAAAAGCACGAAAACCCCATAACACGATTCTTTCGATTGATTTTTTCGTGCCTTTCGTGATTTTCGTGGACCCTGTTTTTTTTACGGATCAGATTCTTGATGGGATGTTCTTTCTCGGGAATCACCTAAGCTCTTTATGTCCATCTTTTCTTCCTTAAATCATATCTTAGATTCAACTCATAAGTGCAATCCGTATGGTGTATCAGTATAGCGTAAGGAATACCTAAACTCTGAATCCGTGCGTCCTCCCACAGCTCGTCCGCATCAGCCATTAAGTCAAGGTTAAGCTACGACAGTTATATTATTCGCACATCATTTCTGCTTTTTATTCCATTTCGACTTTTACCTAAAGAAGAGATGGCCATTCAATTCAATCAGGAATATCTATGGAAACTCAACCGAACTGGTTAACCTCTATTGATAGGATAGTCGATATGGGCTTGAGCCATGGATTGGCGCAGCGCACAACTGAAGACGAAGCGTTCAATGGACGCACCATTTGTTTAAACGGCAGGCATGTGCTGAATTTTGCTCTTTGCAGTTATTTGGGACTAGAGCAGGATTCCCGTCTCAAGCGCGGAACTATTGATGCCGTGACCCGCTACGGCACTCAGTTCGCTATCTCAAGAACCTATATGTCGGCAACGCCTTACACGGAATTGGAGGCGCAACTTGAAGAATTATTCGGGGGTCATGTTCTGGCGGCCCCAACCACGACATTAGGGCATATCGCCGCCTTGCCGGTGCTCATTCAAAAAGGCGATGCAATTATCATCGACCAGATGGCTCACAACAGCATGCAAACAGCTGCAAAGTTGCTACAGGCGGAAGGGGTTCCGGTCGAAACGCTACTTCACTGCAACCTGGAGTTGCTTGAGGAACGAATTATCGCTCTTGGCAAACGGTACCGCCATATCTGGTACCTGACTGACGGCATTTACAGCATGTTTGGAGATCGGGCTCCGGTTAAAGAATTAGGCACGTTATTAAACCGCTACGAGCAACTGCATCTGTACTTTGATGATGCGCACGGCATGAGCTGGATCGGCAAACATGGCAGGGGTTATGTTCTCGATTGCCTGCCCATTCAAGAGCGGATGGTTGTTGCGACATCCTTGTGCAAGGCTTACGCTGCCGGCGGCGGGGCGCTCATTTTTCCGAATGCACAGATGCATCGGCACGTTAAAAACTGCGGAGGGCCTATGATTTTTTCAGGCCCTATCCAGCCCCCAATGCTGGGCGCAGCGATTGCTTCGGCTCGCATCCATCTTTCACTGGAGATTGATTGCCTGCAACAGGAACTGCAAGATCGCATTGCGCTCTGTAATCGGCTGCTTAAAGTATACGAAATACCTGTAGGATGCAGTTCTCAGTCGCCGATTTTTTATATCAAGTTAGGACTTCCCCACGTTGCCGGCCAAATGGCCAAATACCTGCTTGATGAGGGTTTTTACACTAATCACGCTGTTTATCCGGCAGTATCCCGGCGGAAATCGGGTATCCGGTTCACTTTAACGCGGCATCTGTCTTTTGATGATATCCACGGTCTGATTGCGGCAATCGCCCGTAACCTTCCGAAGGTTCTGGAAAAAAGTCCAGAAAGGAAACAGAAAAATGTGTTTCGTCATAACAAATATCAAACAGCTGAAGTCGCAACTCTATACACATCAATTTAAGCTAAGCACTACATGATACTGTTTGTCGGGTGACACGAGTGCAAGCTTTGCTTGCCGCATTAACAATGCATCGCGTAACTTGCAGGCACCAAAAGTAGGCGCTTTAGGCGAAGCCTGCACTCCATTCTTAAGTTGATGCGTATGAAACGGTAGCCACCAAACTAACGCTGATAAGTGCCAATCAGTTCTGCCTGTCCAATAATATGCCCGGCCATTGCCGCTTCCAGCTTGGCCTTATTGGGCTGATGCAGGTCGGGCAACTCAATATTCAGGGCATAAAGTTTATGAAAATACCGATGCCTGCCGACAGGCGGACAGGGGCCGCGATAACCCGTCTGTTTCCAATCGTTTTTACCTTGTTGAGTGCCTATTGGTAAATCCCTTACAGTAACGGATTGAGGTAATCCTGTAACAGTCGGTGGAATGTTATAGAGCAGCCAATGCACCCAGGTCATTTTGGGTTTGGCGGGGTCAGGCGCATCGGGATCGTCAACGATCAACACCAGACTTTTGGTATTTTGCGGAAGTCCCGACCAGCTTAAAGCGGGCGAACTGTCGTTGCCGTCACAGGTAAAAACTTTGGGAATTTCTCCCTGATGGGCAAAGTCCGGCGATTTGAGGATCAAGGTTATGTTTTGCTCTCCTTCAGCCAAAATGACTGTAGTAAAAAAGATGCTGAAAACTAAACAAATTAAGCGAATAAAAATAGGCTGCTTGATTGAATTCATTGATCACCTCAAGGGTAAAATTGTCGTTGCCGGTTCCCAATCTCCAGATTGGGAACCTTGAGGGCGAAGCTCCAGCTTCGCGAAACAGGAAGCTGGAGCCCTTCGACAAGGCTCGGGACAGACTTCCAAAACTGAATCCCCAAGCTTCAAAGATTGTGAAAATATTAAGAATTCGGAGTACAAACCCAGGTTTGTACTCCGATACTCAGCTAAAAAATCAATAATTTAAAAAATAAGAAAAAGATTTTTAAGACGGTTCTTACAATACTTTCACAGTCTCTTGAGCTTGGGAACTAGCGAACCTGTCAATCGACAGCGTTTTCAAATTCAGTTAATTACCAAAATAGCCACTATGCCCATTGAAACTATGGTGTGACGGGAGGAGTGCAAGCTTTGCTTGCCAATGCAGGCGAAGCCTGCACTCCAGCGACGACAATGTTGTTTTTATTACTTAAATGTTGTTTTTATTATTTAATGGTGGCATAGCCTTTTAATAGTTACTAACTAATCAAAATTGAAACCGCTGTAACTCTACAAATTCGTGTCCATTTTTTAAACCTTAAACCAATTCCAACTGCCTGACAATTGTAGAAAAGACCTACAGACAAACAACTTTTCATTGGTTTAAACTCCAAACTCTACAGCCGATTCTTGCGCGGTAAAATCAGGAGGTTGTGAATATGAGAAGAGTAAAACATCTAATTTTTTGGCTTGTGGTCATCGGCATTATTTTGCTGTTGTTTTCCACCCATGTCATAGCTGAAAATGATTTTCACCGGCAACGATATGCGTTGGTGGAGATCATCAAGGCCGAGGTGATGACGGCTCGCGGCTTCCTGAATCAGGAATCGCTCGATGAGCGGGTTATCGATGCCCTGCTCAAGGTGCCAAGACATGAATTTGTCCGCGATGCCGAACGTCCCTATGCGTACGCAAACAGGCCGCTCCCTATCGGTCATGGACAAACCATTTCCCAGCCTTTTATCGTCGCGATCATGACCGATCTGCTTAAACTGAAAAAAACCGACCGGGTTCTGGAAGTCGGCACCGGATCAGGGTATCAGGCAGCTATTCTTGCCGAACTGGTCGATAGCGTCTACACCATAGAAATTGTTGAACCGCTGGCTAAACGGGCCGCAGAAAACCTTAAACGAACCGGTTATGACGCCGTTCATACCCGAATCGGCGATGGTTATTACGGCTGGGAAGAAGCGGCGCCTTTTGATGGTATTGTCGTTACCGCCGTTGCAAGCCATATACCGCCGCCGCTGATTAAACAGCTTAAACCCGGCGGCCGCATGATCATCCCGGTCGGCGCTCAGTTTATGACGCAGTATCTGGTTTTGGTGACTAAAGATGCTAATGAAAAAGTCACCACTCGCCAAATTCTGCCGGTCAGTTTTGTCCCGCTCACCGGCAAGCATTGACGGGGAAATGATGATGAAGCCACATTTATCATTGTTGGCCGCTGTCGCTATTATCTCGGCCTCTGCCCTGGCCTATGAAGTTTTATTGATGCGCCTGTTTTCGATTATTCAGTGGCATCATTTCGCTTACATGATGATCAGTCTGGCGCTGTTGGGCTATGGCGTTAGCGGCGTATTCCTGGCGCTGAACCGCGACCGGCTGGTGCAGCTGTTCCCATCTGTGATAATGACCAATATGTCATTGTTCAGCCTTTTTGCACCCGTCTGTTTTTTGCTGGCGCAGCAAATCCCTTTTAATCCGGCGGAAATGCTATGGACGCCCGTGCAGTTGCTTTATTTATGCGGCATTTACCTGATTCTGGTGTTACCCTTCTTTTTCGCGGCCAATGTTATCGGTTTGTCGCTTTACCAATACAAGAGCCAAGTATCTTCCATCTATGCGGCCGATCTGTTTGGCGCGGGCCTGGGCAGTGTCGGCGTTATTTTGCTGCTGTCCATCGTGTTTCCCGAAAAGATATTATCCGTGTTGATGCTGTCGGGAATACTTGCAACCCTGCTCGTGTCGAGCTATACCTTTAACGCCCAAAAACACTGGACCATCGCGTCCGTTATCATCGGGCTGGCAGTTATTTTCACCCCGACCGGCTGGATGACGCTGAAGGTTTCGCCGTATAAAAGCCTGAACCAATTACTGCAAGTGCCGGGCACAAAAATCATAGACCGGTATTCTAGTCCGCTGGGTTTGATCAGTGTGGTCAAGAGCGAGATTACCCCGTTGCGTCATGCGCCCGGCCTAAGCCTTAATGCCTCGACAGAACCGCCCGAGCAGCTTGCCGTGTTTACCGATGCGGACAATATGACCGCAATTACCCGCTATAACGGCAAGCCTGAAACGCTCGGCTACCTGGATCAAACCACGTCGGCCCTGCCCTATCATCTAAAACAATTATCCGACATCCTGATTCTCGGGGCCGGCACCGGCAGCGATGTTTTGCAGGCCAACTATCACGCCATTAAGCGCATCGATGCCGTTGAACTGAACCCGCAAATCATCGATCTGGTTCAGCGAAAATATGCCGATTTTGCAGGTTATCTTTATTCCATCGCCCATGTTAATGTCCATATTGATGAAGCCCGCGGCTATCTTGCAGCAACGGATAAAACCTATGACCTGATCAATATTTCATTGCTGGATGCGTTTGGCGCATCGGCGGCGGGTCTTTATTCAATGGCTGAAAACTATCTGTATACCGAACAGGCCATACGGGAATATCTGCGCCATGTAAGCCCGGACGGTTATCTCAGCATTACCCGCTGGATTAAAATGCCGCCGCGCGATGAACCCAAACTGTTGGCTACGGTCATTAACGCGCTTAAAGATGCCGATGTCCGGCAACCCGGCCAACAGATAATCATGATACGCGGCTGGCAAACCAGTACCTTAATCGTAAAAAACGGCGCACTATCCGCCGATGAAATCAGCCGGTTAAAACAGTTCTGCAACGAACGCAGCTTTGATTTGGTTTATTATCCCGGCATATCGGAATCGGAAGTCAATCGCTTCAATATCCAGCAGCAGCCTTACCTGTACGAGGCAGCTGTGGCTTTATTGGGCGATCAAAGCCAGGCATTTATTGATGCTTATAAGTTCAATATCGAAGCTGCGACCGATGACAGGCCCTACCTGTTTCATTTTTTTAAATGGCGAACCCTGCCCGAGATTTGGTCGTTATTGGGTACCGGCGGAAGCTTCTTGCTGGAAAGCGGCTATTTATTATTAATCGCTGCGTTAGTGCAAGCGATACTCGCCAGCCTGTTACTGATAGCGCTGCCGCTGTGGCTTTGGAAAAGCAAGCTGGGCATCGAGCCTGGATCGGGAAACCATCTGCATATGCTGGTATATTTTTTCTGCCTGGGTTTGGCATTTTTGTTCATTGAAATCGCCTTTATCCAGAAATTCATCCTGATTCTGCATCATCCGCTTTATGCCATTACCGTCGTGCTGAGCACCTTTTTGTTATCTGCCGGTGCCGGTAGCTATTTCTCGACCAAACTGTCATCCAGTTCTGAAAAATCGGCGTTTATGCTGCCGATGGCGGCGATTGCATTGCTCAGCATCGGTTACAGTCTGGGCTTTGAATCCATCACCGGATTTTTGCTGAAGACAGGTAGCTTAAGCCGCTACCTGTTTTCGATAGTTTTGATAGCGCCGCTGGGTTTTTGTATGGGCATGCCGTTCCCCATGGCGCTGGCTAAAATCAGTCAAATCACCCCGGCGTTAATCCCCTGGGCTTGGGGCATTAACGGTTGCGCCTCGGTCATCAGCGCAATACTGGCAACCCTGATTGCGATGCAGTTCGGCTTTACCGTATTGATCTTTCTGGCGGTTGTTTTGTATGGGATTGCGGCGTGGTGTTTTCCCAGGCTGTTTTAAAGTATAGGTAACCAAGCTAATTAAACAACATTCCGGCCCTCTTTCCTCTCGAAGAGAGTTTGATTGAAAAGAGCAAATGATTCTTTATAACCTCGGTTACCTATAACATCACTTAACTGCTTAAAGAAAAGGGCGAATCATTCGCCCTTTTCCTCTGAAGCTATATTATTAATATTATTTGTTGCCGGCCTTAAGGTGCTCTACAGCTGCTTCAGCATGTGCAGTAGCCTTGCCTACATGACCTAAAGTACCGTGATCAATGGCTTCTTGCAATTCTTTAGAACCAGCTTCTATATGGTTTTTTGACACACCCTTGGCTACTATGGCGGCTGACAGTGCATCTTCCAATGCCGCCTTTGCGTGTTCGACCAAAATCGGAGTATGGCCTGCTTTACCGTGAACTACCGCCTGATTGGCGTGTTCCAGTGCTGAAGCGGCATTTTCTTCAGCAAAAACAGAAGTACTTAAAAGAAGTAATAAGCCTGCACATACGGATGCTAGTTTTTTCATAATTCTCTCCTCACATTAATGTTTGTCTATATTTGATTGTCGATACCGTTTTTTTAAAAATTATTTATTTTTCTTTTAAAAAACGCTTATGGATCGACAATTATATTTTTACCTCATGTAATTTATTTTGCAATACCCATAAATTTGATACAGGCAAATGCATTAAAAAACAGTTGAAATACCAACAAATACGACATTATGAAATGATCTTCTTAAACACTATGAATCGCGACTTTCCTTAGATTCAGCGCCATGTTGTGCTAATAGAATACCGACAAAAAAGGCGAGTAAGTTGCCTTCAGGAAAAGTTTTAAAATGGGAATTAAATAAGCTGGAGGCGCACACGGCGACCAGAAAACTCGCAGCGATTGCGCCATAGGGTTGATTGTTCAGTCCCTGACGAATGGCCGTATAAATATAGGCAAAAAACAGCAATAACCCTATCAACCCATTTTCCAGCCAAACAAACAGATATTGATTGTGCGGGTCTGACGTGGGGCTTCCGCGCCAATCTGAATATTGCGCAGCTGCATAAGGACCATAGGTCGTTTTAAATGATGAAGTGCCGTAACCCAACACGGGATGTTCTTTAATTAACAAAAGGGTATTTTTTGCAAAAATAACCCTTATGCCTATAGAGGTCAATTCTCCGCTGGTTTGATATGCGGCTTTTTCCGTTAATCCCGTCTGCGTTCGTTGTTGTAAGGTCGATGAGCAAAGTATCGCTACAAGCATTACGCTACCGGTAACGGCAATTATCGGTAATAATTTTTTATATCCATAAACGCAGCCGGCTGCGAATATCACTGCAAATGGAAATGCCACATAACCGCTACGCGCCGGACTGATAAAGAAAATATTCAATGTAAACAAGGCAATAACACCATAAAGCAAGTATTTATTTTTTAGAGAAAGTTGTTGTTTTAATAAAAAAATACAGCAGATGATCGCTGCAATAAAAGCCATGCTTTGCGAGGCATAATTGGTCATAAAAATACCGGGTTCTCGTCCCGGCCTTATCACCAGATCAGTCAACCATAGCGGCACTGCGATTAATCCGGCAATTATCATGACAGCTAAATAACTGCCAATAAACAAGCGCTTCCAATGAGTTTGATAAAACAAGCCTAGTAACACGAAGGTGAAGGCTAACTTTTTCCAGCTTGATAAGGTGCCAATCTTTTCCATCCAATTGGTCTCTGCGTAGAGAGTGCCTATTAATAACCACGCAAAAAACAGCAACAACATTTTACCTGCGGGCTGTTCAGCAGATACTTTTAAACTTCGGAATAGTTCTCCTGAAATTAACCAGGTCAATAACATGGCAATGCTGGTAACGCTGGTTACTGCAGTGGACATAGGCGCGGCTATGGCTGTGATAATGGCCAACCAACGACAAAGAGTCAGCGATTTTTCGCTAATAATTGAATAAGACAACATAACTAAACTCTACCGCCACAG
The DNA here is from genome assembly GCA_030653175.1 of Methylobacter sp. Taxonomy (GTDB): domain Bacteria; phylum Pseudomonadota; class Gammaproteobacteria; order Methylococcales; family Methylomonadaceae; genus Methylobacter_A. The sequence continues at coordinate 8,249 of JAURZV010000014.1, forward strand.
TTAATAAATAGTTTTACGCTTGAGATTTTTGCTGTTTTCATCGCCCTCTCCATGACAGGTAATTTATTGATTTTCAAAATATAACTATGACCCAGTGTTTTAAGCTGTCTCATAGCGACGATTCCCAAAGGTATCCTAAATTTCTTTGGCCAGTTTTTCAGCGTAACCGGTGTAATTGCGCGGCGTCAGTTCCAGCAAGATGGTTTTGGCTTCAGCAGGGATTTCCAGTTTCTCAATAAACGCCTGCATTTGTTCGGGGGTAATGCGCTGACCGCGGGTGAGTTCTTTTAATTTTTCATACGGCTTTTCAATGCCGTACCGGCGCATCACGGTTTGTATGGGTTCAGCCAACACTTCCCAGTTGGCATTGAGGTCGGCTTCAATCGCATCGACATTGATCTGTAATTTGGATATGCCTTTTAAACTGGCCTGAATGGCAATGCTGGTGTGGGCGATGCCGACGCCGATATTTCTCAATACGGTCGAATCGGTTAAATCCCGCTGCCAGCGTGATACCGGCAATTTTTCGGCTAAAAAGCCGAATATGGCATTGGCTAAGCCTAAATTACCTTCCGAGTTTTCAAAATCAATCGGGTTGACTTTGTGCGGCATCGTCGAGGAGCCGATTTCACCGGCGATGGTTTTTTGTTTGAAGTAACCCAAGGAAATATAGCCCCAGATGTCGCGGTCAAAATCCAGCAAAATGGTATTGAAGCGCGACAGGGCGTGGAAATACTCGGCAATATAATCGTGCGGTTCAATCTGGATGGTATAGGGATTAAATTGCAGTCCCAGAGATTCGACAAAGTTTCGGCCAAATTCCGCCCAATCCACATCAGGATAGGCCACGCAGTGCGCATTATAATTGCCCACTGCGCCGTTTATTTTGCCTAATAGGGCTACGGCTTGAAGTTGGTCTTTCTGGCGCGACATGCGCGCGGCGACGTTGGCAAATTCCTTGCCGGTGGTGGTGGGCGTAGCTGATTGTCCGTGGGTCCGCGACAGCATCGGCTGGCCGGCAGTTTCCACGGCAATGGTCTTGAGCGCAGCAATGCAGTCGCCGATTTGCGCCAGGATCACTTCGCGACCTTCTTTAAGCATTAATGCATAAGACAGATTATTGATGTCTTCGGAAGTACAGGAAAAATGAATGAATTCACTGACTTTTTCCAGCTCGGCGCAACCGGAGATTTTTTCTTTCAGCAAGTATTCAACGGCTTTGACATCGTGATTGGTGGTTTTTTCTATGTCTTTGACGCGCTGCGCGTCGGCCTCTGAAAAATTGCTGACGATGTTGTTTAAGAGTTGCGTTGCCGCGTCGCTGAACGGACTGACTTCGATAATCAGCGGATGATTAGCCAAGGCTTGGAGCCAACGCACTTCAACAAGCACTCGAAAACGAATCAGGCCGTATTCACTGAAAATTGGACGCAATGCAGCCACTTTGCCGGCATAGCGGCCGTCGATAGGGGAAATAGCGGTGAGGGCAAAATTAGTCATGGGGTTATCCGAGTATTTTATAATGTGTTGTATTCGTTTGATTTTATTTCAATAATCCCGCCGCCCAGACATATTTCACCGTCGTAAAAAACGACGGATTGTCCGGGTGTAATAGCCCTTTGCGGTTGATCGAAAACAGCTTTGCATCTGTCGTTGCCTATCGGTTTCAAAGAACAGGGCTGATCTGCCTGACGGTAGCGGGTTTTAGCGGTGCAGCGTATAGTTTTTGTCAATGGCCTGTTGCTGCACCAATCGAGTTGACTCGCTTCCAGTGTGTTATGCAACATCAACGGATGATCGTGACCCTGGCCGACAATCAACACGTTATTTTCCAAATCTTTTTCCAGCACATACCACGGCTCATCCGGCGCATTTTTAACGCCGCCTATGCCCAAGCCTTGGCGTTGGCCCAGCGTGTAATACATCAAACCGTGATGTTTGCCGATATACTGCCCTTCGGGAGTGCGCATTTCGCCGGGTTGCGTCGGTAAATAGCGCTGCAAAAACTCGGTGAATTTACGTTCGCCGATAAAACAGATGCCGGTGCTGTCTTTTTTACGACTGTTGGCAAAACCGGCTTTTTCAGCCATTGCCCTGATTTCAGGTTTATGCAAATGGCCTATCGGAAACAGGGTGCGCGATAACTGTTTTTGTCCCAGCGTGTAAAGAAAATAACTTTGCTCTTTATCCGGGTCCAAGCCTTTTAACAAAAAAAACTCGTCCTCATTCCCGTAGCTTCCTTCGACAAGCTCAGGACGAACGAAGCTTGGGAATGAAGCCACTCGCGCATAGTGACCCGTGGCGATATATTCCGCGCCCAAATCTTCAATCGCATAATTCAAGAAGGCTTTGAATTTAACGTGTTTGTTGCACAAAATGTCGGGATTAGGCGTGCGGCCTACTTTAAATTCAGACAAAAATACTTCAAATACCTCATCCCAGTATTCGGCGGCAAAATTCACGGTTTTTAATTCGATGCCCAGTTTATCGCAAACCTGCTGGGCGTCAGCGAGATCTTCCATTGCCGTACATTGCTCCGTGCCATCGTCTTCTTCCCAGTTTTTCATAAACAAACCGGTGACTTGATGTCCTTGCTCTAAAAGCAGTAAAGCGGTTACGGAAGAATCGACACCGCCGGACATGCCGACGATTACTTTTTTACTCATGGTCAAGATCGATAAATGATTTAAGCAAGGATAAGGGGTAGCGTTGCCCGCTGAGATATTCGTCTATACTGATAAGCACTAATGGACTGCGCAAACGATGCCGCTCTGCTTCAATTTCATCGCGCGTTAACCAGTGAGCGGCGACGATGCCGTCATCCAATTGTTGCGTTGGGTTGTGTGAATGGCAGCGACCGGAAAAACAGACTCTGACAAAGCTGGGAAAGTCAGGATTTTTTCGCCAAAGTTGAATGGAAACAATGTGCTCAGGTTCAAACTGCCAGGCGGTTTCTTCCAGTACTTCACGTTTGACAGCAGCAATCAGGTCCTCACCTTCTTCAAGATGCCCGGCAGGCTGATTGAATTGAAGTCCATTCGAGGTTTCTTCTTCTACGAGTAAAAATCGCTGGTCTTGTTCAATAACTGCGGCAACTGTAACGTGTGGCTTCCAAACCATTACTGAATTCCAACTGTGAAAGTTAATATTTTACTAGATTTGGAGATATTATGCTGGTAAAAAAGACACAGAGACGAAAACACAAGGTACTTGTTAAACTTTCGTATAAATCTTGTTTATTTTGTTGTAAACATAAGTGTTGAAATTCACCAAGATTGGCACTATGTTAGAAGCTTAAATATTTTATTATTACAATTATGCCCGATTTTGATCCATTCAAAGATAGAGATGGCGGTTTGGCTGTTCAGGAAGCCAAACCTAAGCTGAAGAGACCGCCTTTATACAAGGTGATCTTGTTAAATGATGATTTTACGCCCATGGATTTTGTAATTGAGATTTTGATGGATTTTTTTGCCATGTCTGAAGAAAAGGCGACTCAGGTGATGCTGCAAGTACATACGCAAGGGGTTGGTGTATGCGGAATGTATTCTAAAGATGTTGCTGAAACCAAAGTATATATAGTTAATGACTATTCACGAGAACATCATCATCCGTTGATGTGCTCGATGGAAGAAGTGTAGGTTGGAGAGTGTATGTTAAGTAAAGAACTTGAAATTACGTTAAATAATGCCTTTAAAAATGCGCATGATAAACGGCATGAATTTATCACGGTTGAGCATTTGCTGCTGGCATTGCTCGAAAATGCGTCTGCGCAGCCGATTTTGATAGCATGCGGCTGTGACATTAAGGCGCTACGCGGCCAGTTGACGCAATTTATTGATGAAACCACATCGCTGATTCCGGTGGGCATCCAGCGGGAAACCCAACCTACTTTGGGGTTTCAGCGGGTGCTCCAACGTGCTGTTTTTCATGTACAGGCATCCGACAAAAAGGAAGTTTCCGGCGCCAATTTATTTGTAGCCTTATTCAGCGAACAGGATTCCCACGCGGTTTATCTGTTAAATAAACAGGATATTTCAAGACTGGATGTGGTCAATTATCTGGCTCACGGCATTTCAAAAATTGATCCTGAAAATGATTCGGCAAACAGCCGGTCACCGGAATCAGGCAATCCTGATGCCGAAGCTTCGGGCAGTCCACTGGATAAATACACCACCAATCTCAATGAAGAAGCATTGAAAGGTCGAATCGACCCGTTAATCGGCAGAGACTTGGAGGTTGAACGTACTATTCAGACGCTTTGCCGTCGTCGCAAAAATAATCCTTTACTGGTCGGTGAAGCGGGTGTTGGCAAAACGGCTATCGCAGAGGGCTTGGCGAAACGGATTGTTGAAGAGCAAGTGCCGGACGTTCTGATGAACAGCGTGATTTATTCGCTGGATTTGGGCGCACTGGTTGCCGGCACCAAATACCGGGGTGACTTTGAAAAGCGGCTTAAAGCGTTGTTAAATCAACTCAACAAGGAACCTGATTCGATCCTGTTTATTGATGAAATCCACACCATTATCGGGGCTGGTTCTGCTTCCGGCGGAGTGATGGATGCGTCCAATTTGATTAAGCCGGCGCTGGCTTCCGGACAGTTACGCTGCATAGGTTCCACCACTTACCAGGAGTATCGCGGTGTTTTTGAAAAAGACCACGCCCTTGCGCGGAGATTTCAAAAAATTGACATACTTGAGCCTTCCGTTGAAGACACCATCCTGATTCTAAAAGGGCTTAAATCACGTTTTGAAGAACATCATGACGTTAAATATTCCTCTGAAGCATTACGTGTGGCCGCGGAATTATCGGATCGTTATATTACCGACCGGCATTTGCCCGATAAAGCCATCGATGTTATTGATGAGGCAGGTGCAAAACAACGTATGACAGCCGAGGCTGATCGCAAACAACTTATTGATGTTGCCGAAATAGAAGATATAGTCTCCAAAATCGCCCGAGTGCCGGCAAAATCGGTGTCTTCCAATGATATAGACAAACTGGCTAATCTGGAAAAAAATCTGAAAATGCTGGTCTTTGGACAGGACGAGGCGATTTCGGCACTGGCATCAGCAATTAAATTATCCCGCGCAGGACTTAGGGATACACAGAAGACTATCGGTTCATTTCTTTTTGCGGGGCCTACAGGCGTAGGAAAAACCGAAGTGACGCGGCAACTGGCCAAGGTGTTGGGCGTGGAGTTGATTCGCTTTGACATGTCCGAGTACATGGAGCGCCATACCGTTTCCAGACTGATAGGTGCGCCTCCAGGCTATGTGGGCTTTGATCAGGGCGGTTTATTAACCGAACAGGTAACCAAGCATCCTCATGCAGTATTGCTGCTGGACGAATTGGAAAAAGCCCACCCTGATGTATTCAACCTGTTATTGCAGGTGATGGACCACGGCTCATTGACCGACAATAACGGCCGCAAGGCGGACTTCCGTAACATCATTCTGGTGATGACCACCAATGCAGGAGCGGAAGAAGGCAGTCGCGCCTCTATTGGCTTTACCCATCAGGATCATGCCACCGACAGCTTGAAGGTTATCGAAAAAGGCTTCTCGCCCGAGTTTCGCAACCGTCTGGATGCCATCATTCAGTTTAAACCATTGGATATTTCAATTGTCGGACACGTGGTTGATAAATTCATCTTTGAATTGGAAGCCTTGCTGGCAGACAAGCACGTAACGCTGGCATTGGATGCCGATGCCCGGTTATGGCTGGCTGAAAACGGCTGCGACCCAAAAATGGGAGCCAGGCCGATGGCGCGACTAATTCAAGAGAAAATCAAAAAACCTCTGGCTAATGACTTACTTTTTGGCGAATTGGCGCACGGCGGACATGTGCGAATTTACGTGAAGGATAATGAACTGAACTTCGCTATCGAAAGCGCTGAGTTGATTGTTCCTGAAGCCAATTTTTAATTCGGCGGAGTGCAGTGACTGGTTTTTAATACGGCGGTCGAGCCGTACTGGCTATTCAAGGAACTTGCGTTAATCCTGTTGACACAGGATTAACGCATACGGAATGTGATACGACCTTTGGTTAAATCGTAAGGAGTCATTTCAACTTTAACACTGTCTCCGGTAAGAATTCGGATGTAATGCTTACGCATTTTTCCTGAGATATGTGCAGTCACAATATGACCATTTTCCAGTTCGACACGAAACATGGTATTAGGAAGAGTGTCAATCACCTTCCCTTCCATTTCAATTTGATCTTCTTTAGCCATTTATAATAATCCAGGTAGTTAAAACCGCCAATAATAACATAAGCGCGTTTTTAACAACAGAAGTGTGTAAGGACGATAGTACATTTGTTTTTTAAGACCCTCGTTGTCTACATGAATGCAGGAGGTAGAGCAACGCATGGAGCGGTTGCCGAGAGCTACTTTAGGCGATGCAGGAGCAGCTGTCGAGGAACTGAAGCTTTCTCACGCATGCATGTCATCACCCAATTTAACGTACTCACTTTCTGCAAAAATATCCGCATTATTCTCAACCCTGTCCAGATAAGTTTTACCTTCCAGGTGATCAATTTCATGCTGGAAGATTCTCGCCACAAACCCGCTTAACTTTGATTCCACCAAACCACCTTGTTGATCGGTATAGCGAATCATTATTTCCTGATACCTCGGCACTAAAGCGCGTATCCCTGGAATACTCAAACAGCCTTCCCAGCCCTTTTCTTGTGTTTCCGACAAGACCTGAAAACAAGGATTAATCATCACCGTCGGTTCCATCAATGGCGCCGATGGATAACGGGGCGTAGGCCGCGACGCAATAATGATAATCTGTTTTGATTCGCTGATCTGGGGCGCTGCAATGCCAACTCCCGAAGTCGTTGCCAAGGTACTTTGCATCGCTTCGATTATTTGCCGAATTTCAACATCATGCACATCGGCAACGGCTTCGGCTTTTTGTCTGAGCACCTTGGCCCCTAGTTGGGCAATTTCGCGCATCATAGTCATTGCAATTCATGCATAAGCACAGTCTGAGCCTGAATCGGTTCCTCAGCCTCGGCTTTTTGCAACCGCTGATAGCTGCCATCCGACTGTAAGAGCCAGGCCTGGGTATTATCTTTTAAATACAAATTCAAGTCCTGCAAAATCCGGCTTTGCAATTTCTTGTTTTCAATCGGAAAACAGATTTCCACACGCCGGAACATATTGCGATTCATTAAATCTGCGCTGGACGCGTAAACTTCCCTGTCGCCGCCATTTTCAAACGCATAAACCCGTGCATGCTCCAAGAATCGCCCGATAATGGATCGCACCTCTATATTTTCAGATACGCCCAAAACGCCGGGCCTTAAGCAACATACGCCCCGGACAATTAATTTAACCTCAACCCCGGCCTGTGACGCACGGTAAAGAGCCCGAATAGACTGCTCTTCAACAACAGCATTCACTTGAATAATTATTTTTGCCGGTTTTCCATTTTTGGCGTGAAGTATTTCCCTCTCAATCTTATCCATCAGTCCGCTATGCAAGGTAAACGGCGATTGCAATAATTTATTTAACCTGGTCACTTTTCCCAAACTGGTCAGCTGAGCAAATACACGCCGGACATCTTCGCCTAATTCTTTATCGCAGGAAAACAAGCCATAATCCGTGTAAATCTGTGCTGTTTTGGGATGATAGTTCCCGGTACCCAAATGCACATAATTACGCAATTGCTTGCCCTCCCTTCTTAATACCAGACACATTTTGGCATGAGTTTTATAGCCCACCACGCCATAAACCACATGCACGGCGGCTTCTTGTAATTTGGAGGCCAAATCGATATTGGCTTTTTCATCGAATCGCGCCCTTAACTCGATAACCACCGTCACCACCTTGCCGGCTCTCGCCGCCTTGATTAAGGCGCTGACAATAGGCGAATCGGCTCCGGTACGATAGAGCGTTTGCTTGATAGCCAACACGTCAGGGGAAACCGCCGCCTGACGAATAAACTCAACGACCGGTGAAAAGGACTCAAACGGGTGATGCAGTAAAATATCGTGGCGTTTAATTGCCGCAAATATGTCTTTGCTGCGTTCCAGTTGTTGCGGGACAACAGGCTTAAAGGGGGGGAATTTAAGGTCAGGCCGACCGACCAGATCATTAATTTCCTGAATTCTGTTGAGATTGACCGGTCCGTCAACCAAAAACAAACGATCACGGCTCATTTCAAAACGATCCAGCAAAAATGTGACTGTTTCATCCGGGCATTTGGCGTCAATCTCCAGACGAACTTCATCGCCGTAATTCCGCATAGCCAGTTCACCTTCCACGGCAAGCAATAAATCGTCAATGGCATCGTCATCGACAAAAAAATCACTATTCCGGGTGACTCTGAATTGATAGCAGCCTTTAACATTCATGCCATTGAATAACTGATCTACAAAAGCATGAATAATTGATGATAAAAATACAAAATCCGTCGTTCCGCTACCCGTTTCCTCGGTAGGTAATTGAATGATGCGGGGCAAAGCTCGAGGTGCTTGTAAAATAGCCCGGCCGCTATTTCTGCCGAAAGCATCTTTTCCGGTCAATGAAATAATAAAATTTAAACTTTTGTTGAGGATGCGTGGAAAAGGGTGCGCGGAATCCAGTCCAACCGGCGTTAAAATCGGCAACAACTCATCGTTAAAATAAGCTTCCAGCCATTTGAGCTGGGCTTCGGTCCATTCCTTACGGCGAATGAAACGAATATTTTCGTGGGCCAGTTTTGGAATCAAAATCTCGTTAAGGACTTTATATTGTTCATCAACCAGCTGATGAGCATGGACGGCAATCAGCTCCAACTGCTCATTAGGGGTTAATCCATCCGGGCCGACGGCTTTTGGATCGATGGTCGCCATCTGGATAACACTGGCCACACGAACCTCGAAAAACTCGTCAAGATTGGAACAGGATATGCACAAATAATTAAGCCTCTCAAGCAGCGGCACTTTTTCATCTTTCGCCTGCGCCAGAACCCGCTTGTTGAACTCCAGCAGGCTCTGTTCACGATTAATATAAAGCTCCGGTTTTTGAAGATCGATTATCTCTTCTGTTTCGTTTATGTCCATGTTGTGCTCAGATTCAAAATCAGTTGGTATTATGTTTGTGTGTGCTCATCAACTAAATCCTCTTTTCCCCTGCAAGCCTCCGGTATGCACTGCAATAATACGCTCACCGGGATTGAAGTAGTGTTTTTTGATTAAATCGTAGACGGCGTACATCATTTTGCCGGTATAGACCGGTTCAAGAGGAATTGTGGTTTTTAATTCAAAGTCGTCAATAAATGCGTTTAACCCGGCATTGGTTTTGGCGAAACCGCCAAAATGGTAATCCAAGTTTATCTGCCAGTTATTACGGGATTGTGACAGTATGGCGTCAACCTCCGCCGTTAAGAAACCCGCGTTTTTTAACGCCGCAAATCCCAGCACTGACACTTGTTCCGGAACTGCTTCAATAATACCCGCCAAAGTCGTTCCGGTTCCACAGGGTACGCAAAGTGTGTCATATGGAATTCCTATTTCGGCAACCAGTTCAGCTACACCTTTCAACGCCAATGCTTGCGCCCCGCCTTCAGGCAACCAGTATTGCCGAGGCTTTAAGCCGGCCGGGAGCTGATGCGGCGTATGCCAGTTCTTATATTGCCTGAGCAGCCTGTAATCGGCGCGGGATACAAATTTCAGCTCCATCCCCCAATTTTTCATATCCTGCAAAGTCGGAGTCAATATTTCCGGTTGTTCGCCGCGAACAAGCCCGACGGTTTTCAATCCTAACACCTTACCTACATAAGCCAAAGCATGCAAATGATTGGAATAAGCACCGCCCATGCTGATCAGGGTATCCGCACCTAACGACAGTGCATGATCGAGACTATATTTAAGCTTTCGCCATTTATTGCCGGAAATCACAGGATGCAGTAAATCGTCCCGTTTTATCCACAGTTCGATTTGGTATTGCGCAAGCAGCGGATCATCAATCTTTGTTAGAATCGACGGATTGAAGGTTTTTTCCAGCTTTATGAGTTCGAGGTGCATGTATGTGTGGACGTTATAACTTGATCGCAACCGGGCAGCAGATTATGGATCATTTCAGATTACTGAGTTTACCCGCACACAATCCTGACTACAACATTCCGCCAGGACAAAAAATTCTCGCTATCGTGCAACTGGAAGACGGCAGCAACAGGGCTGTTAACCTACACTGGGGATTAATTCCATCTTGGTCGAAAGCTTCCGCTCCTGCTCACGCCCCTTACCTACATCCTGTAGGCAAAGACCGTGCAATTTCCAGTCACTTGATCAATGCCAGAGCGGAAACCCTGACTGAAAAACCGTCGTTTAAAAATGCTTACCAACATCGACGCTGCCTGATTCCTGCTACCGGTTTCTTTGAATGGCAGGCTACCGACGCCGCGCCAGCTCCCGGCCGGCTTGCGGCATACACACCATCCCTGGCGATAACCGGCAAACAGCCCTACCATATACACAAACCGGATAATGCCTTGTTCGCTTTTGGAGGTATTTGGGAACATTGGGAACATGATCAGGAAACGGTTTATTCATGCGCTATTATCACCACCGTTGCCAACGACAAAATAGCGCCTATTCATGACAGGATGCCGATGATTATTACGCCCGATGATTACAATCGTTGGCTGGACAAAAAAACCGCAATTGTCGAGATAGCTGATTTTTTAGCTGCCGACGCCTACCGCAGCATGCAGATTACCCCGATCAGCACACGGGTCAACAATCCCCTGCATAATGATGAAAGTTGTTTAAGGTAGGGTTTATGTAGGTTGGGTTGATGCTGTTTCAACCCAACATTTACAGTCAGTGTGCCGGAAACGCCTGTTCTCGCTGTCGCTCGAACAGGCTTATTCCGGCCTACTTTTTCTTCTTGTATTTGGATTTAGCAGCCGGTTTCTCGGCAACCAGTTCGGGTTTATAGGCTTTATAGTCCGGCGCAATGCTGATCAATAATGTCAGCAAGGCCGCAACATAAGGGACTGCTTGTACCGAAAGAATGGCTATCCATAATTTGCCGCTAAAATTGTCAAAATGCTCCAAAGAAGCCATCATCCCGATAGCCACACTCAACAATATCAACAATAGCAGTTCCTGCCGGATGGTGACCAACCCGACGAATAAAGGGCTGTGTTTTTCAAACTTGGGGGTGCGCATAAACGGTTTGCCCGACGTAAACAAACCCTGCACGGTACCCTTGGCAACCGTATGAGTTAAAGCCAATCCCGACAGTGATGCGCCCAATGATTGCCAGATGGAACACGGTACACGGGCCTGATATAACCATAAGCCACGGATAATTTTAAAACTGAATATTCCCACCGTCGGCAATAAAAAGGCATTGGCAGGAAGTTCACTGTGTATCGGATCGTAAAGAATAACGGCAGTTAGGATCAAACTGGTGATGGTAAATAACAACGCCAGCGCATCCGAAAACCACGGCAGCCATCCGGCAATAAAATAATATTTCTGGGCGGGTGTCAGCGTGGGCTTTTTAGAGGGTAAAAAGCTGCGCCAATGTGCCTTGATGATTTGCATGGCGCCATAAACCCAGCGATAGCGCTGAGTCATGTAGCCTGACATAGTGTCGGGCATAACGCCTTTTCCAAATGAATCCTTGACGTAAACCGAATCATAGCCCGCTTCATACAGACGTAGACCTAACTCGCTGTCTTCACAAATACACCATTCCGACCATTTACCCACTTCCAGCAACGCAGACTTTCTGATCATGGTCATGGTGCCATGCTGAATAATGGCGTTGTATTCGTTTCTTTGCACCATGCCGATATTGAAAAATCCGGCATATTCCCAATAACAAAAGGACTTGAAAGCGCTTTGATCGCGGTCGCGATAATCCTGAGGCGATTGTATAAAACCGACATTTTCATTGTCGAAATAAGGCACCATGCAGTTAAGCCAGTCCGGCGACAGAATGTAATCGCTGTCGATTACGGCGATAATCTCGGCATCGGGAGCCGTTTGTTCAAGGGCATGATTGATCGCACCCGCTTTAAAGCCCGGCCAGTTTTCCAGATGGAAGAATCTAAACTTTGGCCCCAGGCGTTCGCAATCGGCACGCACCGGTTCCCAAACCGCAGGGTCCTTGGTGTTGTTGTCCATCACCAGCACTTCCAGATTGGGATAATCCACTTTGTCCAGAGCCTCAAGCGTCATGCGCACCATATCGGGCGGCTCATTATGGATGGGTAAATGCAGGGATACCTTGGGATATTTAAAGTCAGGGGATGGCATAAGCGGCTGAAAAGTCCTGGCCGTTTTTCGGTGCCAGATGACTTCGGCTATTTCCAGACTTTCTATTAATAAGATGACTGCCGCCATGACCTGCATCAAAATAAGGATGCCCCAAAAGACCATGGTAAGGTTGGTTTGGTATTGCTGGGCGCCAATCGACACAGACCAGAAAATCGTGGATGCCGCAAGATTGGCAATCAAACCGAAAAACAGTAAACCGGGTAATTTTAAGCTGCTGCGGGTAAATAAAAACAAACCCATTAGAACGACACTGAAAACAGCCGCGCCGGTTGCCCAATGTTCCCAGTTGGGCATGGCAATAACATCGCTGTCCATAGGATATTTGGGCTGCCGGTCAGCATTAAAAATACCCCAATAAGCTCCCGCCGAGCCTTCCAAAGACATTTTCCAGGGTTGATCAAACGCCTCTACAATATAATAAGTGACTTTTTCAGCATCAGCCCGATTGAGAAATTCGCGCAGAAATTTTGCCTGATTGGATACCGATGCCGTCGCATGTTTAAAAGGTTGTCCGTCTGAAGGCCAGCCGACCTCGGTAATGACGATAGGTTTATTGGGATAAGCTTTTTGCACGTCATGGTAACGGTCGAAAACATAATCCACTGCATCTTCGGCCGCTATACCTTCCCAATAAGGCAGGATGTGCACGGCTATAAAATCGACTTCGTCAACCAGCTTGGGGTGAGCAATCCACATATCCCAGGTTTCTGACGTGCTGACAGGTCGCCAGGTGTTTCGCTTTACTTCGCGAATATATTCAATCAAAGCCTCTTCCGAGACATTCTTACGCAACAGCACCTCGTTGCCCACCATGACGCGAACGATGTTGGGGTTATTCTGACGACTGACATTAATTAAGGTTTCGATTTCTTGCCGATTCTTCTCAAGATTATCGCCAATCCAGGCACCCACTGTCGTATTCAGATTATGCTTGGCGGCCAATTCAGGAACCTTGTCCAGCCCTTTAAGCACACTATAAGTACGAACGGCGTGAACCTTATTGGCAAGCAAACTCAAATCATGGTCAATATCGGCTTCGCTGGGAAAGGTATTGCTCTTTTGTGTGTCCTGCTTTCTCATGGGATCGAAAGTGACCCCCATAGTGGTTTTGGTCCAAGGTTGCAATTGCAAAGGATTGTTAACATAACTCCAAATACTGAAATTAATGAATACGAGTAGAGCGAGTGCAATGACAGTAACTATCTTGGTTTTCATTTGGGTGCTCGGTTATTCCGCTGGACTAAGAAAAATAATATTTGATTGAGGATTAAAATTTTGTACGGCTTGTACTGTAAACTTCTGCTTACGTCTATTTACCTACAGCCATGTAAGCAAGACGTTATATATCCAAAAAATACCGCGCTCTTAACATTCGGTAGCAAAGAAGGGCCATATTTTTTCAGAATTAAGCAACAAGATGCAGACTTGGTGGATATTTTACACAGGTTCTAAAGCCAATAAGGATTTATTTACTTCTCAAGGCCGCTGAAAATCCAGCCTTATCTCGACCTTTAAATCCGGCTGTTTGTTAAAGGCAACATTCCATATTAAAGAGCCTGGGCTTCTTATCTACATCCATATAGGTAACAATACTTTTAAGCGTAGCTTCTCATTAATAACAGGTTAAAAAACTTAAAAAGATTATCAACACGAAAACACGAGGAAATAAAGCTTCGTGTTCTTCGTGTCTTCGTGGTGAATAAAGGCTTTTAATTACCTGTTTGCTAGCATTCCGTGCATAGCCGATTTGGTTCCTAATGTTGCCTGTGGGTAATGAGAAGTTACTTTTAAGCCTTATTTTTTAATATAAAGATCGGTAATCGAGCCGGTGATCATTTCGGCGGCGAAGGCGAAGGTCTCGGATAACATTGGATGTGGGTGGACAGTCAAACCGATATCTTCGGCATCGGCGCCCATTTCCAGAGCCAGTACCGCTTCGGCAATTAATTCACCGGCATTGGGACCGACCATGCCTGCGCCGAGAATTCTGCCGGTTTCCTTTTCACAGAGTATTTTTGTCAAGCCTTCCTTGCGTCCCAGACTTAATGAGCGCCCACTGGCCGCCCAAGGGAAAACCGCTTTGTCATAGTCTATACCCTGCTGTTTAGCCTGATTCTCAGTCAAACCCATCCAGGTTACTTCCGGATCGGTATAGGCAACAGCTGGAATGGTTAAGGCATCGAAGCCCGCTTTTAAACCGGACGCAACTTCGGCGGCAACTTTGCCTTCGTGAGAAGCCTTGTGAGCCAGCATGGGGTTTCCGGCTATATCGCCAATGGCAAAGATATGCGGAACGTTGGTTCGCTGCTGCTTATCGACAGCAATAAAACCGAGTTCATCGACATTGACTCCCGCCAGCTCAGCACCGATCAACTTACCGTTAGGTTTGCGTCCTACGGCTACCAAGACCGCATCGAATATGGCCGAATCCGGCGCGCTTTTACCTTTATCGCCAGGGATGGTGTGTATGCCGTCAGCCGGCTGGGAGCCGGCACGGTCGAAGGAAACTTTCAGGCCGTCTTCGTGCTTTTCAATTGAGGCAACCCGCGTTTCCAGCCAGATGTTTTTATATTGCTTTTTAATACGCCGGTACAAAGGAGTAACCAAGTCGTTATCGCAACCCGGAATGATCTGATCCATCAGTTCGACCACGCTGATTTCCGACCCAAACGCATGGTAAACCGTGGCCATTTCCAAACCTATAATGCCGCCACCGACTATCAACAGTTTTTTGGGGATTTCTGTTAATTCCAGCGCATCGGTCGAATCCCATAAACGCGGATCATCATTTGGGAAAACCGGGATTTTAGTAGGATGCGATCCGGCAGCAATAATCGCCTGATCAAAATTGACGTTTTGTATGCCTGTTTCGGTTTTCACCTCGACCATGTGGTCCGTAGTAAATCGTCCCGTACCTTGGACCAAGGTTATTTTGCGCTGCTTTACCAAACGGGCAAGCCCATCAACCAGCGTATTGGTAACACTTTCTTTCCAAGCCCGAATTTTATCTATATCAAGAGTCGGTTTACCGTAATTGAGGCCGTGTTGTTCGAACTCATCGACTTCGTGAATAATCTGTGCGACATGCAGCAGAGCCTTGGACGGAATACAGCCGACATTAAGACACACTCCGCCAAGGCCCGGATAACGCTCGATCAATACCACTTGCTTGCCTAAATCGGCAGCGCGGAATGCCGCCGTATAACCGCCGGGGCCGCCGCCCAATACCAGAACCTCTGCATGTATCACAGACTCGTTAATCGCTGGATTAGCATCCATATTATTCTTCCTGATTAAAGTAAAGTTAAGTAACTACTCAGTGTGATCAAATATAATGGAACGCGGATGACGCAGATGGATATGATGAACACAGAGTGTTCAAGAAAAATCTTATCAAATCATAATCATCAGCGTCATCAGCGTTCTATTTTTTAAAGTAACAACCTGCGAATATCGCCCAAATACTGTTTAATGGCGGCCATGAAACGCGCGCCCTCTACACCGTCAATCACCCGATGGTCGTAAGTCAGATCAAGCGGTAACATCAGGCGCGGCACAAACTCCTTGCCTTCCCATACCGGTTGCATTTTGGCTCGGGTAACGCCGAGTATAGCCACTTCGGGAGCGTTGACGATAGGCGTAAAAGCCGTGCCGCCGATACCGCCGAGACTGGAAATAGTGATGCATCCGCCTTGCATTTCAGCAGGCATCAACTTGCCCAGCCGGGCTCTGTTGCTTGTTTCAGCCAGTTCGACGGATAATTCGTTGATGCCTTTACGGTTGACATCGCGTAACACCGGCACCACTAACCCGTTGGGCGTATCGACCGCAATACCGATATTAAAATATTTCTTTAATATCAGTTTTTCGCCATCGGCAGACAGTGACGCGTTAAATTGCGGAAACTGTTCCAGTGCGGCAACCAGCGCCTTGATAATAAATATCAGGCCGGTAATTTTAATGTCATCCTTGGATTTTTCGGCATTCAGCGCATTGCGGAACGCTTCCATTTCGGTAATATCCGCTTCGTCATGGTATGTGACCATCGGCAGATTCAGCCACACGCGACTCAAATTCTGCCCGGTCAGCCGCTTGATTTTATTGAGTTTCTGCTCTTCTATATCGCCGAATTTTGAAAAATCGACGGTCGGCATGGACGGAATTCCGGTGCCGCTTTGGGCTACGCCTTCAGTCATAACCTTCTTGACGAAGTTTTTCACATCGTCTTTTAAGATACGCCCCTTGCGACCGCTGCCGGTTGTTATTTTATGTATATCAACACCCAGCTCGCGGGCAAAAAGCCGGACACCGGGTGCGGCATGGGCCGCCCTTGCTGAACCGTTGTCAGCCAAGGTTTCCGGCAATGGTTCGGGTTTAACAACGACCGGTTCACTGACGGGCTCCACCCGTGCAGGCGCAGGCGCAACTGCTTCCTGTACCGGCTGTTCCGGTTTTGCAGCACTAGCCTCTTCGGTACTTGCCAATACCGTCGCAATCAACGTCCCTTCAGAGACTTTATCGCCGGGCTTGATAAACAATTCCTGCACCGTACCCGCCGCGCTGGAGGGTAAATCCATGCTGGCTTTGTCGGTTTCAAGCACAGCCAGGGTTTGTTCCAGCTTTACCTCGTCGCCCGGTTTAACCAATACGTCGACCACATCAATATCCGCGACATTGCCGACATCAGGAACCTTAATTTCAATTAGAGCAGCCATTTTTCAATTCCTTCCGTTAAATTAGCCAGGGAGCTGTTACATCGGGGTTTATGCCGTATTTGGCAATAGCCACATCCACTTTGGCGGCATCGAACTGCCCCAGGTCTGCCAGGCTCTTTAGCGCCGCAATGGTGACATGGTAGCGGTCTACCTCAAAAAACCGGCGCAGGTTTTCGCGGGTATCGGAACGGCCGAAACCATCGGTGCCCAATACTGTATAAGGCGCGGAAATTAAGCTGCGAATCTGTTCGGCAAAAGCGCGGGTGTAATCGCTGGCGGCAATCACCGGGCCTTGCGCATCGGCAAGACAATGCGCGACATGGGATTGTTTGGCTGTTTCGGTTGGATGCAGACGATTCCAGCGTTCACAGGACTGACCGTTTCTGGCCAGTTCGGTAAAACTGGTGCAGCTCCATAAATCGGCTTCCACGCCCCAGTCATTGCGCAGTAATTCAGCAGCCGCTTCGACTTCACGGAAAATCGTTCCCGAACCCAATAACTGTACGCGAGGTCCTTTCTTTATCTCCATGGATGGAGTGTATGCCGCAAGACTGTCGGGAACAGGCGCGGCGATCTCCATGGATGGAGTGTATGCCGCAGGACTGTCGGGAACAGGCGCGGCGTTAGCGCCTTTTTTGAAGCTGTACATGCCTTTGAGTATATCCAGCTCCACACCTTTAGGCATCGCGGGATGAGCATAATTTTCGTTCATCACGGTGATGTAATAAAAAACATCTTCCTGTTCGACATACATGCGTCGCAAACCGTCTTGAATGATCACCGCCAGTTCATACGCATAGGTCGGATCGTAGGACACGCAGTTGGGTACGGTTGCCGCCATCAAGTGACTGTGTCCGTCTTCATGTTGCAGGCCTTCGCCATTCAGCGTGGTTCTGCCCGCCGTGCCGCCCATTAAAAAGCCGCGTGTGCGTTGGTCGGCGGCCGCCCATATTAAATCGCCAACCCGCTGAAAGCCGAACATCGAATAATAAATAAAAAACGGGATCATCGGCACGTTATGGGTTGAATACGAGGTACCCGCCGCAATCCAGTCGCACAAACCGCCCGCTTCATTGATACCTTCCTGCAATACCTGTCCGTGTTTGTCTTCCTTGTAAAACATCAGTTGATCGGCATCTTGCGGGGTGTACAACTGACCGACCTGCGACCAGATGCCCAGTTGCCGGAACATGCCTTCCATACCGAAAGTTCTCGATTCGTCGGGAACAATCGGCACGATACGTTTACCGATGTTTTCATCTTTGGTCAGAATGTTAAGCAGGCGCACGAAAGCCATGGTAGTGGAAGTTTCCCGGCCTTCGCCGCTGGCTTCCAGCAACGGCTTGAAATCACTCAATACCGGCACATCCAGCGCATAAGATTTTGCCCTTCTGGCGGGCAAATGGCCGCCCAGTTCGCTACGACGCTTCTGCATGTAAGCCAGTTCTTTTGAACCTTCGGCAAAACTGAGATAAGGCAGGTCATGCAGCTCTTCATCAGTAACCGGCAACGCATAACGACTGCGAAAGTTACTTAACGAACTGGGACTCATTTTTTTCTGTTGATGAGAGATATTCTGGGCTTCTCCTGAATCGCCCATGCCATAACCTTTAATGGTCTTAGCCAGAATGACGGTGGGTTGGCCTTTATGGTTTACCGCTGCATGGAAAGCGGCAAAAACTTTAACCGGATCATGTCCGCCGCGATTAAGTTCATAGATGTCACGATCCGACCAGTCGGAAACCATGGCTTTTAATTCCGGGGTATTAAAGAAATGTTCGCGCACATAGGCGCCGTTTTTAGCTTTAAAAGTTTGATAATCGCCATCGACACAGGACATCATACGTGCCGCCAGCAGCCCGTCTTTATCGCGAGCCAGCAACGCATCCCAACGCTGCCCCCAAACCAGCTTGATCACATTCCAACCGGCGCCGCGAAATTCACTTTCCAGTTCCTGAATGATTTTGCCATTGCCGCGCACCGGTCCATCGAGACGTTGCAGATTGCAGTTGATAACAAAAATAAGATTATCCAGCTTTTCCCGTCCGGCCATACCGATGGCGCCCAAAGATTCGGGCTCATCAGTTTCACCATCGCCAAGAAAGCTCCAGACCTTGCGGTTTGAAGTATCGGCAAAACCGCGATCCTGCAGATAGCGCATAAAACGAGCCTGATAAATAGCCATAATCGGCCCAAGCCCCATGGAAACCGTCGGGAACTGCCAGAAATCCGGCATCAGCCAGGGATGAGGATAAGACGACAAGCCGTTGCCGTTCACTTCCTGACGAAAGTTATCCATCTGTTCCAGCGTCAATCGTCCCAGCAAAAACGCGCGGGCATAATCACCCGGCGTTAAATGACCTTGAGTAAAAATCAGATCGCCGTCATGTTGATCTGAAGGCGCATGCCAGAAGTGGTTATAACCCACGTCATATAAAGTAGCCGCCGAAGCAAAACTGGCAATGTGCCCGCCGACGTTGGTGTGCTTATTCGCCCTTAACACCATCATCATCGCATTCCAGCGTACATAAGCGCGAATATTGTGCTCTATATCGATGTCACCGGGAAACTGCGCCTGTTGTGCAACAGGAATGGTATTGATATAGGCGGTATTGGCGCTGAAGGGAATGTCGAATCCTGCATGCCGGGTGACCTCAACCAACCGCTCAATCAGGAAGTGTACACGCTCGCTGCCGTCGTGTTCCAACACGGCTTGCAGCGCTTCAATCCACTCCCTGGTTTCTGCTGGATCGACGTCATTCTGTCCGGTGATTTTTGAGATTAAACTATTGGTCATTGATTGATCCTGTTACGGCGGATATGCATGGATTAAAAATGTAGGTTGAGTTTACCCATAGGGCACAAGAGCGTAGCATCGGTAATTGCTTCATGCATCGCCTCGGCAATAGCTCCCTGCATTGCTCTATCTCCTGCATAACCCACATAAATGCGGGCAATGCAGATATTGCATAAGGCCATGGATGGCCTGTAGTAGAGCACCAACAGTAGGCGCTTTAGGCGACGCAGGAGCAGTTGCCGATGAGCAAATATCTGTCCATGCAGTCGTAACCCGATATTTTACTGAAATAGTGAAAGCAAGGCCAGAAATGCTCTAATTATTGCGCATAGTATAAACAATGCGAGGGGGGCAATGCACCCGTTTTAGTCATCTTGATGCTGAAAGCGGGATGATGAATTCGAGTTTTACTGATCGGATGTTTGTTTTTTTGCGACCTGGCGGTTTATTATAGATAAAGCTGCCTCAAACCAGAGCAGACGGACTTTCACCCCGAATCACTCACCTTACCGATAAAACATGGATCTTATATTAACGATTAAAACTATCATTCTGGGCATTGTTGAGGGCCTGACCGAATTTTTGCCGGTTTCCAGTACCGGGCACTTAATTCTGGTTGGCGACTTGCTGAATTTTAATGATGACAAAGGCAAGTTATTTGAAATTGTTATTCAGGTCGGCGCTATCATGGCGGTGTGCTGGGAATATCGCGCCAAAATCGCTGCCGTTATTATGGGCCTGCCCAATCAAAAGTCGGCGCAAAAGTTCGCCTTTAACCTGATGATTGCCTTCGTACCCTTAGCAAGCCTGGGTTTACTGTTCGGCAAATACATCAAAGCCGTGTTATTCAAGCCTATTCCGGTGGCTCTTGCGTTTATCGTTGGCGCTTTCGTAATTATCTGGGCGGAAAAACGGGAACATAAAATCCGTATCTTTGAGGTCGAAGATTTGAGCCCATTGGATGCGTTAAAACTCGGTATCGCACAGGCTTTCGCGTTGATTCCGGGAACTTCGCGTTCCGGCGCAACCATCATCGGCGGTTTGTTATTCGGGCTTTCGCGCAAAGCCGCAACTGAATTCTCTTTTTTTCTGGCAATTCCCACACTGATTGTCGCCAGTATCTATGATTTATATAAACACCGCGATTTATTAGATCTGGCAACCGACGCCCCCTATTTTGCCGCAGGACTGGTCGCCGCATTCCTCAGCGCGCTGTTGGCAATCAAGGCGTTATTGCGTTATATCAGTCATCATGATTTCATTATTTTTGCCTGGTACCGCATAGTCTTCGGCTTGCTTGTTATTGCCACGTCATACAGCGGCCTGGTGCAATGGACAGTTGATTAATATCGGTTATTCAAAAAAGGCATGCCTTCTTACTAAGCTTGGTCGGCGTATTCGACAAGCCAATTACACATCAAACACTCCAGCGCCTTAGCCTGAACATAAAAAAGCCCTATATTTGCATATAAGGCTTTTTATTTACTTGCTTCGCCGGACAGGCCCGAATGATTAACAGTAAAACGAATGCCGCCAGTGGGCTACAAAATGGAGTTAAGATCAGCTTAACTTTGCGCCCGGAAAAATATTGACACCTCACATAGACAAATAAGACCTGTAAGCGTGTTTCGTTTTAGCAAAATTCAGATAACAATTAAATCCTTGATCTTCATTTCTGAGCCCTGAATGACTTTAACAAAAGGGCTGCCGCAATAGACACAAGTATCGTATAAGGTTCTCATTTCTGATTGCTGTTGGCATTGCTGACAAATCCCAAGTCCATTGAGTTCGGAAATAATCAACTCGGCATGTTCCGCCAACGAATCTTTCATGACGACATCAAAACAGAAACGTAATGCGTCCGGCTCAACATTGGAAAACCGGCCTATTTCCAAAGTCACTGTGATTACTCTACTGAATCTTTGGCTCAGCGCATTTTTTTCGAGAATTTCCCGCACACTCTCAAGTAGCGATAGTTCATGCATGACTATCCCTGCCCTCCACTTTTCGAATTATTGTCCACATGGGTGGGACGGGTTTATTGATGTGGATTTTTCAGGGGTATCATTTTCCCATCCGGCCTTGTCGCGCTTTCCTGTCAAGATGAGTGATCGACAAATACGCACCAAAACCATGTCTACCGGAAATCGCATCCTATTGGTATCAATCATCGTTTCACGCCAGCCATTCAAAGCAGACCGGCATAACCGATTCCGGCCCCCCCTGCACTTAATACGACAGAACCCCATTCTTTGATTCATTCGACAACGCCATGATCAATCCAGCGCCTCTGAAATTCATCTGCAGGCAGCGGAGGCGAGAGATAATATCCTTGAATCTCATCGCAGCCGTAAGACTGTAACAGCGCCAACTGGGATTCGGTTTCTACGCCTTCGGCGACTACCTTCATATTCAAAACTTGCCCCAAGGATATGATAGTCTTGATAAATGCCGCCTCGTTCGAGGCGGGGTCATCGATATAAGCCTGAACAAACGATTTGTCTATTTTAAGCGTCTGAATAGGCAATTTTTGCAAATAGGATAAAGACGAATAGCCGGTGCCGAAGTCGTCCATGGCGATGTGAATACCGCGCTCTCGGATTTGCTGCAATCGTTCGGTCGCTTTTTCGATGTCGAGCATGACCAAGCCTTCGGTCACTTCCAATTCAATCCATTCGGGATTGGTACCGGTTTCGGCCAGAATGCAGTCGAGAACAGCAATAAAATCATCGGCCAGAAGTTGCAGCGGCGAGAGATTGATAGCGAGTCGGAAACCTGTCAGCTGGTTGGCCCATACCTTGGCTTGCAAACAGGCTGTCTTCAGTATCCATTGCCCGAGCGGAATGATTAAAGCTGTTTCCTCGGCGATAGCGATGAAGCGGTCCGGCGGTATAATGCCGAAGCCGGGACGTCTCCAGCGGATCAGCGCTTCGGCACCGGTTATTCGGTTTAAGGCGCTATCGAATTTGGGCTGGTAATAAAGCTGGAACTCTTCCTGTTCTATGGCCAATCGCAATGCGTTTTCCAGTAATAGCCTCTGATGTGCCGCCTCGTTCATGCCCGCTTCATAGTACTGAAACAGGCCTCGGCCTTTCGCTTTGGCCGCATACATGGCAGTATCCGCATGCTTGGTCAGAGTGTAGAAATCATTGCCGTCATCGGGAAAGATGGCGATGCCGATACTGACGCCGACAAAAACCGTGTAGTCTTTAATTTGCACCGGTTTTGTCATAACACCGATCAGATTTCTGGCAAGTTCGGTGGCGTCGGTGATGCCGATTAAACCGGGCAGGATGATAGTAAACTCGTCTCCGCCCATACGGGCAACGGTGTCCGTTTTTCGTAAGCAGCTTTGAATACGCGTTGCGATGATTTGCAATAAACAGTCGCCGGCCCAATGGCCGAGCGTATCGTTGACGCTCTTGAAATGATCCAGATCAAGAAAAAACAATGCGAGACGGGTGTTATTACGTTGTGCCAAACAAATTTCGTGCTCAAATCGATCCTTGAACAGAGACCGGTTGGGAAGACTGGTGAGTACATCGTAGTACGCCAGCTGTTTGAGTTCCTGTTCCGTTTGTTTCTGGTGGCTGATGTCCGTGGAGATCGCCACATAATGAGTTAACCGGCCCCGTTTGTCAGTGACGGCGTTGATGCTGAGCAGCATCGGGCAGAATTCGCCGTTTTTTCGGCGATCCCAGATTTCTCCCCCTCATTCAATAGCGATTGCCACAGGTGTTTGTAAAACGGCTTATTGTGCAGTTTCGACTTCAATATCCGGGGGTTTCGGCCCAGTACTTCGGAACGCTCATAGCCGGTGATTGCGCAGAATGCCGCATTAACCTCCATGATGGTGCCCTGCGGATCGGTGATAAAAATTGCCTCGCTACTATTTTCGAAGACTTTGGCGCTCAGTTGCAGCTGAGTTTCCCGGTTTTTTAATTCGGTGATATTCAAGGCTGTCACAACTGCGCCTTCCAGTTTTCCCTGCTCCGAATGCAACAAACTGCTCTTTAACCAATAGATGGATTTTATGTTGCACCTGTTTTTGCCCAAGAGCTCATGTTCACCGGTATAGTATCCGTTAAGCCGAACGGTTTCCAACAGCACGGATCGGATCGGCCAGGGCAAACCCGGCAATTGCCCTGTGAGGTGCTGTTGTTCGAGAGGAGTCAGCAATTCGTCGATACAGGTTCCCAGCAATTCAGCTTCAGTAAGCCCGAGTTCGCGCTCCACCGCCGTATTCAGCCGGAGAATCCGGCCTTCCGTATCAATGACGATCAGGAGATCGTCAATAGTATCCATGACGCGGTCAACAAAGCGACTGAGGGCATGCTGCTGACCCACCTTTTCTTTGAGTTTTATCTTTTGCTGCTCCGATTCGCTGAGCGTGGCATCCATGCTTTGGGTGATGACGCGAATTTGCTTTTCCTGTTTCAGATTGGCCAGCCGCAGTTTATCGATTTCCTCTCGCAGTTGAAGCACTGTTTGAGAATCCTCGCTGCCGGAGATATTTTCGATCCGATTTTCAGCTGTTCCAAACAGGCTGATTTCGTTCAGGGACACCAAAAATTGACCGTCGTGTTCTTGGACACGAAATTTTGAAATTTTCAAATCGATGCGTCGGCTGTGCGCCGGACAAACAAGGATATTTTCATTGAGCAGCGGACAATGCGTCAGATCGCAACCTTCATGAGGGCATAGGGCCGGGACGGCCTGAAATTCGCCCTGAATGTTGAAAATCAGAATATCGATAGAGCGATGCTCGCCGGGTAATCGTAAGCGGCCTTTCCAGCGCGGTGGATCAGCCAAGTCGAGGAGCATTACCGCTTCGACGATGACATCACGAAAATTTGGACTTTGACGGCTCATTCCGACAAAAGATCTCGTATCAATTGGACGGTTTTGGGTACGGCCTGTTCGGTTTTATCGGACAGACCGGGGGAAAAGGGGGTGACGGCGGCTATTTCGACACCCACGATCAGAATATCCGGCAGTGGTTCCCGGATGACTTTAAGTGCCTCCAGCAAATACGGAAGTCCCAGACCATGACCGGTGAGCTGCTGCGGTCTGTCGGCCAAATCTTCCGGCCTCAACACGCAAATCTCACCGACATTCCCGAAGTTGGCCATGGCATCGACCAGAATCGCCTGACTGCAATTCTCAAGAAACCGGAGCGCATTGAGTCCGGCGATGCCCGCATTGAACACTTCGACATCTTTCGGCCACGTCAACCGGCGAAGCTCTGCGTAGATGCGGCTACCGAAGCCGTCATCCCCGTGCAGTTCGTTGCCAAAACAAACGATATTGCGTGTACCCATAGCTTAGGGCCATACGGTGATGCGTTTACCCGTGTCGAGTAGATGCACGGTGCAGACCAGACAGGGATCATGGGAGCGGATAATATGGCCGATTTCCACCGGGTCGTCCGGATCGTCAACGGTCAAGCCAATCAAACTGCTCTCCCAATGCCCGTGCCGGCCTTCGCTGTCTTTGGGCGATGCATTCCATGCGGTTGGCGTAACGACTTGATAGCGGCTAATAACGCCGTCGGTGATTTGCACCCAATGACCCAGTGCGCCGCGCGCCGCCGTTACCAGCCCAAAACCTTCCCCGTCGGGGATTTCTTTCTCGTCGGGGGAGATCATGTGCGGCTGGTTAGGCTGTGCGGCCAGTTCGTGCAGCGTTTCCCGCATTTTATGCAACAGCCGGGCAGTGCGATGTAAGCGGGCGAACTGGCGCAGCCAGGCATTGCCCCCCTCCGCCTGATATAACGAGCGGATCAGCGGCTCGCCGTCGATTAAAGCATCTGCCAGGGGACCGGTTTGCACGACCTTGTTCTGATAGCGGGGCGCTTTGCACCAGGTATAGCGGTCGGAATGGGGTTGATAATCAGGGATGGTTTGCCCCTGAAACGGATGGCGTCCGCCCGAGTATGGCTGAAACCAGGAATAGCGCACATGCTCGGTAATTTCGGCTTGCTCGAAAGGCTCGATGTCGCCGGTATCGCCATTGAGGAAACCGGCTCTGAACAAGTGCTTGCGATGCGGAGGAAAAGTCCCGGCATCGTCCGGGTCGTCATAAGCGCCATAGCTGATCATATGCGGAGTGCCGAACCCTACGTGTTGCAGGCCTATGTCACGGCTCATCAGCGTAAACAGTCCGATGGCGCTGTCTGCATGAGCATCCTTCGCCGTTAGCCAAGTGAAGAATTCGTCGGCGGATTGTACTGCCAGCCAGGCATCCAGATCTGTTCCGATGATGGTCTGTTCAAACCATCGGGTTAATTTGTTGAGAATGGACAGGCTGTCGATAATGTGGCGACTACTCGCAGGGGTAGTCACACCGCCCGGCAGCATATAAGACGAGTGCGGCCACTGACCGCCAAACAGCGCGATAATTTCGACGATATGACGCGAATATTCGAGAGCGCCACGGTGAACCAAGCCCTTAAACGGCAGAAAAGCTGCCCGCGCTTTTTCATAAAACGGCCGACGGATATATTTGGAGTGGCAAAAATCGGCAGTGAAGAACATAAACGATTGCCGCAGATCGCTTTGCACCGTCTCGGCCATCAAACACAGATTGCGGATGCGAATGGCCGTGGGCGGCACGGGAATGCGGCCGATATGTTCCAGTGCAAGCACCGCGGCATTTAATTGCGCAGTGCCGCAGATGCCGCAGATACGGGGCGTAATCACCAGAGAGTCCTTGGGCTTGCGGCTTATGAGGATTTGTTCGAACCCTCTATAGAGGGAACCGATACAACGGGCATCGACGACTTTGTTGTCTTCCAGTTCAAGTTGGAAATCGAGATCGCCCTCGACCCGGTTAAGGTCGATTTGAATGATTCGTCTGGCCATGGTTAAGTATCCATCGTCTTGTTCAGCACCCGGTCTGGAGCCGCATCGTGAGCCAGACTTTTGTAAGCCATGTAATTGGCCCGTTCCACGCCCAGAGGCAGATGTACCGGAATGGTGCCGATTTTTTCGGTGAGGAACAGATCCTGAGTCAGCGGAAATTCGGGGGAAGTACAGCCGAAACACGGCACTCCTGCCCGTGTCTTGCTACTGCGACCATTCCAGAGCTCGGTATTGCAAATGGCCATCGTGATCGGTCCCTGGCAACCCAGATTAAAGAACATGCAGGCCTTATCGCCGAACTCGGTGTCTTCTATGTCGTACTCATGATATTCGGTGCGGGTGCAGCCCTGATGCACAGTGCTATTGAAAAAAGCCTTGGGGCGATTAAGATGATCGAGTTCTAGTGGCAATCCGGAAGCCAGCATGGCCAACGTTTTGGTCATCGCATTGGGGTGAGCGGGGCAGCCCGAGATATTGATGACCGGCAGGCCTTTGCGAGATCGCCATTCGGGTGGCAATAACCCGCCGGGAGATTGTTTGTCGAACTGCAAGCCGAGACAGTCGGTCGGGTTGGGCGGCGCGGCATGGACACCGCCGAATGAGGCGCAAGTACCCAGAGCGACCACGTATCCAGCCTTTTCGACCAGTTCACTGACCAGGCTCATTTTGGAGCGTCCACGATAGGGATCGTACATGCCTGAGCCATTGGGGCCGGTGATGATGCTGCCTTCAATGCATAAAATGTCGAGGGCTTGTTGATCAGATTTGATCTCCTCGATCAAAGTGTCCAGTCGGCTCGTGGGCTCTATGGACAGGGATGGTTGCCAGAGCATCTCGATGCTGTATTCATCCACGAGTTCTTCCAGCGATGGGCTGTCCGCGCATAAAATCGACATGGTGTCGCCGCCGCAGGAACCGGTTTGTAGCCAAAGTAGTGTCGTCATAAAAACCTCAGTGATGTATCGTAGTTCATGGCGGCGTTGTTGAATAAATGCGTATTATCTAAGTGAAAGCCACCACCTAACCGGTGCATATCGCTATCAGGGAAAGCACATCAAAATAATAAACAATTCAAAACATACACATAAAACTATCGGAATCAATTTGCAAGCAAAGCACATCACTGATTGATTCTTCGATAAATCAAACAGTCAAAGGCAGCCGCCCTGATGTTACCACCCTATCCGAGCGTAAAAGCAGGACGCTATGTTACCCCCTATCTCTTTAGTTGTCGTCAAATTCGCTTGTTGGGCCGGAGCGGTTCATAGCACGATTTATAATGTTATTAGTGTTATCGGGCGATGATCTACAGGCGCTTATTGAAAATTGCGAAATCAATTCGTGGCAGTGGGACACTGGGAATGAGGCATTACCTAAATTACCGTTTCAGGAAACATGATAAATACTGTGGTATGGATTGTTATCCACATTTTCTTGTTTAACGGTAGTTAAAAATTGTCAGGAGTGTATGCCAAATTAGAGATAAAAATTCAACTCATTGTTTTTAAAAATACTCATATGAGTACCCTAAAAAATTAAAAGGTTAACCTGATGATAATATCCACTATTTTGCCAGCAAATCGCAGAATCTTTGCAAGGAGATGGGATGGAATTACAAAAACTATCCCTGGAAATTGACACCTTGACCGACACCGATGGCGCATCAAGCCTGCTTGCAATTCCGGCAGCAACTTTGATCAAATGGCGCTCAACCGGCGAAGTACGAATCCCCTATGTCCGAATCGGGCGGCAGATCAAATACCGTACCAGTGACTTAAAGGCATTTATCGAAACCAGTACCGTCAAATAATCATAGCCCCCGTTTTTTATAAAAACGATTGATAATCTGGTTCTCTCTCACTTAACAACGATCATTAGCGTTCGAATGCAGCCATGTCTTCAGCAGGCTCAAAAAAGAACTGCTAAACAAAACGGTACTTAGGCGCATACCCAGCAGGTAAATAGAAAATAATTATTGATTGATTTTGAAGCGAAAACCATTGTAGCAGACCGTTTTAAAGTTGCCCTGAGGTTGCCCAGAAAAATATTAAGCAAAAAAAAGCCCTACATTTTCATGTAAGGCTTTGATTTATCTGGCTCCCCCGGACGGGCTCGAACCGCCGACCTAATGATTAACAGTCCTATTAATCCAATAATCAGCAACAACCAGCAACAAACAATAATAAATAATTCAACAACTTAACTGTTTTGTCTTGTTGTCCATTATTGCCATTTATTGCCCTTTTTTATATTCAATTGCTCCAAAAGTGCGCCAAGAGTTATAATAAAAACCCAGAGACAAAGCGGCCTTCAAGGTTTTTTTATTAAAGGGGTTTGTATGGCACACATTAAAAAACGCTTAGCTAAAGATGGAACACCCGGCTACACAGTTCAAATTAGGTTAAAAGGTTATCCACATCAAACTGCAACATTTAGGCGGTTATTAGATGCCAAAAAATGGGCGTTAGTTACTGAGGAGAAAATCAGGGCGGCGCGTGTTAAGGCATTAATGGAAGCTGAGTTTTAATTTACTACCACTACAAACAAAGCGGCCTTGCAGGTGTACCACCACCAAACAAGGCCTTACCGATTCACTTAACAAGCAGGGTTAAGCAATGGCTGAATACATCATATCAAAAAGCCGGTTGCTATCCCATAGGGGCAATCATGGCAACTATCACAGAACGCACAGCTAAAGACGGAACTAAACGCTATAGGGCGGAAGTTCGTTTAAAAGGCTATCCAGCACAAACGGCAACCTTTAAGCGGCTAACTGATGCGAAGAAGTGGGTGCAAGACACCGAGAGCGCAATTAGAGAGGGGCGGCACTTCAAAACCGCCGAAGCTAAAAAACACACCTTTGCAGATTTAGCCGATAGGTACATCAAGGACATTTTACCAACAAAGCCAAAACAGGCGCGGCAACAAAAGCAGCAGCTCGAATGGTGGAAGGACAAGATGGGGGCTTATCTTCTTTCGGATGTAACGGCGGCAATGATTGGACAGTACCGGGACGAATTAGCAAGCGGCGCAACTACACGCGGTGAACATAGGAACCCGGCCACAGTAGTGCGATATTTGGCGGCTTTGTCCCATGCTTTCAGTGTTGCGGTGAATGAGTGGGAATGGCTGGAAGATTCACCCATGCGTAAGGTTAAAAAGCCGACTGAATCAAGGGGGCGCGTTCGCTATCTTGATGACGACGACCGAGCAAAATTATTGCAAGCCTGCAAAGAATCACCAAACCCTTTGCTTTATCCGTGCGTTATTGTCGCATTGTCCAGCGGCATGAGACAAAGCGAACTGATGGGGCTAAATTGGAGGGATGTAAACCTTAAGGATGGTTTTTTAATTCTGCACGAAACCAAAAACGGCGAACGGCGGCGCGTCCCTTTGTCTGGCCTAGCATTATCACTATTACAAGAACATGCCAAAGTCCGGCGGCTTGATACCACGCTGTTATTCCCAAGCGACAGAAACCCACAAAAGCCGATTGATTTACGTAAGGCCTTTGCAAGTGCGCTTAGGGTTGCTGAGATAACGGATTTTACATGGCATGACCTTAGACATTGCACAGCGTCTTATTTAGCCATGAATGGCGCTTCACTGGCCGAAATAGCCGAGATTCTAGGCCATAAAACCTTAAGCATGGTTAAGCGTTACGCCCACTTATCAGACGGCCATGTGTCCAGCGTGATTGAAAGCATGAATGCTAAAATATTCGGGGGCGTGTGATGAAGAACGCAAAAGACTATATCGAAGTAACCGCGCCGAACGTTCAAAGAATTACAAGCCTTGCCTATTGGTTGACACCCGAAGGACTTGATGACCCGATAACAGCCGAAATGTTGCAACGGGCAATCAAAATGGGAACGGATGAAGAATTTAACGAAGCGTTTGACGGAGCAACAAGAGCCGAAGCCGCTAAGTACCTTGAACAGTGGGAGCTTTGCTATATGTCGTATTGGGGCGCGCCTGAACTGGTAAGAGCAATAACCTTGTCTTCTACCCGTAATGAACCGTTGGCATTGAGAGCCGTTATTTTGGCGCAAAGCATGGGCGAATTGCCGGAAGTGTTCACACCCACAACAGGTATTAAATGGGCTATGGCAAGAGGTTATCTGATTGGGAGCATTTGTAAAATGGTTGGAGTACAGCCCGGAAATTATGGACACCCAAGCAACCCGCTATCTATTGATGACACCGACCACCTTAACCCATCAATTCAAATCAAAGCCGATGGGGATGCTGGCGCGGTTGATGATGCAGGAACAAAGCCGAATGAGCGAGAACTAACCGCTTGGTTAAGAGAAGCTTGGATTAAAGAGGGGAAGCCCGGAGGAACGGCTTTCTTTAATGGGTTAAAAAAATATGCAGGGGGATATGGAAGCCCAATTACTCAATGCTATACAGCGGGAAAAAACGCCGGTTTTAAATGGATAACCAGCGCAGGAACAACCGGAGAAATGCCAAAAAAGACATTGTTAAACAAGGTAGGCATATTCAAGCGCACACCATAACAAAACAGTGTCAATAGCAAAAAACAGGCAAAATTCCCGATAACATTCCCGATTATGTTCCTAGTTTTCCCGGTTGAAGAATCGGGAAAAAACAGGGCTTTAAATACTCATACCGCAACGATTCGCGGTGTAACCGGAGTATTTAAAAATGACAGTTCAAACAGCATGGGCTTACTTAACAGTCCAACAATTCACAGCCAAGCATACCGCCTTTAATACGGGCGGCCTACGCGCCCTTATCTTCAATGAACACACCAACGGCCTAGCCAAGTCCGGGGCTATTGTTCGCATTGGTCGTAAAGTCTTAATTCGGGATGATTTATTTTTCGCCTGGGTCGAATCACAAAATAAGGCTGCCTAATCATGGGCGGCTTATCAAATAAATCAGCTTGGACGGCGCACGAAGTCAAACAGCGGCTTGAAGCAGGCGAGGAACTTTCAACGCTAAAGCAAACAATTGACGCGGGAGGCTGGCGGTTATCGGCGGCTATTCACGTATTAAAGCGAGATTTTAAACTTCCGATTATAAGCTACCGGCGCAAAGGGTTTGGGCGGGTGGCGTTTTATAGATTGGTTCGATGTATGCATCAAACGGCACAAGAGGATATTTTCGAGCAGAGCAGCCACCCCCAAGCGACGAACTTAGGGGGCGGTAATGCTTAACAAAAAACTGAATGTTGATTATATCAAACGCTCACTTTCACCGTTTGACTTTTACCGGCATGAACTACCCGGCGCAACGCTCAAAAAGCACGATTGGAATGATGGTGGCTTATGTTGCTTTCATGCAGACAATAAACCCGGTTCATTCCGTGTAAATCTGACGACAGGCGCGTTTAAATGCTTTTCATGTGGGATTGCTGGTGGTGATGTTATCGCCTTCACTATGGCCGTGTATGGGCTTGAATTTGTCGAAGCACTGGCAAAACTGGCTGATGACTGGGGTTTAATATGAGTATCAGATTAAGAATATTGGCGGAATTGTTATCAGATGATTTGAGTGAAAAAGGAGTTATTGCACAGGATGACGAGCTTTTAAGCTTAACCCTAACAATAACGAACCATGCAGGAACTAAGCAAACGGTAATTATTGCTGAATCGTTTACAGGTAACGGCTGGGAAATTGACGGGGAGTTGCTTATATGAACATCCCAAGCACCCACAACGGCAAACCATTGATTCATGCTTGGACTTATTGCGCTACGGATGGCGCGCCCTTCGGGGCTGTCGCAAGGTATCAGGACGGGGGCGGTAAAAAGGATATTGTCCCTTACTTCAAACGTAATGGCGCAACCTGGGCGGCTGGTATCGAGTTAAACCCACGGCCTTTATTTGGGCTTGATAAGTTGGCGGCACATCCAAAGAATAAAGCTGTTTTTATCGTTGAGGGCGAGAAAGCGGCGGCAGCCTTGCAGAGTGTAGGCATTGCAGCCGTTAGCAGTCTTGGAGGCTCACAGGCGGCAAAACAGGCTGACTGGACACCTTTAAACGGTTATAAGCTGGTGTACCTGTTACCGGATGCAGACGAGCCGGGCGAACATTATATGCAGGACGTTTACCGGGCGTTAATGGCCTTAGATTCACCGCCACAATGTAAGGTGGTTGTATTGTCCGGCTTGCCTGTTAAGGGTGATGTAGTGGACTGGGTGCAATCCTTAATAAACGACTGGGACGGCTACAGTCCTATTGATGAAAGTTTGCATGAAGCATTAAGGGAGGAACTACGGGCAGAGCTGAAAAACGCCGAGCCAATACCGAGTGATTGGAATTTAGCGGTTTTAGCTGGTTCATGCTCTGGCGTTTTTGACTGGGAAAAACCCGGAGAAATTGAAACTAAAACGCCACCCGTTCAAGCACTACAATCTGAACTGATACCAGAACCGTTCCGGCATTGGCTGGCTGATGTATCGCACAGGATGCAGACACCCCCCGATTTTGCGGCAATATCGAGTATTGTTATTGTTGGCTCAATCATTGGCGCGGGGTGCAGTATCAGGCCTAAAAAGCTGGATGATTGGGAAATCATACCGAATGTATGGGGCGCGGCAATCGGGAGGCCTTCGGTTGTACTGAAATCCCCAAGCATGAAAGAACCTATGAGCTTACTTGAACGCCTGCAAGCTGAATACGGCGAACAGTACGAGCAGGACAAAGCCGGGGCTGAGTTCGACAGTCTGGCAAACAAAGCCATGATTGATGATGTAAAAGGGCAGCTATCCAAAGCGGCGAAGGGTAAGGGCAAAGATGGCGTAGTAAAAGGTGATGACTTGCAGAAGTTAAAAGCTGATTACATGGAGTTATCAGAGAACGCCGAACCCGAAGCCACCCGGCGACTATTCAAAACTAATGAAACCAGCGTACAGAGTATGACGGTTTTACAGAACCAGAACCCGCGCGGCCTGTTGACATTCAGGGATGAATTAACCGCCTTATTGGTTAAATGGGATAGGGAGGACGGAGCAGATGAACGCGCCTATTTTCTGGAAGGCTGGAATGGTAACGGTTCTTATACTGATTTTAAGATAGGGCGCGGCCTTACCGAAGCACCTAATATTTGTATCAGCCTGTTAGGTGGCATACAGCCGGACAAGTTAAGGCGGTATCTGTATCAAGCACAGAATGGCAGTAATGACGGCCTGATGCAACGCTTACAGCTTGCCGTGTGGCCTGATGAACCGGAACGCTGGCAGTTAATAGACACCGTACCAAATAAGGCAGAGAAGCGGCGAGCTTTCGATATTATGAAGGCATTGGCTGAACTGGATTTTATCGGATCCGGTGCGGTTCAATCTGAGTATGACGACCGACCTTACTTTCGTTTTAATGATGCGGGGCAGTCAATTTTTAATGAATGGCTGACGGAGTTACAAACCGTCAAGATTCAACAAGAAACTAACCCCTTGATGGTTGAGCACTTCGGGAAGTTCCGTTCATTGATGCCTTCATTGGCCTTGATATTCCACTGTATCGACATTGCAGACGGTAAAGCGCAGGGCAATGTATCAGCACAGGCGGCAATGCTGGCGGTTGAGTGGTGTGTTTATCTGGAATCACATGCAAGGCGAATTTATGCAATGGCTGAGAGTCCAGAACATGAAGCGGCGGTAAGGCTGGCGGATAAGATAAAAGCCGGGGGGGTGTCCAGTCCATTCACCACCAAAGCCATTTATGATAAAGGCTGGCATGGGTTAAAGGATAAGGCAGAAGTAGAAGCGGCCTGTAATATTCTGATAGATGAAAGCTGGCTGATGATGCAGAGAAAACCGAAACCAGCCACCGGACGACCACCTTTACCAGAATATTACATTAACCCCTTTTTTCTCTAAAACACGCCTACCTTGAACCAGCTAAACCAGCTAAACCCCCTTTTAGATACTTTAGCGGGTTTAGCTGGTTCGGGGTATAGGCATTTTCAAGAAAATAAATCTGAAATAAACAGGAATCGAACAGATGAAAGAATCAACAAAGTTTCAGCCGGGCGTGTCCGGCAATCCCAAAGGAAAGCCAAAGGATAAAACACCGGCCACCCTATTAAGAAAATCTATCGCCGAAGCGATGCCGGAAATTATCCTAACCCTGATTGAACAGGCCAAAGCTGGCGATGTGGCAGCGGCAAAGTGTTTGCTTGATAGAGTGTGTCCAACACTGAAACCCCAAGCACAGCCGATATGCCTACCTGTTAATGGTTCATTGGCTGAACAGGGCGGTGAGATTATCCGGGCAACAATGAAAGGACAAATTCCACCGGACATAGGAGCGCAGTTAATAACGGCATTATCGAATCAAGGAAAATTGGTTGAGTTGCAAGAACTTACCCGGCGGATTGACGAATTAGAGCAGGTCAAGAAATGAGCAGCTTAAAAGGGCGTTTAAACGCATTGGAACGAATCGCAGAAGATGCATTACCGCTCCTGCCTGGTGTGGTTTTGTTTCGTGATGGAGAGCTGACAGAGGCGAACAGCATTTTAACTATGCCATGCCGGTGACTAAAAAACTGTTGTGTGACCCAGATAAAAAATTATGTGACCCAGTTGTGACCCAGCAAAGCCGCGCCGGTGATGGTGGTGACCCTTGTGACCCAATAAACTCATCTGTAATAAAAAATACAGTTTCCAATGAAGTACCGGAGTTCATCTAATGAATATACTCAGTGAAATTGAGGCGGCCGGACTGGTCGTTTACCCTAGTCCGTATTGCATAACCGGAGTCCCGACCAACACAACGAAACATTAATTAAACATTGTTATATTAACTTTAATGCCGGTATCTAAATGTATACCGGCGTTAGTATACAATTAGAAGCCTATGAAAATGACAACAAACAGAAGATTAACCTTGCTGGC
>JAURZV010000037.1 GCA_030653175.1 Methylobacter sp.
CATTCGCTCTCGTTCCCACGCGCTGCGTGGGAATGCGTTATAGGACGCGCCGCGTCCTGCTCTATATACTCCGCATTTCGGCGCGTTGACCGCAGCGCGTGGGAACGAGACAAGGGGCCGGACTTATGTAGATACCTATGCCCTGAGGGAGAAGGAGTTGGCGCTCTTAAGTCAACAGTATTGGTGGTAGTAGTAGGCTGCTTTATTTCTCAATTAGGAGATTTTAAATATCCGGACAGCCCTTACAGCACAGTCAAATAATCGCTACTCTCGGTATGAGCCAGATCACCGCTGCGTTGCAAAACAAAATAACCGCGTTAACGCTTTTTCTTTGGCATCATCATTGATATGGGAGGCCGCTATGGCGCCATATTGCTTAAATGACTGATAGATCAGAAACAACTGTTTAAAATACTTCATTTTACGATCTAATTTATCCAGCCCATTTTTATGGGCTTTGTATTTTACCCCAACAACAGCAATGGCATCAACATTAAGCTTGGATAACCTCCCAGATTCAAAATTCCGGACATCGGTACCGACAGCCGAGAGTTTGTCACGCTTGAATAACGGGAATCCCTCCGGGGATCGCAATACAATCGATGATCAAACACACCTTTCGCAAAGAAAACTGTTTGCATATAGTGCAAAACCGAAACCGGTGATTAACAGCGGACACCGAAAAAACGACGTAAATTGTTTATGATAGAATATTTACACCCTACAGCCGTTTTCGTGCACTGTTGTATAATGCTTGGGTGTTGGGTATGATTTATTTTGGGCATTGATGCTGTTTTTAGCCTCAACATGCTACTGATAGCTGCCCTTTTACACATTATAAGCAGACTGCGTGAGTACATTATTGTTTTTTTGTAATTGACTCAGCATCAATATTTATAAATAAAACCGTCTTGGGTAATTGTCATTATCCGTTTAGGTTTGTCGACTCAAGGCAATCTGTGAGATTTTGTACCTATGGTCACCACCGTTACCCCCTACACCGATTCCCGTAACCGTGCCTACATCGGCGAGGGCTACGATGGCGTGGTACGCATCTCTGTAAATGGCTACTACGGCACAGGCGTCCTGCTCAGTGATGGCCGAACCGTGCTGACGGTGGCGCACTTATTCGCCAACTCCACATCCAGTAGCGTCAATGTTAATTTTGAAACAACGGCTGGCAGCCAGACCATGACCTCCAGTCATATCACACTGCTCTCGACCTACGATGCCCAGAGTAACAATGACCTTGCCTTGGTGACCCTTTCAAGCAGTGCGCCAGTTACTGCTAATCGTTACAGCCTTTACCGTAGCAGCGACGAAATTGGACAAACAATGACGATGGTAGGTTACGGCCAACTAGGTACTGGCGACACAGGTACGCTGACTACCTACAGTGGCAGTCCACTGCGCTTGAAGGCCAGTAATCAGTTCGATGCCGATGCCGCCACGCTCAAAAGCCAGTTCGGTTCGACGATGTCCTGGACACCAACGACGGGCACCCAATTGGTGGCCGACTTCGACAACGGCAATAGTGCTCAAGATGCTCTCGGGCAACTTATAAATCGCCCCGGACTAGGTTTAGGGCAGAATGAAGGAATGATCTCTCCGGGAGACAGCGGAGGCCCCGCCTTTATTAACGGACAGATAGCCGGTATTGCAAGTTACACCACCAGTCTTAGTCAAGGCAATATTCATCCTGACATTAACGGGATTACTAACAGCAGTTTCGGCGAGATTGGCGCCTGGCAGCGCATAAGCAACTACCAGCAATGGATAGACCAGAGTCAGCGGGCGCAGTACCAGAATGCGCCGACGAAACCCAGTGAAGTCCAAACGAATATCGTCGAGAGCAACATTGACACTACATACACCTACTTTCTGCTGCAGTTCACCGGGGTGCGTAGCGACCCAAACCAACTGCTGAGCGTAGCATACGCAACTCGTGACGACACTGCCAAGGCCGGCCAGGATTACATCGCTGCCAGCGGCACACTGGTACTCTATCCTAACGAGAACCAAGCAGTCATCCCGGTGGAGATCATCGCCGATCATCTCGCCGAGCCGAACGAAATCTTCTATCTCGATATGTTCAATCCGGTGGGCGGTAGCTTTGGCGAAGGCATAATAAAGCTCACTGCAATGCGCACCATTATATCTGATCATAGCGGCCTTTTGGCCTGATTTGGACAACGCACGAGAGCATCCAAACAGAGGTTACAACACCGTCAAATGCTCGCTACTTTCGGCATGAACCAGATCACCGCTACGTTGCAACACAAAATAACCGCTTCTTAACGCTTCTTCCTTGGCATCATCGTGATTATGGAAGGCAGCTATTGCGCCTCTCGCTTAAATGCCTTATAGATGTCAATGGTTATCGGAAGGTTTGCGCTAAGAGCTTCATAATTTTAGGCAATTGCTATCAGGCCTTTTTTCTAAATCACCACTAGCAAACGTTAGGCTGGTTCACCAGATATTTTGTTTGTCGAGTTTAAGAATAAAACTCTTATCTGCCTTGCCATCTACAAATATAATACTTTAAAGAACCTGATCCTGAGGTCAATACTGTTGACTTAAGCAATGCAAAGCCCTCTCCAGCGGGACGACTTGCAGGGATGCAGGAGGTAGAGCAACGCAGGAGCAGTTGCCGAGAGAGTTGGGTGAGGGGAAATCAAAATAAGGAAAAAAGCTTATTTGTATCCCCTCATCCCAGCCTTCTCCCTGAGGGAGAAGGGGCTGACGCTCTAAAGTCAACAGTATTGGATTCTGAGGTATCCCCACGAATTAACCTACCTCCAACTAATGTGTGTATGTGAGGTAATGGTCCATTCAAACAAGCACATAAATTACCGCAATAAAGATATAGAAAGCCAAGTTATAGGCTAAATATACTCTCCATAAACCGAGTCCGGGACCTTGTCTTGATCGAAAAAGATATGAAGCAGTCTTCAGTTTAATGTCATAAGCTCTTCGCTTGACAGGATCGGCTAAGACTTGGTGTGCCTGATTGATTTCAATTAACCTTTTTTCAGTTAAATTATGGCTTGGTGAATTTCGGTATTTCTGGGACAGCGCCCTATAGGCCGCATGAATCATCTGGACGTCAACATTATCTAACACACCTAGAATTAGATAAAAATCCGAATCTGATTCATAACGCACCCTTTTTTGATCATAGGCTGCTTTCAACAGGGAATCCGATAAAGTACTGTAGGCCTCATTGATTTCAGCCATCATTCGATTGGCTGTTTTTTGTTCTTCAAGCCACTTGTCCGGGTGATAGCGATGGGCAAGCAACTTAAATGCCGCGCGTATTACCACATCTTCAGCAGTATCAGCCAGCCCTAAAACTCGGTAATAATCTTTAATCATCAACAAGCTTCACTTCGGCAACACCTTCCCTGCAAGCTCACGAATTTCTGCCTCATCCATTGTTCTCTTACTTGCCACTACCCACAAATCAAACCCTCGTGGTCTACGCATCGAAGCGATACTCCGGAACCCCGCAGATTGAAGTGCTTGGGTCAATGTCTTTTCAGTAAATCCACACTTGTGCGCCATGTAGTGATGCCCATGCGCCAGCGCATCTCTATGACCATATAGAATATCCAGCGGGGTTATTGGGCCTGCTTGAGAGGTATAAGCCGCATCAGTTAATTTGTCTTCAGCTACTAACGCACAAACAGTTTGCAAATCTGGACAGGTGACTAACAAAAAACCGTCAGGCTTCAACACACGTAGAAATTCCTTCAAAACTATCGGCACTTCATGAGCATAAACGTGCTCAATATTGTGAGCAGAGTGGATAGCATCCACGCTTCCGTTTTCAACTGCTGCCATATCCAGCATTGATCCAACAATATCCGGTTCATTATCAGGATCAATGTCCAAGCGCACTTCACGCCAATCCGGCGTTAGGAATACTTGCGGCAGTTTCGATCCGTTTTTTCTATGGCCAGGGCCAATGTGAAGGATGGTTTTGCTGATCATATTGTCTTTCTCATCGGTGTAGAGTTCTTGGTATAGGTCAATCAGGCACTGCTCAAGCTGATGAGTAAAGTCAGATAAATTCATTAACGGCGAGGTCTGTATCCTCATTCGCATTTCTTTCCTTAATACGGCTAGATACTCTTTGTTTTCAGCCAGCGCCACGGCAATACGCACATAATCATCGGCATCTTGCGCCGCTAATTCGGGCAAGCCAATTGCAGAAAGAAATGCAAATGTTTGTCGGCTAACTACCTGGCTCTGCGGCCAGGTCACAACAGGTAAACCCATCCACAGCGTCTCACAACTGGTCAACCCACCGGTAAACGGAAATGGATCAAGTGCAATATCAATATCGGCATATTCTTTTAACACATCAACATGAAAGGAAGGACCACGCAGCTCTAGCCGATCAGAAGCAATACCGCGAGTGGTAAACGCTTGCCGTACCGACTGACCAAAACTGTCGTCGTTGAAAGTTCGCCATTTAAGTACCAGACAGGAATCAGGCACCGCTGCCAGTATCCTTGCCCACACATCGAATACCTCAGCGTTAAACTTCCCAGTGTTGTTGAAGCAACCAAAGGTGATATGACCCGTCTTCAAGCATGGCAACGGAGCAACCTCAGCAGGAGCCCAAGGCACAGGTTGATAGCAGAAGCGGCCAGTTGGCAATCTCACAATGGATTCTATAAACTGTGCTTCAATATCGGGTGGTGCATGCCACTGATCCAGCAGTACAGCATCCATGCAGGAAAGACCCGTAGTGGCAAAATAGCCCAGCCAACTCACCTGAACCGGTGCCGGACGATGAGTAAAAACCGTCAAGCGTGAACCGGCAGTGTGACCGGAAAGATCCACCAATACATCAATTTTGTCCTCACGAATAAGTTTAGCGAGTGCAAAATCATTTAGTGCTGCAACATCACGAAACTGAGTATAAGACTTGACGGCATCCGTCACCCAATCCTTAACCTGCCCTGCGCTGTAGGCAAAAGCTGTCACCTGGGCAGGATCATGGGTTTTGAGTACATCTTTGACGAAGAGACCTACGGTATGCTGGCAGAAATCAGCAGAAACATAGCCAACACGCAGTTGGCGATTATTGAGAGGACTCAATTCAGGGCGTGGCCTTATACCACCCGCACTAACCACTGCCCATTCACCCCAAGCCAGTGCCATATTAAGCCGCTCCTTATCCGTTACTACTGAGTCATATTCCAGACTCACCAGCGCATTACGGCGTATAACCGGATTGTTGGGGAAGCGTATCAGCAGGTTGGAATACAGGTGCCGAGATTCAGCATGCTCGCCCATATCACGGGCAATATTGGCGAGATTCACCCGTGAACTCAAGTCGTCTGGAGTCAGTACCTGCACACGCATGAAGCACTCCTTTGCTCGGGTGATAAAACCAAAATTCTGTAATAGCACGCCGATGTTGAGTAACACGTCTGAGTTACGGGTATTCGTTTCCACTATCTGCTCACACATCGCGAGCATCTCAATAAATTGGCCGGATTGAGCGTGGATTTGAGCTTGTTGAACGGGTGTCACATAAGAGATATTCATTGTAAAAGGATAGCAATGTTGTCGATATTAAACAACAAAATCCACACCATTTTTTGAGTGGCCGGGTCTATTGCACCTCGGTGCCTTAACGACATAAAGCGGTGGCGGATATTTTAACCAGACCCCCATTATTTCAACATCAAAAACAGTCAGGCATCAACAACTCCCCGCGTGGAAAAGTCCAAGCGGGGGTCAATTTAGATCACCCCGATCATGGTGGATTGCCTCGGCAATTGCTCCTGCGTTGCCTAAAGCGCCTACTTTTGGTGATCTATCTCCTGCATAATCCACAGGAATGTGGTAAATGCGGATATTGCAGGAGCAAATATCTGTCCAGCTTGGTTTTAATCATACAAGTCGTAGCGGCGAATCCCCTTACAGCTTTCAATCGATCATTCCGAAACAGTTGGTAAATCGACCGTATCGCCGCACCAATCAAGCGGCAAAATACCGTCGGCAACATAGCGATGAAAAGTTGAATACGGCCAATCGAAAATCCGTTGCACATACCCATGTCTGAGTGGGTTAGCGTAAATATAGTCTATATGTTGAGTGTAGTCACGATCAGTAATAATGGTATGTTCCCAATAACGCCGTTGCCAGATACCCCGTTCGCCGCGCCGTTGCCGGGTCGCCGATAAGCGTTCGGTGTGCGGCAAACCTTTAGAAAACAGCAATTTAATCAGACGCCAACGCATGGGGAAATCATCGGTATCCGGCGGCAGTGTCCAGATGCAGTGCAGATGGTCGGGTGAAACCACCCAGGCATCA
Source organism: Methylobacter sp. (assembly GCA_030653175.1). Classification (GTDB taxonomy): domain Bacteria; phylum Pseudomonadota; class Gammaproteobacteria; order Methylococcales; family Methylomonadaceae; genus Methylobacter_A. Next base: position 6,334 of record JAURZV010000037.1, read on the forward strand.
ATGTGGAATGGATGCAAGTGACGCACCCGGCGTACCGAATCACGAAGCAAATCAATATGATCAGTCAGCAAGGACCGTTGCCGTTCCAACAAGTTAACGGTGAAAAAAACAACCACCCGCCACAAAGTTACGTCGATAGTTGGGCATATACCGGCTCCACATCCGTATCATAAAAAACAAATTGTAGCATGGTGTAGGTGTAGGGCGGTTTCGCGTAGCAAACCGCCAATCAACTTTGTGGCACTGTCCGGTTTCCACCGCTTCGGATGGCACGGACAGTGCGGTAGCAATACGAGCAATGACGCAAACGATAAGAATGGCAAACAGCTCTTGCTGGACGCCATTGACGGTTTTGCTGTGAAAACGTTCGATCTCGAAGCCAACTTTTTCATCGCGGTAATGGTTCTCGATAGCCCAGCGACGATAATAGAGATCGATAACGCTTTGGCAAGAAAAGGTCTTTTTGTCGAACAGATTGGTAAGCAACACAGATAGTGTGCCGTCTGGATGAGTTAGGCGAATAATCCGGAGTTTGATGGATTTTAGCGTTTTGCGCTCAGCTTTAGTCAGCCCGCGCTTAAACATATCGCTGGGCATGAGCCATATAAAACCGTCTTTTTGGCCGCTCCGCACGAAAGATTCAACGGCTGGAAACGTGGATTGCGCCGGGCAGTGCATCAAAAAATAGCGAGGCTGTTGCAGCAATGCATGAATAAAACCATAGCTTGGATAGCCACGGTCGAACAGACAAACACAAGCTAATGGCAGTAAATCCAGTAGCTTAAGAGCCTCCTCGCGTTCACCGCTGCCCTTAATAGGGCAGACAGTTCGACCCACCGGCATTCTTCGGAATACGTCAAACACCGTGTTTACCAAGGCTTGCGGATAATGCCCCTTGCCCGGTTTGTCCAGTCCACTGTCCGGGTCGAATGTCTCGCGGAGTTCGGGGGTTGCCGGCAGGGTATACTTGGAACCGTCGAAAGCAAAGGCCGACAGACCACGCCACGTATATTCGTCACGTTGCGGGAATACTTGATAGGCCAAATCGACGACTTTACGCAAAAGCTCGGCGAACGCTTCCCAGCTGAGTTTGTTACGGGCTTTGGTCAGCGCACTGCGATGCGGTGTTTGGGCTTTCGGCCACAGGCCATTACGCCGCGATAGGTTGAACAAACCGCCCAATTTAATATCCACTCCGTCATGGCGCGAACCACCAGCGGTTAGATGTAAAAGAGTCGCAATGAGTCTGGGTAAGGGTAGCTTGCGAGTTCGGGTAAAATACTCCTTCTTCGATTTATCAACCGTTTGGCAAAATGAAGGCAAAAGGCTAATGAGTTGACTATAAAAACTTAGGATGACAGGTGAATTCATTTCTGTTGACCATTGATGTAATGTAACTTTCACAGAAATAAGGTGTGTTTTGCTTAAGTCAACAGTATTGACCTCAGGGAATATGCCGAACAAAGTGAAACGCAAGGATAAAATGCCATAATATTCAAGCATTAATGCGATGGTTTTCGCGTTGCTCTACCCATCCTACTGGGCTGACACGAACAAAACAAAAGTAAAAACTTCGTGTCCTTCGTGTCTTCGTGGTGATATGTTTTAAGATGCCTTACAAATGCCGCTGCTTAATAGCCTGCGCCAACTGATGCACCGCCATCGCGTATTTATCGCTGTTATTGTATTTCTTGATCACCTTAAAATTGGGATGGACGTGCCAGTATTCACTCCCGTTAGTTACGCTTAACTCAATAGTCGATCCGCCGTTATAGCTTTTGGTTTGATCCGCTACCGGCATGCTGTTTTGCCAGCCGTTACGCGAAAAATAATGCGCTACGCTGCCGATCGCATCGCACTGATCCCAAAGATTACGGTGTCCATCGTTGTTGAAATCGACCGCCAAAGTCCGGAAGCTGCTGGGCATAAATTGACCTAACCCCATCGCTCCGGCCCAGGAGCCCACCGGTTGCAGCGGCTCGTAGCCTTCTTCGCGGGTCATCAGCAAGTAATTCTCCAGTTCCGCAGTAAAAAATTTGGCGCGTCGTTGGGTGTCGAATGCCAGTGTAGTCAGGGCATCAAAAGTACGCGTTTTGCCGATATTGCGGCCAAAAAAAGTTTCTACGCCGATAATCGCAACAATATATTCGGGATCAACACCGTAAGTAACGCTGGCTTTTTGGATAGAATCCGCATTGTTACTCCAAAAGGCTACCCCATTATTGATATGTGCTTCGGTAATAAATTGCTGGCGGTAGCGCGTCCAGCCTCCAGTCTTGGGGTGGGCAGGTTTAGGGCCGTGGTATTGCGGTGGATTTTCCAGACGAATAACGTAATCCAAGCGTTGGGCCTTGGAAAACAAGCCGTTTAAATAGCTTTCCGAAAATCTGTGTTCAAGCACCATATGGCGGATAAAGTTCCGCACAGCCAACGAGTTGGCGTAAGTCCCGGTTAAACCCTGAGCTTGATGTTCAGTAACATGATCAGGGATAGTGGCTGTATTGTGATACGGTGCATCGGTTTGAATCGCCGGATTGCCGGCACATCCGGTAAGAGTCAGTGTTAAAGCCAGTTTAAATAAGCGTTTATAGCCTGTGTTGTTCACGGTGGTCTCTTTTGTTGTTAAATGTATTTAATCGATACGGAATTTATTTATATTCTGTATCACTGGCATCTATTTCATTTTTATCTTTAAGCCGGCACTGCAAAAAAACACCCGATCGCAATGCTGTCCCATTAGTTGAGCGGCTTTGCCGGACAGGTCGACAAACTGTCTGGCCAAGCGGTTGTCGGCAATGACGCTCAGTCCGACTTCGTTATGCACCAGCACCATGTCGCAAGATAACTGTAGCACCGCTTCCAGTTCTTGCAAAATGTCCGCTTCGGGGATTTGATGATAAAGCTGGTTGTTCAGCCACATCGACACGCATTCGATCAATACCGGTCTCCGGCATTTTTGTAATACTTCAAACAGTTTAACGGGTTCTTCGATAGTGACAAATAAATCTTGGCGGCGTTGTTGATGAATGAGTATTCGTGTCTGCATCTCATCATCAAAAAACTCGGTAGTCGCCAGATAGTACGGTTTACCTGTTGTAGCTTGTTCTAAAATATACGTTTCCGCCAACCGGGACTTGCCGCTTTTGATGCCGCCTGTAAACAGTGTTTTCATGACAGAAAGGCTCCGGCGGCCAAAAGGCTTAGAACGATCAGATTAATGCCGGCTTTCATTTGCAATGCTTTGGCTAATGTAGATTTATCGACCGGATTGACAGGCAAGCCCAGCGTCGGCTTATGTTTGATTTGGCCGTGATAACTGGCATCGCCGCCCAACGCAACGCCCAGGGCACCGGCCATCGCCGCAATAGGGTAGCCGGCATTGGGACTTTCCAGTTTATTGCCGTCGCGCCATAAACACTGCCAGGCGCGTTGTCTGTCTTGCGCCAATAAAACGATTATCAAGGCAGTTAGCCGTGCAGGGATGTAATTGGCAATATCATCGACTATGGCCGCCGTTTTGCCGAAATAAAAATAACGTTCGGTTTTATAGGCAATCATCGAATCCATAGTATTGATGGCTTTATACACGGCAATCCCCGGCAAGCCGAACAGCAACAGGTAGAACAGCGGCGCGATAACGCCGTCGCTGAGATTTTCCGCCCAGGTTTCAAGGCCGGCTTTATAGATTTCGGTTTCGGTCATGTCCTTGGTATCGCGGCTGACCAGATAGCTTAACGCCTGTTTGGGTTGTTCGGCGGTTAACAGTGCGGCGACGCTTTCGTGCAACATGTTCATGGCCAGACCGGTGGAGGCGAGTATCGCCAAAACTATCAGCGACAGCCAGGTCGGCAAGAAGCCGCACAGAGTAACCAGGGTGACGCTAATCAATAAGGTCAATGCGCTTAAGCCGGTCACCAATAGCGCGCCGGGCAAAATCCGGTCGCTGTAAAAACGCCGTTCAAACGCATTAATAAAATTACCCATCAATACCACCGGATGTTTGCAGGGGAATTCGCCAAAAAACATATCGAAAAGATACGCTAAAGCCGCTAATTCAAAAAACATCGCAACTTCTCAGGCCTTCTTTTATTGTGTAGCTGCTCATGCCTTTGGTCTGTTTTAAACGGCCAAAGCAAGCTTTGGACTCCAAGAAATACAGATACCGGAGTTCAGCTTGCTTTGCCTACATGGATGTAGGTAAGGGGCGTGAGCACGACTGCCATGGATGCAGGACGGCTGCATGGATGCAGGACGACTGCATGGATGCAGGAGGTAGAGCAACGCAGGGAGCAGTTGCCGAGGTAGAGCAACGCAGGGAGCAGTTGCCGAGGTAGAGCAATGCAGGAGCGATTGCCGAGGAGCGGAAGCTTTGAAGCTTGCGATTCCAAACATCAGTCAGCCTTTAACGCTTGCAAAATGGCGGTTATATCCAGGTTTTCCGCGACCATATCGGCAAAGCCCTGTATTTCGGCCTCGCGATAATGCGAATAGGTATAGCCCTGGTACTGCGGGTTGATGGCTTTAAAGTAATCGGTCCGAAATGCATCGTCATCAAAAACCCCATGCACATGGGTTCCAGCGAACAGGTCGCTCTGATAATACAGCGGATACTTGTCCATGCGGCCGCAATGGATTTCATAGCCGCTGATCTCGGCGTATGAAAACAGCTGGTACTGTCCGCGTGCGAGTATTTTAGGATTTTGATAAAGCACCGTATCGTCAATAAAACCAAGGCCTATTTCCATTGAGGCGACTTCATGCTCAAGTGCATCAGGATCGTGCAGACTTTGACACAGCATTTGATAGCCGCCGCAGATACCGAATACCGGCTTGTTGAGCTGTAAAATCTCCTTGAACAAGCCCTGTTTTTTCAGCCATTGCAAATCGCGGATCACGGTTTTACTGCCCGGCAGCAGCACCATATCGAAGCTTTCCAGCGGGCGGTAGGCGTGGATCAATTCGACGTACAATTCAGGATCGCCCATCAACACATCGAGGTCGTTATAATTACTCAGGCCCGGATAGGCGATAACTGCAACGCGGATTTTGGCATCAATCAGGCGTTGCTGATAATTACGCAACGATTGGGAGTCTTCCATGTCGATATTCAGCGGCTTAAACGGCAGCACACCTAAAACGGGAACGCCGAAGCGCTCGGCGATGATCTTTTCGCCTTCGTCGAAAAAACGCCGGTCGCCGCGAAACTTGTTGATCACCACCCCGATCAGGTTGCTGCGCATGACCGGATCCATCAGCTCCAGCGTGCCGTAAATCGACGCAAACACGCCGCCGCGCTCGATGTCCGCCACCAGGATATTTTTGGTATTGAAGCTGTTGGCGACAAAGGTATTGGACAAGTCCTTGTTCAGCAAATTCAACTCGACCGGGGAACCGGCGCCTTCTGCAACTACCAGATCATAGTCTTTCTTTAGCTGAGAAAATGCCTGCTTGACCTGCTGTTTCAAGCGGTCGATTTCAGCATAATAAGCGGCAATCGACTGGTTTTGATAAACCAGCCCGTTAACAATCACCTGCACCGAACCGTTGCCATGCGATTTAAGCAGCACCGGGTTGAACAGGTAACTCGGCTCCACCCGTGCGGCTTCGGCTTGCAGGCATTGCGCCCTGGAAATCTCCCGGCCTTCTTTGGTGACCGCTGAATTATTGGAGACGTTTTGCGCCTTAAACGGTGCGACCTTCAAGCCCCGGTCGGCAAAAATCCGACACAAGGCCATGACCAGCGTGGTTTTTCCGGCATCTGAACTGGTGCCGAAGACGGCTAATGGTTTCATTGGTAGTTTCTTTTTAGAGCTGATATGACATAAAGCACCACGAAGGCGCGAAGTTTTATCCTACAAATCAGTTTGGTTTGATATTTCCGCACGACCATACTGCCCAGGCGTAGGCCGGAATAAAGCCGACCAAGCGTAGCGCAGGATGGACGTTTCCGGCAATTCGCGCAGTAATGCCGGAAACGCCAGTTTTCGCTTTCGCTCAAACAGGCTTATTCCGGCCTACGGTCACAAACGGATCTCTTTTAAACTGCGTGCAAGTCGGGCTATGGCCTGTTCATCTTTCACGGCAAAACGCACATGGCTTTTATCCAGGTCTTCAAAATTGTCGCAGACGCGGATTAAAATTCGCGAAGGCTCCACAAATGCCTGCAACCGATAACCATCACCGCCGTTTGCCAAGCGCGACAGCAAAAAATTGGCCTGTCCCGGATAAATCTTATCGAACAAACCTGATTCTTGCAGCGCTTGATGCAATAAATCCCGTAAATGCGCGGTCTGCTGACGGGTCTGCTCAATAAAAGCGGTATTTGCCAACGCCTGCTGCATATAGGCTATGTCCAGGCTGGATAACTTCCATGCCGGTTCAAAGCGATGCAGTTCCTTTATCGCCGCTGTTGCCGCCAGAATAAAGCCGATGCGGATACCGGCACAGCCGTAAAACTTACTTAACGATTTAATCACATAAAGTTTATCGTAATGCGCTATGTGTCCTGTAACCGAATCGATCTTGCAAAAATCAAGGAACGACTCATCAATAATAATGGTGCAATCTGCCGCTCGCCATTTTGCCAACAAGTCTTGCAGATCGTAAAGCTGGCCGTCCGGCGTGGATGGATTAACAAAAATCACCGTGCTGTGTTTGGGAATATCTGCCGTCAATTGGGCGAATCGATTGATGTTATGCACATTGCAACCCAGCTCCCCGGCAATATGCGCATATTCGCCATACAAAGGCGTATACAAAACCAGGTCTTTCGGCTGCAAGCTGCGCAGCAAGGCGAAGATAGCCGCACTTGCACCGTTAAACAGTTCAATGTCAACGCCCGCAGGAACCGGATAGCGCTGAGCAATCGCCTGTTTTAACAAGCCGTAATCAGGGTCGGCATACGGTGTAAGCTGCACCTGTTGCAGGCAATTTAAATCGACCGCCTGCTTCGGGTTAATGTTGGCCGAAAAATCCAGCACCTGTTCCGGCAGGCAGTCGAGTCGCCGGGCAAACTGATAAATATTGCCGCCGTGGTTCATTGATAACCTAAGTATTTGCCAAAGCAAGCTTTGGACTCCAGATACCGGAGTTCAAAGCTTGCTTTGTAACGTATGTAAACACGGTTCATTTATAGATTGATATATTCGATGTAAAGGTAATCGTCAGCCTGCCGCAGTTTATGCACGGAACCCGAATCAATCCGCAGTTGAAACGAATTGGCTAAGGGCAGATTCAAAGCGCGCGCCAGCAAAGCGCGAATAATGCCCGCATGGGTTATCACCAAAACCTGCTCTGCTTTGGTGGCTAATAAATCCTGCCAAAAGCTGTTCGCACGCTGATACAAATCTTCAAAATTCTCGCCGTTCGGCGGGGCTGCGGTCACAAAGTTATTCGTCCAATGCTGTAAAACATCGGCATCAATGTCATCAAAACGTTTGCCTTCCCATTCCCCGAAATCAAGCTCCTGTAGCCGCACATCGGTGGTCACCGTATCTGAGAACGTCTCGGCCAATTGCAGACAGCGTGTTAACGGGCTGCTAAAAACCTTGCAGGCCTCGTCGAACTCGGGCAGTTTGTCATGCAGGTTTGCCATCTCGTCGGGAAAACTGTCCGCCAGGGCAATATCGCTTTGACCGTAACACAGTCCCGGATCGGTAGCGGTTTGGGTGTGGCGAATTAAATAAATATCCATAAGGCACTCACGCTTAAATAAAAAACAGTCTCGGCAACTTGCTGGCTTGCGCCCAGGCAATCGCCGGTATAGCCGTCGATACGGCGGTAAAAATAATGTCCCAGAAGCAGGGTTGCAACCAATACGGGGATAATTGCCGCCGCACACAATACCGGTAGCAACGCCAGCGGCAACAACGCTATAACTGCGGCAAAAGCCAATTCCCGGAAGTTGGGTCGATAAACCGCGCCCGAGGCTTTGCTGTCATTTCCACGCGCATAAGTATAACGCTGCATCAGCAACAACGGCGACAAGCGGCTGATGCTGTGTCCGGCCGGCAATACTAAAGGCACTATGGCGGCAGGCATTGCGACTAGCACGCTGATCTTCAACAACAGCATCAACAGCAGCCCGATAAATCCGTAAACGCCGATATGGGAATCTTTCATGATTTCCAGAATGCGCTGTTTATTCATGCCGCCGCCGAAACCGTCGCAGACATCGGCAAAGCCGTCTTCATGCAATGCGCCGGTCAGCAAAATGCCGATGATGAGCGCCAGGATCACCGCCGTAGCCTGCGGCCAAACTAAATCCGCCAAGTAAAAGCTTAAAGCCGTGATGCCGCCAACCAGCCAACCGATCAACGGCAAGTAAACGGCTGCCTGAGGCAGCTGTTTGTAATCCAATGATTGAGGATGGGGTAGGCGGGTGTAGAAGCTGAGGGCTAATAAGAATAGTTGTTTATCGTTCCAGCGTTGCCAAACGCGGCGGAGAAACATCATTAGCTGCATTTCCACGCTGAAGTATTATTACCTCGTTCCCACGTGCTACGTGGGAACGCAGTATCGGCGCGCTGCGCCGCGTAAAGACTTAGGGTGCGATTCGGCTGTGGTTGCAGCATTTCAGGACGCGGCGCGTCCTGGATGCATCCCCACGTAGCGCTGGGGAACGAGAAGAATACTTTCAAAGCATGCGAAAAATTCAAGGTAAAAAAACCTTGAGCCTTTCGCCTTTCACCTGTTTTTTCAACGATCAACCCCAGCCTCGGCAAACGTAGCCATTTCGTTCAAAAACACTACCGCCGATTGCAGCAGCGGGTAGGCGAGGGCAATGCCGGAACCTTCGCCCAAGCGCAATTCCAGATTCAGCAAGGGTTTTGCATTGAACTGATTTAATAAAGCCTGATGCCCCTGTTCGCTGGAAACATGGCTGAATACGCAATAATCCAGCACCTGAGGATACAGTTTGTTGGCGACCAACAGCGCGGTGCCGGCAATAAAGCCGTCGACTAAAATAAGCATGCCCAGTTCGGCGGCTTTGAGATAAGCGCCGACCATCATCGCGATTTCAAAACCGCCGAAAGTGGCCAGTACGCCTAAAGGCTCGGTCGCATCTTTATGCTTATTTAACGCCCTCTGCAATACGATTAACTTGTGTTGCAACTGCCCATCATTTAAACCGGTACCGCGGCCGACACAGCGCACCAACGACAGACCGGTTAAACGATGCATCAGCACTGCTGCGGATGAGGTATTGCCGATACCCATTTCGCCAAAGCCGATACAGTTACAGCCGCTTTCATATTGCCGCAAAACCTGATCTGCCCCAGCTTGCAGGGCGTTGGCGCATTCCTCGGCGGTCATCGCAGGATGGGTTAAAAAGTTTTGGGTGCCTTTGCCGATCTTTGCATTAATCAGCTTGGGATGGCTGCTCAAATCAGCGTTGACTCCCGCATCGACAATTAATAATTCTATGTCGTGTTGGCGGGCAAAAACGCTGATCGCCGCACCGCCGGCCAAAAAGTTGGCGACCATTTGCGCGGTAACGGCTTGCGGATAAGCGCTGACTCCGGATTCAACAATGCCGTGGTCTCCGGCAAAAATGAGCATGCACGGTTTGTTTAAGCGGGGAGTCAGGCTGTTTTGACACAATCCAACCTGTAATGCCAGGGATTCCAATTGCCCCAAAGAACCTCGCGGTTTGGTTTTCTGGTCGATTTTGGCTTGTAAAGAGGTTCTAAGTGTTGATGCGAGCGGGGGGATGGCAAAATTTAGCGGCACGGTGTATTCCAAATATTTTCAAATAATAAATCTTTAAGGTCTTTACGATCCGCCCATTGCTCTTGTTCCAGCATCGGTTTGTCGTAGAATTTATCGACATGCCCGAGGCATAAAACCGCGAACGGCTGACTGTCTTCGGGCATGTTTAACAGGGTTTTCAGGGCTTCCGGTTCAAACATCGACACCCAGCCCAAGCCTATGCCTTCCGCTCTTGCCGCCAGCCACATGTTTTGTATCGCACAGGCCAGTGATGCCAAGTCCATTTCCGGCAAGGTGCGACGGCCGAATATATACTGTTCCCGCTGTTCGCACAAGGCGGCGACCAGCACTTCCGGGCACTCCAGTATGCCTTCCACTTTTAGTTTCATAAACTCGTCTTCGCGTTCGTTTAATGCCTTGGCAGTGCGGATACGTTCCTGTTCGACCAGCGTGTGTATGGCTTTGCGAAGCTCCAGGCAGCTGATGCGCATAAACCGCCACGGCTGCATAAAACCGACGCTGGGTGCATGATGCGCGGCATTAAGCAGGCGAAGTAACAGCTCGGGATCGATAGAATCGGGCAAAAAATGGCGCATATCGCGACGCTCGTAAATGGCGCGATAAATGGCGGCGCATTCATCGTCAGAGTAACGGTTTTGGGTCATGTTATAGGTAAAAGGCGAAAGGCGAAGGGCAAAAAGCGTTTTTTTTCGCCCTTCGCCTTTCGCCTGGTTGTATCAAACATTATACGGATGAACCGCCTCAAAACCATGCACCTTGGCTTTGGTGGTGAAAACCGGCGGTGTCCAAGCGTCGACTGCCAAGGATGGCGGCCGAGACTGCTCCCGGCAGTCCTCGGCATTTCCTCCCTCCCTGGAGGTCAGAAGTGTCGCAATCGGTAGGGAACCGATGCGACCCTGTTTTTGTCCGGTCAGAAACTCCGCCAGCCATAAGGCCTGATTGCGTATCGGCAAAATAAAGGCATAGAGTTTCCCGTTCGGCAACTCGGCCACATCGCCCAGTGCGTAAATGGATTCGTCACTGGTCTGCATTTGCTGATTAACTTTGATGCCCCTGCCTATTTCCAGGCCTGCAAGTTCCGCCAATTCGGTACGCGGTTTAAATCCGCAGGCGACTATCAGGCCGTCAAACTCGGCCGTCACCTCGGTTCTTACGCAAACCTTGTCTTCCTCTTTGATGAATTCCTGTACCGCCTGATTTAGCAGCACCTTAACGCCGGAATCCTGCAACACCTTAAGCAGCAAAGCTGAATCCTCGGCCACCAGTTGACGCTCCATTAACCGGTCCATCGCATGAAACAGCGTAACCTTATCGCCCGCCGCCGCTAAATCGGAAGCTACTTCACAACCGATTAAACCGCCGCCGACAATCGCCCAGTCAGGGCGTTGGTTTTGATTTAAAAAGCCCTGTCGAAATTTACGCAAGGCTTTCAAATCGACCAGACTGTTCAGGCTGAAAAACAGCTTTTCATACGGCCTGAATGGCGGCGGAATGAACGCGGAAGAACCTTGCGCAATGATCAGTTTATCGTATTGCAGCTCTTTTTCCTGGCAGGAACCGTTGATCGCAATGGATTTGTCTGCACGGTTAATGGCCGTTACTTCGGCGCCGCAAAGCACATTGATATTGTTTTCGCGCAGCTTATCAAAGGGTTTCAGAATGATGGATTGTTCAATATCGGGCTTGGTGAAACCACGGGACAACAGCGGACGGGAATAATAGCCGTCACGTTCCCTGGTTACCAGCGTAATCTCATCGTCGGCCGATAACGCGCGGTACTTCTCGGTAAAGCTGACACCGGCTACGCCTGAACCGATTATAACAATCTGCATACTGTGCTCCGGTAAGGATTGATTAGCCTAGCAAATCATATTCGCTTTTTTCTGCGCCGCATTCGGGGCAGCGCCAATCATCGGGAATATCTTTCCATAAGGCGCCCGGCGCAATGCCTGAATCAGGATCGCCTTCCGCTTCATCGTAAATATGGCCGCAAACGCCGCACTGGTATCTTTTGTAATCAGGCATAATTATTCCTTGTTTGATGTTTAAAGTACGCCTGACTTTAACAGGTCTATTTTAATTTTCAATCCGAATCTATAGCTTTCAGTCGATGGCTTTTAGTCTATAGCTTTCAATTTATACAGCGCCGAAATATCTTCATCGCCGTAACCTTCCGCCATTAACCGCTCGTAATCGGCAATAGTCATGTCAATCAGCGTAGTCGATGCGCCGGTTTGTTTCGCCATGCTTTGGCAGATTTTCAGATCTTTATGGTGCAGCGCAAGTTTAAAGCCCGGAGCAAAGATGCCTCGGGTCATCGTGGAACCGCGATGCTGCAAAAACCAGTTGCCCGATGCGCCGCCGGAGATGACCTCGATCACTTTTTCCATCGGCAGACCCTGAGCCTGCGCGAAAGCCAGGGCTTCAGTCACCGCCTGATTGATGCCCGCGCCTATGATTTGATTAACCGCCTTGGTGGCTTGACCTGAACCGGTTGCGCCCATGTGCATAATGCAGCGGGTCATGGTTTCCAGAACTGGCCGGGCTTTTTCCAGTGCATCAGCATCGCCGCCGACCATCATCGCCAGAGTGCCGTTTTTAGCGCCCTCAACGCCGCCGGATACCGGCGCATCAAGAAAAGCGACCTGTTTTTCGGCCAGCATAGCAGCGGCTTGTTTCGCGGTATCGCCGCTGACCGTAGACATGTCGACAGCGATAGTGCCGGGCTTGATGTTTTTAGCTATCGCCTCAATCATTGCCAGCACATCCTGATCGGCAGAGACGCAAATCAGCACTATGTCGACGTTCGCGGCGAGCGCCCCCGGCTGGTCAAAGGCTATGATATTCAATTCTTCGGCCAGACTTTGCGCCTTTGCCGCCGTGCGGTTATAAACGCCGGTTAAGTATCCGGCTTTGGCGATATTGTTCGCCATGCCGATGCCCATCGCACCTAGGCCGATCATGCCTGCTTTCATGTTATTTTCCCGAGGTTGTTTAATACCGAAAGTGGGACGGAGCATGTTGTCACATCCCGCTTGGGCGTAAAAATGAGGTGGATGTGATCATTCCAATACAGGGTGATATTGATTTGACTGGGTACAACCACTAAACACATTAACCATCAACTACCTACGCAGCATGTGACTGGTAAAACTTTAATCGCAAGCTATCGGCACAAAAATCAATGTCTTGTTCTTGCCATATAATGGAACGTCATTTATTCCCTATTTGTACTTGATTAAAAACAGCAGGATTCTTTAATAAGGTCATTACACCTTTTTCGATCAATTCTTTAAAATCGGCAATGATAGTGACATTATCGTCATAAGTTATTTTGATGCTGTAATTAGTTGCATTCGGCTCTATGGTTTTAATAATATAAAACATGGCGTTACTCCAATGGTTCAATAGCAACAGGTGGCTGCATGTTTTTACAAAGATCCCAATCGTGCGATAACTCTTCCTGGTGTAAAGCTGTCCATTCTAAAACCATTGATTTAACGCGCTTAGGCGCATCGCCTGTTATGACCAGCTCATATTCGCCGTATTCTGCGTGGAAATGCGGGGTGCATGGTCATCAAAAAACATTTTGATTAGAATGCCGTAAAACATGGAAATTGTTGGCACGATGTTCTCCTAAAATCATCGTTTCAATCGCAGCTATGGTTAGTCTGGGGCAACCGCCAAAAGCCGGACGGGGCAACATGCCCCATCCGAAACGTTTTGCGTTGGACACGTAGCCACTCAGCTTAGACATCACAGAAACGTTAGGAACGGGGTTGCAAACCCCGTCCCGCTTGGACTTTTAAGTCACCCTCCGCCGTTATGGCAGGCTGCTCATCCATTAACAGACGAACTCTCAGACGAACCCCATCCGGCACCGTGTCGGGAATTCGGATGGTGTGCCCATGGGCAATGGTTTCAAATTCGATAGCTTGCATAGTTTTTCTCCTGTTTTTAAAGGATGTGCCGATTCGTCAGCTATTTCTTCGCTTCCAATCTGAAGTTTGGAAGCCATGGATTCACTAAAGCCGGACGGGGCATGTTGCCCCGTCCGAAACGTTTTGAGTTGGACATGTAGCCTCTTCGCTCAGACATCACAGAAACGTTAGGAACGGGGTTGCAAACCCCGTTCCGCTTGGAATTTTAGGCGCATCAAACCGACGGGTGGCGCTCGACATACTCCAGGGCCGCTTTCGCTAACAGGCCGGAACGGGTGTCTCCAAAACGGATTGCAGCTTGGTCGATAGCGGTCAAAACCCGCTCCGGCAGGGTGATATTCACACGTTTGGCTTTGCCAGACAGCTTGGACAAATCCACTTCCACAACGGCCCAAATCCAGCCTGCAAACTCGGGGTCTGCTTGATGCTTGGCAATGGACGAGGCTTCTGGAATAGGCTCGCCGTCTTCGATAACCGATTCCATCCACAATTCGATGGCTTCCTTGGCGTTGCCTATCGCTTCATCCAAGGTATCGCCTGCCGAAAAGCAGCCCGGCAGATCGGGTACAACTACCCCATACGCATGGGCTTCATCGCCTGATTCAATTGCAATCGGGTATCTCATTTCAAATCCGCCTGTTTCAATAGTTTATTCACCAGTCCATTTCCCAAATCCTTGCGCGGGTGCGGCACACTGACATGCCCGGACTTGGCGGGGTGCGTAAACACATGATGCGAGCCTTTGACGCCTCGCAAAACCCATCCGTCATTTTGCAACCGCTTAATAAGTTCCGCGCTATTCATGGTGTGTATTATACCTACTTTAGGCCTACCTTAAAGCCGGACGGGGCATGTTGCCCCGTCCGAAACGTTTTGCGTTGGACACGTAGCCATTCAGCTTAGACATCACAGAAACGTTAGGAACGGGGTTGCAAACCCCGTTCCGCTTGGATTAATTTGTCGCTGGGGATTTGCTTGATTTCATCGATAATTTGTTCTTGCAGCATGATAGCCTTACTTTTATGTTATTTTTCCAAATAAGTATAAGACGTCAATCCCGCAATCAGCTCCTGCTCATATTCCTGCCGTTGCTGCTCGCTAAGATCGCTGTTAGCCAGTTTTTCCCGGTAGGCGGTTTTCAAATCTTCGCTGTTGATATGCACATAGTCCAGCAGGTCATCGACATGTTCGCCTTCATGCAGGTCATAAAAATGGTAACCCTTATCGTCGAGTTTTATGTTGATGGAGTGGGTATCGCCAAACAGGTTGTGCATGTCGCCCAATATTTCCTGATACGCGCCGACCATAAAAAAGCCGATCAGGTACGGCTCATTACTGTCGATTTCATGCACCGGCAGGGTTTTTTCGATATTCTGCCCGTCGATGTATTGGTCGATGCGGCCATCGGAATCGCAGGTTAAATCCTGGATAACGGCGCGGCGCGTGGGCTGCTCGTCCAGCCGGTGGATCGGCATGATTGGGAAGATTTGATCGATACCCCAGATGTCGGGCATGGACTGGAACAGCGAGAAATTGCAAAACACCTTGTCGGCCAGTTTCTCGTTCAGCTCCTGCAATATCGCGGCTTCGCTTTGATTGTTGGGATTCAGCTTATTCTGAAGCTGGCGGCACAACAGCGCATAGTTGTTCTCCGCCTCAGCCAGTCCGGTAATGCTCAATTTGTCCTGGGTAAACCGGGCTCGGGCTTCCGATAAATCGAACTGCGCATCGTGATAATGCTCGACCAAGTTGTGCGGTTCGGGCAGGGCTTGCAGCTCGGTGTGGTTGGTGTAAACCGATTCTATATCGGTCACGTTGGTGATCAATACCGCATGATGGGCGGTCAGCGCACGGCCCGATTCGGTGATGATGTCCGGCTGCGGAACCTGTTTTTCGGCGCAAATATCGGCAAAACTGCGCACGATATTCTGGGCATATTCATCCAGGCTGTAATTGATTGACGACTCGCGCCGTGAATGGCTGCCGTCATAATCCACGCCCAGCCCGCCGCCTGCATCGACGATCTTGATCCCGGCACCCAAACGGTGCAGTTCAACATAAAACTGTCCGGCTTCTTTCAGCGCTATTTTGATGTCATGAATGTTGGCGATTTGCGAGCCCATGTGGAAGTGCATCAGTTTCAAGGTGTCCAGCAAGCCCGTTTGCTTAAGACGCTCGACCAGCTGCAACACTTCATGGGCATGGAAGCCGAATTTGGATTTTTCGCCGCCGCTGTTTTGCCATTTTCCGGCGCTGATGCTGGACAGCCTGATCCTGACACCCAGTTGCGGCTTAACATTCAGGCGCGCCGCTTCTTCGATAATCAATTCCAGTTCCAGGGGTTTTTCAATGACCAGATAAAGATTCAGGCCCATTTTCAGGCCGATCAGCGCCAAACGGATATAAGCCCGGTCTTTGTAGCCGTTGCAGATCACCACGCCTTTATTGGACAGCGCCATAATCGCAAGCAATTCCGGCTTGCTGCCCGCTTCGAGGCCGATGTTGTCGGCCGCCAGAATGCCTTCAACCACCTTGCGTTGCTGATTGACCTTGATCGGGTAAACCGGCGTGTAACGGCCTTGATAGTCATTACTGAGGCAGGCTTTTTGGAAAGCGGAAGACAGCTGAGTCACGCGGTCTTTTAAAATATCGGTAAAACGCACCAGCACCGGCAAGGACAGTTTTTTGTCGTTTAGCGATTGGGCAATTTCGTACAAATCCAGTACCACGTCCTTATCGGAACTGGGCTTTACAGAAACATGCCCGTCGGCGTTGATAGAAAAATAGCCTTGTCCCCAGTTGTCTATCGCGTAGGTTTGGGCGGATTGCCCGATCGTCCGGGTTTTGCTTTGATTTAAATTCAACTTTATTAACTCCGTTGTGCCGTGAGATGCCGAATTCTAATATAATGCCCGCTTATTTATTCGTTTATTTTTTTCAGGAATTCACATCATGAACCCATCTGAATGGTTTACCGAGCAACTCCCGGAGGCTGGATCAGCCTTTTCGTTGAAAATTAAACAAAAGTTGCACGAGGAGCAGTCCGAATTTCAACACCTTGAAATCTATGAAACTGAAACCTTCGGTAATTTGATGGTGATTGACGGTTGCACGATGGTATCAACCCGCGACAACTTTTTTTACCATGAAATGATGAGCCATCCGGCGTTATTCACTCACCCCGATCCAAAAAGGGTGTGGATTATCGGCGGCGGCGATTGCGGCACGTTGAGAGAGGTGTTAAAGCATCAATCGGTAGAACAGGCGGTACAGATTGATATCGATGAGCGGGTAACGCGTCTGGCGGAAATTTATTTTCCCGAGTTGTGCGAATCCAATAACGACCCAAGAGCCGATTTGAAATTTATCGACGGCATTAAATGGGTAAAGGATGCCGAGCCGAATTCGGTGGATATTATTATCGTCGACAGTACCGACCCGGTTGGCCCGGCTTTAGGCTTGTTCAGCGAAGATTTTTACCGAGACTGCTTTAACTGTCTGTCGGAAAACGGTATGGTCATACAGCAAAGCGAGTCGGCGCTGTACCACATGAAGCTGATCGGCGAAATGCGCGATGCGATGAGCACAACCGGATTTAAGCATTTGCAGACTTTGTTCTTTCCGCAATGCCTGTATCCTTCCGGCTGGTGGAGCGCTACGATTGCCAGCAAAGGCGATTTGAGCAAGTTCAGGGAACAGGATAGCGCGAACAAGCCGTTCGACACGACATACTACAACGTCGATATACACAAAGCGTCTTTGGCGCAGCCTGAATTTGTTAAAAAAGCGTTTAATTTATAAGTAGATTTTTTACCACGAACGACTGCATGGACAGATATTTGCTTCTGCAATATCTGCATTCCCCGCATCCATGCGGGTTATGCAGGAGGTAGAGCAATGCAGGAGCAATTGCCGAGACACGAAGAACGCGAAGAAATAAAACTTCGTGTTCCTCACAGTCGGACGGGGCATGTTGCCCCCGTTCGAAACGTTTTGCATTGGTTGCGTGTAGCTATTTAGCTCAGACATCGCAAAAACGTTAGGGACGGGGTTGTAAACCCCGTCCCGCTTGAGCACACGAAGAAATAAAACTTCGTGTTCTTCGTGCCTTCGTGGTGATGCTTTATAGATTACCCGACCAACCCTTTTAATATGAGATTGCCATAATGTTTGATCCTAAATCCCTTGATGATATTGCCAACCGTTTGGCTGGCGCCATACCTCCCGGCCTAAGCAGCCTGAAAGACGATCTTGAAAAGAGTTTCCATGCCATTTTGCAGGGTGCTTTAAGCAGACTGGATTTGGTGACCCGCGAAGAGTTTGAAGTGCAAAAGCTGGTGTTGGCAAAAAACCGCTCGAAACTCGAAGACCTGGAAAAGCGCGTCGCCGAGATGGAGCAGCAACTGTTAAGCAAAGAAGACATGTAGGTTTTAGGAAAAAGCAGCCATGTCCTCCTTAGCGGTTGTCTACAGTCGCGGCCGCTCCGGCATAGAAGCGCCTTTAGTGACCGTTGAAGTTCATATTTCCAACGGCCTGCCTGCGCTTAATATTGTCGGCTTGCCGGAAACGGCGGTCAAGGAAAGCAAGGATCGCGTTCGGGGCGCGATATTAAACTCCAAGTTTGAGTTTCCGATGCAGCGCATCACCGTCAATCTGGCTCCTGCCGACTTACCCAAGGAAGGCGGGCGATTCGATCTGGCTATCGCGTTGGGCATTCTGGCAGCATCCGGCCAGATTCCGATAGCTCATCTTCATCATTACGAGTGTGTAGGGGAGCTGTCGCTGGGCGGCGAACTGCGGGCTATCAACGGCGTTTTGCCGATCGCCATACAGGCCAGGAATAATCGCAGAAAACTGATACTGCCCAAGGAAAACACCGCCGAAGCGGCGCTGGTCAAGGACATTGAAATCATCCCGGCCATGCACTTGCTGGAAGTCTGCGCCCATCTGACCGGACAGCACCTGATACAGGTCGAGTTTCAGCAGGAAGAACAACCCATCAAGGCAACCGATGTAAACTTTGCCGATGTGCACGGCCAATATCACGTCAAAAGAGCCTTCGAGATAGCCGCAGCCGGTGCGCATAACTTGATTATGCTGGGCCCGCCCGGCACCGGCAAATCGATGATTGCATCGCGCTTGCCGACCATCTTGCCGCAGTTGACCGAGCAACAGGCGCAGGAAACCGCTGCCATCGCATCGATCAGCGATCAGGGGCTGGATGTCGCCAACTGGCTCAAGCCTCCGTATCGCGCACCGCATCATACCGCCTCGGCAGCGGCCTTGGTCGGTGGCGGCAGCAATCCAAGGCCCGGTGAAATATCGCTGGCGCATAACGGCACTTTGTTTCTCGATGAGTTGCCGGAATTCGACCGCAAAGTTCTTGAAGTATTAAGGGAGCCGCTGGAAACCGGCCACATCACCATTTCCCGCGCCGCACGGCAAGTCGATTTTCCGGCGCGCTTCCAGCTGATCGCGGCGATGAACCCTTGCCCTTGCGGCTTTCTGGGCGATGCTTCGGGGCGCTGTCATTGCACGTCCGAGCAGGTGATGCGCTATCGGGCAAGAGTGTCCGGGCCGTTGCTGGATCGTATCGACATGCATCTGGAAGTGCCAAGAATCTCGCATGAAGTGCTGCGTAAAGGCTCGCCGGATGGCGAAGAAAGCAGCGAGCAAATCAGGGCGCGCGTGGTTGCTGCACGCAATCTTGCGGTCGCGCGTAGCGGCAAAGCCAATTCGGCGTTGACGGCAAAGGAAGTTAAGCAGCTGTGCGTGCTGTCCGAGCCAAGCCACCGAATTTTAGAGCAGGCGATGGACAAATTCGGCCTGTCGCATCGGGCTTATCACCGGATTTTGAAATTGGCGAGGACTATTGCTGACCTTGCCCAATCAGAAAATATAGAAACCGCTCATTTAAGCGAAGCAATTAGCTACCGCAAGCTGGATCGTAAAGTTTAATGCGTTATATGGTTAAGTTAAGCTTGAACGAGGTGTAACATGTCCGAACAATGCGCATTTTGTGGTCACAAACACCTTATTAGCAAAACCACGCGCTATATCTACCAAAAAGATGAGCGAATGTTAGTCGTTGAGCATGTGCCTTGTCTTGAATGTACGTTTTGCGGTGAGCAATATTTCGATGCGTTGGTTTTAGAGAAAATCGAAAACGATTACCAGGCAATCACTGACCAACAAAGGCAACCCCAGCGCGTTATGCAGGTTGCGGTCGAGGATTTCGCGACACTGTCTTTATGAAAAAAAACGGTTTTAATAGCCCTGAATTTTGTAAGCTAACGATAAACCATAATATTTTTTAAACAACATAACCGGAGTCTTGATCATGAGCTTCACTATTGAACAAATAGCCGAAGAGGCGCTTGCACTCCCTAGCGATGCTCGGGCATTGCTTGCAGATCGCTTGGTTGAGAGTCTTGACCCTTTGGAGGATGTTTATATCCGACAGCTTTGGGCGGCTGAAGCTCGCATTCGGCGTGACGATGTCAGGAGCGGTGCGGTTACTACCATCCCTGGGCGGGATGCTTTGGCGCATGTGCGGAAGTCTGTTGTACGGTAGACTGCATGGATGCAGGATGTAGAGCAATGCATGGAGCAATTGCCGAGAGATTCGAGTTTCATCCAGAGGCGCTTTCCGAATATGAAGATGCCGCTCGATATTATGCAAGTTGTCAGACTGGATTAGAGCTACGCTTCATGTCAGCGGTCGAGCATGTCATCCAACAAATAGTTGAAGCGCCTGAACGCTGGCCGATAATTGAAGATGACATTCGCCGATGTTTAACCCGTGTTTTTCCTTATGTCGTTTTTTACTCAATTGAAAAGGATTACGTGCTCATTCTTTCCGTCATGCACTGTCACCGTGAACCAGGATATTGGCGTAATCGGTCTGCAAAGAATCAGTAACATAAGTTACAGAAAAATACCACGAAGACACGAAGAGCACGAAGTTTTATATTTTTCTTCGTGTTCTTCGTGGTGAACTTTTTTATAGGCATCAATGTCCAAACTAAACCCCCAACAACAAGCCGCTGTTAAAGCGATTGATCATCCCTTATTGGTGCTGGCCGGAGCGGGCAGCGGCAAGACGCGGGTGATTACCGAAAAAATCGCTTACTTGGTCAAGCAAGGCCTGCCTGCGCGGCATATTGCGGCGGTGACCTTCACCAACAAAGCCGCGCGGGAAATGAAAAGCCGGGTGTCCAAACTGCTGGATGACAAGCAACAGCGCGGCCTGCGGGTATCCACCTTCCATTCCTTGGGCCTGGATATATTGCGGGCGGAATCCAAGACGCTGGGCTATAAAGCGGGCCTCACCCTGTTTGACGAGCAAGACAAGCACACGCTGCTGCGCAACTTGATCAGCCACGGCGCAAAAGACTGCGATATTGACAACATCGATATTTATGCCCGGCAAATCGGGCAATGGAAAAATGCTTTTGTCACGCCGGAGCAGTCCGTGACCATAGCTAAAGCCAACGAATACCCGGCGGCCAACCTGTACATCGATTACACTCGCAGCCTAAAAGCCTACAATGCGGTCGATTTCGACGACCTGATTCTGTTGCCGGTGCTGCTGTTCCAACAACACCCGGCCATTTTGGAAAAATGGCAAAACAAGATCCGCTATTTGCTGGTCGATGAATACCAGGACACCAATATCACCCAATACCAGCTGGTGCGCTTAATCGCCGGTAACTTGGGGCGGTTTACCGTGGTCGGCGATGATGACCAGTCCATTTATGCCTGGCGCGGCGCACAGCCGGAAAACCTGGCGCAATTGCAAAAAGACTACGCCCGCCTGCAAGTCATCAAGCTGGAGCAGAATTACCGCTCCACCGGGCGCATCCTTAAAGTCGCCAACCAGCTGATCGCCAATAATCCCCATGCCTTTGAAAAAAGGCTGTGGAGCGAGCTGGGTTACGGCGATCCGCTACGGGTTTTAAGCCATAAAGACGAGCAGATCGAAGCCCAGCAGATCGTATCCGAGATCATCCATCATAAGTTCAAGACAGGCAGCAATTACCAGGACTATGCGATTTTATATCGCGGCAACCATCAGTCCCGGTTGTTCGAGAAGGGCCTTCGGGAAAACAACATCCCGTATTTCATCAGCGGCAGCACCTCGTTTTTCGCCTATTCGGAAATCAAGGACATCCTCGGCTACCTGCGCTTGTTTGTTAACCAGGATGACGATGCGGCGTTTTTGCGCGTGATCAACACCCCCAAACGGGAAATCGGCCCAAGCACCTTGGAAAAGCTCGGCGCGTATGCCAATGAGCGTCACATCAGCCTGTTTGCGGCCAGCACCGAGTTCGGCTTGAGCCAAAAGCTGTCCGAAAAAGCCATGCAGCGGCTAACAAAATTCCGCGATTGGGTGATTGATACCGCAGACCGTATCGAGCGGGGCGATACCTTTGCGGTCATCGAACAGTTCATCGATCAAATCGGTTATTCGCAGCATTTACAGGAAGAAAGCAAAACCAAGGAATCCGCCGACCGCAAGCTAAAAAATGTCTACGAGCTGGTCGAATGGCTAAAACGCATCGCCGACGACTGCAAGGATGCAGGAGGTAGAGCAACGCATGGAGCAGTTGCCGACAAGGAAACCGATGGTCAAAAACCGCTGGCGGAAATCGTCGCCAAAATCATGCTGATGGACATCATGGAACGTAATCAGGAAGACGAAGTCAGCGATCAGGTCAGCCTGATGACCCTGCACGCCGCCAAAGGGCTGGAATTTCCGCATGTGTTTTTGATCGGCATCGAAGAAAATATCCTGCCCCATCAAAACAGCATTGAAACCGACAACATAGAAGAAGAGCGACGCCTGGCCTACGTCGGCATCACCCGCGCCCAGCGCACCTGCACGTTCAGCTACTGCACCCACCGCAAGCGTTACGGCGAAGTCGCCGAATGCGAGCCCAGCCGGTTCTTAAGCGAACTGCCCGAAGACGACCTGGAATGGGTCAACAAAAAACAGCTGGCCCCCGAAGTTATCAAAGAGCGCGGCAAGGCGAGCTTAGCGCACTTGAAAACAATGTTGTCGTAATTACCGGGCTGATCGGTTAGAATATAACTCATGCGCCCGTAGCTCAGCTGGATAGAGTACAGCCCTCCGAAGGCTGTGGTCAGAGGTTCGAATCCCCTCGGGCGCGCCATCTATCTTGTTGTAGTTGCCTTGCTTCCATTTCCGCACGGCAATAACAAGCGTCTCATTCAAGCTTAATTTCACATTCTGTTTTCTCCGGTTATTCTGTATCAGAGCCGCGCCATGCATATAAAATGTTTAATGATTCATATATTAATCCGCAGTAGTCGGTTGTCCTGAAAAACAGTTGAACTATTTGTGCAAATTTAAAATGATATTTATCGGAATATTATAGGGTTAGCTGATTGCTCAAATGGTGTTGGGCTAGACAGCAAAGCAAAAATTTGAAAGCATTACCGAATCGGTGGATAAATCCAAATCTGAATTATAATTGACGCAATTTTTGGGTGAACTGGATATAACTATGCGGCGAACAATAAAGGCAAAACACGAGCTACGCTTGTATGAGCTTAAAAAAGCGGTGAACGATTTTCTTGAGCTCTCTGAAAATTTAACGCTGCTTCAAGCGATTAATGAAAAGGCTCAGGAGATGGCGCAGGCGGTTGATGTGTTGCAACAGTTGTTACAGCAGGGTTTGGCTGAAAATGCCCTGGTTAAGGCTATTAATGCTTCCGAGGCTGCGGCCCTGCTTGATGAGATTGTCGATGCCGATGCGGTTGGTGAGCTGGAGGCTTATATGCTGTCGGCCGCAGAAGGTATTGAAGATGCCGAGGTAACGCAGTTTTTAACCGAAGTAATGGACAAGGTTGAGCGTAAATATAATCTATTGCTTGAAAAGGCACATGCTTATAATGCGCTAATTAAAGGTTAGGTCTGCGAGGCTTTTAATAATTGCGCTGAACGGAAAATTTCGCCAATAAAGTCAACGCCTGTTTATATTCTGAAGCAGGCAGGACGCTTAATGCGGATATCGCTTTTTGAGCTTCCTCGTCGGCGCGTCGTTCTGTGTAATCAATGGCTTTAGTGCTTTGCACGATGGCGTAAACTTCGTTAAAGGCGTCACGGTCGCCATTTTTGATTGCGTCAATAATGATTTTGGCCTCGCTTTCGCTGCTGTTTTGAATGGCGTAAATTAGTGGTAAGGTCGGTTTGCCTTCGGCAAGGTCGTCGCCGAGATTTTTGCCCAGTTCGTCTTTACTGGCTTTGTAGTCGAGTGCGTCATCAATCAGTTGAAAAGCGATGCCAAGATGCTGACCGTATAGCGCAAGGCCTTGTTCTGTTTCGGTTGACGCTCCGGCGATAACGGCGGCCAATTTGGTCGCGGCGCTGAATAAAATAGCGGTTTTTCTGGCAATAACTTCGAGATATTTTTGTTCTGTCGTCTCGGGATTATTACAGTTTAAAAGTTGCAGCACCTCGCCTTCGGCAATGGCTGTGGTGGTTTTTGACAGGATTTCCATTACCCGCATATTACCGGTACGCACCATCATTTCAAATGCGCTGGAATAAAGGTAATCGCCTACCAGTATGCTGGCCGCATTGCCCCAAACAGCATTGGCGGATTCTTTGCCGCGTCTGAGGTCGGAGTCGTCCACAACGTCGTCATGCAGTAGTGTGGCGGTGTGGATAAATTCAATGACCGCCGCCAGCAGCAGGTGGTTATCGCTGGCTCCTCCCAGCGCCTTGGCCGCCAGTAACAGTAACATTGGACGTAACCTTTTGCCGCCGCTGCCGACTATATAATGGCCCATCTGGTTAATGAGGACAACATCGGAACTTAACTCGTTAATAATGAGCTGATCGACAGCTTTTGCCTCAGTTGCAGTTAATTTTTTGATTGAATCAAAATCAATGGGTGCAGAGATGTTAGTCGAAGATTGTGGATGCGATGCCATTATGTAGTGCTGCGTGTAAGTTTGGGTTATTTTTCATAGTGATAGCTATGAAAATCAAATTCTGTTAGGCTATTATAACTTAATAGAACATTAATCGCCCATGCTATTGATTGTGTTGGTTGAGGGTAATAGCTTTTTTGTGCTATTTTAATAAGATATTTAGGTTGTCAGTTTAATTTAGATTGACTTAACCTTGTTTTAAAAATATAATTTTTTGTTCACTTTAAACAGATTAATGCTTGATGGAGCTTGCGCCGATGTATGCGGTAATTCAAACAGGTGGTAAACAGTACCGCGTAGAAGAAGGTACTTACTTAAAAATAGAAAAACTGGAGCTAGGCGAAGGCGACAGCATTGAATTCGATAAAGTACTGATGATTCAGTCAGACGATGCTGTTAAGGTCGGCATGCCTTTTATCGAAGGCGGCAAAGTTACAGCGACTGTCTTGTCTCAAGGTAGACATGCAAAAGTCAAAATTATTAAATTCAGAAGACGTAAGCACCATATGAAACAAATGGGGCATCGTCAGTACTATACAGAAATCCAGATTACTGGCATTTCTGCTTAAGATATCAGGAGTTACAGATGGCTCATAAGAAAGCTGGTGGTAGTACGCGTAACGGACGTGACTCTAATGCGAAAAGATTAGGTGTTAAGCGTTACGGTGGAGAGAGTGTGACGGCGGGCAATATCATCGTTCGTCAACGTGGAACCAAGTTTCATGCTGGTGATAACGTAGGTTGCGGAAAAGATCATACATTGTTTGCAACGGCTGATGGCAAAGTGGTTTTTCAGGTTAAAGGACCTCAGAGCCGCAAATTTATCAGTATTGTTGCTGCATAAGACATACGGCTGTATCGCGCCATAGTATGGCGAGACAGTTAGGTCGGGTTTGTGTAACCCGGCAACTTTAAAAAGCTCCGCCGTTCATGGCGGGGCTTTTTTTGTTTTTATCGGTTGAGTTTGAAGTTTGGCGGCATGTGATTTATGAGATTTGTTGACGAAGCGGAAGTTCGCGTAGAAGCGGGCGATGGCGGCAATGGTACTATCGGTTTTCGGCGCGAGAAATACATTCCTATGGGTGGGCCGGACGGCGGCGATGGCGGCGATGGCGGCAGTGTTTACCTGATTGCGGCAGAGAATGTAAATACCCTGGTGGATTTTCGGTATCATGCCGTACACAGGGCGCAGCGCGGACAGAACGGCATGAGCCGTAATTGTACAGGCAGAAAAGGCGACGATTGCTATGTGCCGGTGCCGCTTGGAACACAGGTTTCGGATGCGGAAACGGGTGAGGTTATAGGCGATTTAACCAAAATCGGCCAAACCTTGCTGGTCGCCCAAGGCGGTTTTCACGGATTGGGTAATACGCGCTTCAAAAGCAGTATTAACCGCGCGCCGCAAAAGGCCAGCAAAGGCAGTGAAGGCGAGCATCGCAGGCTTAATCTGGAGCTGACACTGATTGCCGATGTCGGATTGCTGGGCATGCCTAATGCCGGAAAATCCAGCTTGATTCGCTCGGTATCGGCGGCAACGCCCAAGGTTGCCGATTATCCGTTTACGACCTTGCATCCCAATTTGGGTGTGGTTAGCGTTGATGATTTACGCAGCTTTGTTATTGCCGATATTCCCGGTGTTATTGAAGGGGCGGCGGAAGGTGCGGGTCTTGGCTTGCAGTTCCTCAAGCATTTGCTGCGTACCGGATTGCTGTTGCATCTGATTGATGTTGAGCCCTACGAAAGCATGGAATCACCGGTGCAGGCGGCTAAAAAAATTATTCATGAAGTTGAGAAATGGAGCGATGAGCTGGCTGCCAAGCCGCGCTGGCTGGTGCTGAACAAGATAGACCGTCTGCCCGTTGAAGAAGTCGATCAGCGATGTCAGGCTATTGTCGATGAGCTGGAGTGGACGGGGCCGGTCTTTAAAATTGCGGCGATTAACGGCGATGGTACGAGAGAGCTGATGTTTGCCATCATGAACTTTTTGGAACAGCAACGGCAGGAAAAAAGTGAGCAGGACTGATTTTGCCAAAGTTAAGCGGGTTGTCGTCAAGATAGGCAGTTCTTTATTAACCAAGGGCGGGCAGGGTCTTGATAAGACTGCTATTACTGCCTGGGTTGAGCAGATGGCCGGCTTAAGGCGGCAATCTATTGACGTGATACTGGTTTCTTCGGGTTCCGTGGCAGAAGGCATGTGTCGTTTGGGCATGAAAGTACGGCCCAAGACATTGCATGAGTTGCAGGCGGCCGCATCTGTGGGGCAAATGGGCTTGGTGCGCGTTTTTGATGATAATTTCCAGCGGCATCGGCTGCATGCGGCACAGGTGTTGCTAACCCACGATGATTTGTCGGACAGGCAGCGCTACTTAAACGCCAGAAGCACGTTGCTGACCTTGCTCAAGTTTGGCGTAGTGCCGGTTATTAATGAAAACGATGCGGTGGCGACCGAAGAGATCCGCTTTGGCGATAACGATACGCTGGCGGCATTGGTTGCCAATCTGGTCGAAGCCGATTTACTGATTATTTTGACCGATCAGCAGGGCTTGTTTACGGGTGATCCCGGTTTGCATCCCGATGCGGAATTAATTTCCGAGATCAGTGTGAATGATGATCGGCTGGATGTAATGGCCGGCGATAGCCGCAGTGGATTAGGGCGGGGCGGCATGTGTACCAAAGTGCGGGCGGCGCGACTGGCCTCCAGGTCCGGCGCTGCAACAGTGATTGCGGCGGGTGCTGCCGACAATGTTATTACCGCCGTAATCGCCGGGGCTGATTTGGGTACCTATCTATTGCCGGACATAGAACCGTTGGTGGCGAGAAAACGCTGGCTCGCCGGGCAGTTGCAGGTTAAAGGGCAGTTGGTTTTGGATGCGGGTGCCGTCAGGATGCTGCAAAATGAGGGAAAAAGCCTGCTCGCTGTCGGCGTTAAATCGGCATCAGGCAGATTTGAGCGTGGCGAGTTGGTTTCTTGTGTGGATGAAAGCGGCTTGGAAATTGCGCGCGGACTGATTAATTACGGCAATGCCGATGCTCAATTAATAATGGGCAAGAGCAGTTCGGAATTTGAAAACATTCTGGGATATTTCGACGATTCAGAGCTGATACATCGGGATAATCTGGTGATGATTTAGCCCATTGATAATAGAACGCGGATGACGCAGATGAATATGATTAACGCGGATAATTCAAAAAATCTTATTTGATCATAACTATCAGCGTCATCAGCGTTCTATTTTTTAAAAACGACAGGCAATAAAAAAGGCCGTAACTCAATGAGTCCGGCCTTTTTTATTGAGCAATGCTAAAGCGATTAAGCGATAGCTTTTACTTTTGCATTCAGTCTGCTTTTACCGCGTGCGGCTTTATTCTTGTGAATAATGCCTTTGGTAACTGCTGAATCGATAATCGGAACGGCAGTGTTGTAGGCGGCTTGCGCTTTTTCTTTGTCGCCAAGCTTAACTGCGGCAATGATTTTTTTGATGAAGGTGCGTAAGTTGCTACGTTGTCCTGCGTTGCGAATACGGCTTTTTTCCGCTTGTCGCGCACGCTTTTTAGCTTGTGCTGTATTAGCCATAGTGTCTCGATTCTTGAAATGTAAGTGAATTAAACCGTGTATTATCATTATAAATGATATTATTGTCAAACTTTTTGACTTGTCATAACAGGAGCGGCGTTGAGCAGGCAGCTTTTTAAATCAACCGTGGTTGTCGGCGGCATGACTTTGATCTCTCGTGTTCTAGGGTTTATCCGGGACATGTTGATTGCGCATATTTTCGGTGTGAATTCGGCAACCGATGCGTTTTTTGTAGCATTTAAAATTCCCAATTTTTTGCGTCGTCTATTTGCCGAGGGCGCTTTTGCACATGCTTTTGTTCCGGTGCTGTCCGATTACAAAGAGCGGGGCAGCAAGGCCGCGTTAAAACAGTTTATCGATAAAACCGCAGGAACACTGTCCGTGTTTTTACTGTTGATTACGGTGGTCGGCGTAGTGTCCGCCCCGGTGCTGATCATGTTGCTGGCTCCCGGTTTTATGTGGCAAGGAACCCAGTACGAGCTGTCCGTACAATTGCTGCAAATTACGTTTCCTTACCTGTTTTTTATTACTTTGGTGGCTTTTGCCGGTGGCATTTTAAATGCGCACGGGCAATTTGCCATCCCCGCTTTAACGCCGGTTTTTCTCAATATCTGCATGATTGCCGCCGCAATCTGGCTTGCACCCTTGATGGACGAACCTGTTACAGCATTAGCGTGGGGCGTTTTTGCGGCGGGCATCGTGCAGCTGTTGTTTCAGCTTCCCGCGTTGATGCGCTTGGGATTGATGCCGAGATTAAGACTGGGTTTTGATGACTCGGGCGTTAAACGGATTATCAGCCTGATGCTACCGGCAATTTTTAGCGTTTCAGTGACGCAGATTAATTTGCTGCTGGATACCTTGATTGCTTCGTTTTTAACGGTCGGCAGCGTGTCCTGGCTGTATTATTCCGATCGTTTGGTGGAGTTTCCGCTGGGTATTTTGGGTCTTGCGCTGGGGACGGTCATTTTACCGAATTTAGCCAAAAGCCATGCTGCGGAAGACACGGCCGCTTTTTCAAATGCGCTGGATTGGGGCTTGCGATTGGTTGTTTTGGTAGGATTGCCTGCCACCATCGGTTTGTTATTGCTGGCCGAACCGATGCTGTCGACGCTGTTTCAATACAATGAATTCGGCATCAGCGATGTGCATTTTGCTGGAAAGAGCTTGAAGGCGTATTCGCTGGGTTTGCTGGGTTTTATTCTGATTAAAGTGTTGGTGCCGGGCTTTACCTCGCGCGGAGACATGAAAACGCCGGTGCGATACGGGGTTTACGCGATGATCGTCAGCTTGGGTCTGAATCTGGCGCTGGTTTTCCCGCTGGCACATGCGGGGCTGGCTTTGGCGACATCTTTGGGTGCTTTTTTTAACGCGGCCTTGCTATTGAGAAAATTGCAAAAGGACAATGTTTATCAACCGGCAAGCGGTTGGTGGTTGTTTTTTGTCAGGGTATCGCTGGCTGCCGGAGCAATGTCGGCAGAATTGTATTATTTTGTCGATCCGGCTTGGTGGAATGACTGGAGTTCCACGGAGCGCGTCATCAATCTGGTGAAATGGATAGGGCTAGGTTTGGTTTGTTATACGGCAACATTGCTGCTAACGGGCTTAAGGCTAAAGCATTTGAGTGGTCATAGGTATAGGTAAATCTGTAGTTTCAGCATAAAGATACAACAATTTATATTTTTTAAGCGGGATGCACCAAAAGTGGTGCGCCCGTTTATATGCAGCTATTTCAGTAGATTGATTCGATATTTAATTTTTGGCGTAGGAGTTGGTTTTTGAGGAAAACTAAAAAAGTTCGATATAACAAAAACAGGAAAGCAAGCCCACACAAACCAATAAACGCTATAAATACAGAAAAATGCGTTAATAGTATTGGACTGGCAGAGAAGATCAAAAAGCACAAAGCTTTCATTTTTGCCTGTTCAATTATTAGCTTATTAGCCTTTGCCTACCCATATTTCATGGATTATAAGGATGGTAAGTGGGGTGGAGAAATTAAATTAAAACTGGGTAGTGCAGAACTGCAAGAAAAGGAACCGACATACTTGTTCTACTCAATACCTGAAGGAACCCGTGAGGCGAAATTTATGCTCCCTGTTCAATTGTCTGTTCACAATCAATCAAAGAAAGCAGATAAAAATATCCGTATGTTGCTGGCATATGATAAATCGAGCAAGAGATCCGTCATCTCAGAAGACCTCATGACCTATTCTGGTAGGGGGTTCAAATCGGACGTAATACATGAGTTAAACAGTACTACTCCCATCTTACTCAGAAAACGTTCAACTTATGGTACGTAAAAACTGATTAAGCTAATGAATAACAATAACTTTATCTGCTTTTAAAAAGTAGACGTTTTTTCGCTCAGATGGGAGTAATTCGCACGACTATTCTAACTATCAAGTCGAATTTCTACCCGTCGATGGCTCGCGTGGTATCACTGATGGAGCGTTCACTTCAAAAATGGTTCTTGGGAATGATTTTTTTTGTCCCATTCTCTATAGGTACTGGACTAGATGTCAATGTGATTACTTATAGCGAAAACGATACGGAGCGAGAATGGTTTATTAGATACCGTGGCGTGGATGTTATTGATTCAAAAGGATTAGAATTATGGGTGAGAAATTGGTATGGAAAACAAATTGCTATTGAGATGAGAAGGGAAAGTGGCTTTTGGAATTATCTGTTCGGTCTATTCTGGACAAAAAAATATAGTAATTTATGGCTTGTCACCTGAATTTCAATATATAGAGAATTACAACCTTTATATTCCTAAAGAAGATCTAAAAAGCTACACATGGTTCGAGTTTAACCCATATGTATGGAGCCTCCTGCTAGATTTCGATTGATAAATAGGTTCTTAGCTCAGCCCAGTAGGCCGGAATAAGCCGGTTCGAGCGAGAGTGAGAACAGGCGTTTCCGGCAAACACCACCGGGATTCGCCGGAAACGCCACCTCGCGCTACGCTTGGGTGGCCTTATTCCAGCCTACGATCCGGGCAATCTGCCCGTGCTGACCGCCGACCGAGCATGGGCCGATTTGAATATCGATTTAAATATTATCCTTGTACGCCCTTAAATCAACCTTGCGTCAACCTGACTTCCGCTTCACGGTATTTTGCCGCGCAATACTCAACCACTTCAGCGGGTAAATGCGGCCCCGGTGCGGTTTTATCCCAGTCCAGTGTTTCCAGGTAATCACGGATATATTGCTTGTCGAAACTGGGCGGGCTGATGCCTACCTGATATTGATCGGCAGGCCAGAAGCGTGATGAATCGGGGGTTAAAGCCTCATCAATCAGATATAAAACGCCGTCATCGTCGACGCCGAATTCAAATTTGGTATCGGCAATAATGATGCCCCGTTCTTTGGCGTAGGCGGCGGCCTCCTTGTATAATTTCAGGCTGGCGTCGCGCACTTTTTCCGCCAAATCCTGTCCCATCAATTCAACGGTAAGTTCAAAAGAGACGTTTTCGTCATGCTGATCCACTTCAGCTTTTGTGGACGGCGTATAAATCGGCTCAGGCAATTGCTGAGCTTGCTGCAAACCTTCAGGCAATTTAATGCCGCAGACAGTGCCGGATTTTTGATAATCTTTCCAGCCTGAACCGATCAAATAACCGCGCACAATCGCTTCAACCGGCAGCGGCTTCAATAATTTAACGACGATGGCGCGGCCTTCAATCTGCGCGCGTTCGGCGGCATCGGGAACCACCTGTTCCAGCGGAATGTCGGACAGGTGATTGGGCATGACGTGCTTCATTTTTTCAAACCAGAAATTGGATACGTTGGTCAAAACACGGCCTTTACCGGGAATCGGATCAGGCAAGATTACGTCGAATGCAGACAGCCGGTCGGTGGTTACAATCAGCATGTGCTTGTCGTCAATGTCGTAAATATCCCGCACTTTGCCGCGAGCGCGGAGCTTTAAAGACGACAGTGTTGATTGGTATAGAGCTTCTGGAGCGGTCATAAGTTCTCGCTGGGTGTCAAATAGGGTGATTTTACCAGTTATTAATCTTGGAGTCCGCATCATTCCATAAACCGCAGCTGGAGGGTGTGGAAGCCACTCCACTGCGGTTTTCAGGCTGAATATTCCTAGCGGAACATATCCTTATTAACCGCCTTCTCCATGGCCATTTTTGCGGTAATAAGACCTTTTTCCACCATTTCTTTCATATTCTGATCCAATGTTTGCATGCCGTCCTTGCGTCCGGTTTGAATCGCAGAATACATTTGCGCCACTTTGGCTTCACGAATCAGGTTCCTGATAGCGGCTGTACCCACCATGATTTCATGCGCGGCAACACGGCCGCCGCCGATTTTTTTCAGCAAGGTTTGCGAAATAACCGCCTGCAACGATTCGGAAAGCATGGCCCGGATCATGTCTTTTTCTGCGGCAGGAAATACGTCGATAATACGGTCGATGGTTTTAGCGGCCGACGTGGTATGCAGTGTGCCGAACACAAGGTGGCCGGTTTCCGCCGCCGTCATGGCCAGTCGTATGGTTTCAAGATCGCGCATTTCACCGACCAGGATAACATCCGGATCTTCCCGCAGTGCTGAACGTAGTGCTTCGGTAAAGCCGTGGGTATCACGATGGACTTCCCGTTGGTTAATCAACGATTTTTGGCTCTCATGAACAAACTCGATAGGGTCTTCTACGGTGAGTATATGTGCGTAATCATTGCAGTTGATATGATTAATCATCGCCGCCAGCGTAGTTGATTTGCCGGAGCCGGTAGGGCCGGTCACCAAAACCATACCGCGCGGTTTCTGACATAATTCTTCAAAAAACTTGGGCGCTTTTAGGTCTGCCAGACTCAATATTACCGAGGGAATAGTTCTGAATACTGCGGCGGCGCCACGCTCCTGGTTAAATGCATTAACACGAAACCGGGCAACGCCCGGCAATTCAAACGAAAAATCGGTTTCCAAAAATTCTTCATAATCTTTGCGTTGCTTGTCATTCATAATGTCATAAATCAGCGCATGCACTTCCTTATGATCCAATGCGGGAATATTGATTCGCCGGATATCGCCGTCAACCCTGATCATAGGCGGAAGTCCCGCCGACAAATGCAAATCCGACGCTTTGTTTTTAGCTGAGAAAGCCAGTAATTCGGCAATATCCATAACATCCTCTTGGAAGACAAAAATAAAATTATCTTTATAACATAGTTCATCTTTTTGTTTTTTGAATGTATGTTGTTGTGTTAGTTTTTACTGATTGTGTTACCTAATAATCGACGACCAATGACAACCATACCCCAAAGACTCAAACAAATACGTTCGCAAATCAGTGATGCAGAACTTGCCTGCAACCGTCAGCCGGGCTCGGTGCTATTACTAGCCGTCAGCAAAACCAAACCAAGCGAAGATATTGCCGCCGCCTATCAATCCGGGCAACGCCATTTCGGCGAAAATTATTTGCAGGAAGCATTGAGAAAACAGCAGGAACTGGGGGCTTACGATATTACCTGGCACTTTATCGGCCCCATACAGTCCAATAAAACCAAGCCGTTGGCGACGCATTTCGATTGGGTGCACAGCGTGGACAGTTTAAAAATAGCCAAACGTCTCAGCGAACAGCGTCCTGCCCATTTGCCGCCGTTAAATATTTGTCTGCAAGTCAATATCAGCGACGAACAGAGCAAGTCCGGCATTACCCTGGCCGAATTACCGCAACTGTGCGAACAGATCACCAAACTGCCTAACTTGAAGCTGCGCGGCGTCATGGCCATTCCGGCCCCGCAACAGGATTTTGAGCAACAACGCCGGCCCTATAAAATACTTTATCAGGCCGTTGCAAAATTGGGGCAACCCGAGCTGGATACCTTCTCGTTCGGCATGACCGGGGATTTAAAAGCCGCGATTGCCGAAGGCTCGACTATTGTCAGAATCGGCACCGCATTGTTTGGCGAGAGGGATTATTCCTGATAGAAACTTTTGTTGTACGAAGTTTAATCGGTCACCGTAGAGCGAACCTATGGAAAAAACAACCCTGTATTTATATTCTTGCTAGCGGTCGTAATGGAACGCTTTATCCTAAAAAAATCAGTTAACCAAAGTGTTGTGAATTGAAATACCTGAATTACTTGCATTGAGCCATGGTATTGCCAGCCAAAGTTATTTACCTAAATGGTGCGGACATTATAGGGGCGACCGGCCGGTCGCCCCTACGCTCGGGAATATCAAATCCAACTGATTTTTTTAGGTTTATGTCGGGGTAACATCCAATCTTATCGGGCGTGTATATCAACATCGCCATAAATTGGTTACTGGGTTTACCCAGCATCTGATTTGGTCTGGTACGAAGTACATGAGCAGATGGAAAGCGCCATTTTGCGTGAAAAACAACTCAAAAAGTGGTCTCGCGTGGCAAAAAAACGATTGATCGAACTGCGTAATCCCCTATGGCAAGACTTGTGGCTCGATTTGGCATTGCCATCAATGACTTTTGAATCCCTGCATTCCATGCCAGATGACAAGTTGTGTAAGTGCCTTTGCATTGAAAGAGCCAATAAATAGCGTCCGGCCTTCAAGCCTGATACGATGAATACCGCATTAAACAACTCATCATCGGCAATATATAGTCACACAATGGACTGGCAAACCTTTCAAAACAGCTGCTGTAGCCTGGATTTAGAGACCAATGAAAACGGCGAAATCTTTGCGATAGGCGCGGTTTTTAATGACAAAACCTTTCTACGCAAAGCGCCGTTTAACATCCAAAAAATACTGGCCGAGTTTGACGATTTTGTTCGTGATGCGACTTATCTGTTAGGCCATAACATCCTTGAGCACGATCTCCCGGTTTGCCGGGCTATTTCTTCAGAGCTTAAATTTTTGAACAAACCGGCGGTTGATACTTTATTGTTGTCGCCGCTGGCGTTTCCTGAAAATCCCTATCACCGGCTGGTCAAAGACTACAAGCTGGTGCGCGACAGTTTGAACGATCCGTTGGCGGACGCGCGTCTGGCCGTGTCGCTGTTTCAGGATCAGTGGGAGGCCTTGCAACAGCAGCAGGCTGAGGGCGGGTTGCTGGATTTTTATCATTATGCTTTTTCAGGCAATCCGCAGTTTGCCGGGGTGCAACTGGCGTTGTCGGCAATGGGCGCGAAAGCCGTCGATGCAGCCGGGGCGTTTGATTTATTCGAGCGCTTAACGTTGGATAAAGTCTGTACTACGGTTCTCCGCCAAATGGCGAATAAATTCGCCCCTACAACGGCTTTAGCTTATTGTCTGGCATGGTTACGGGTGGCGGGCGGCAATTCGGTGTTGCCGCCGTGGGTGCGCTTGCGCTTTGACGATGTAGCGCCGATGCTTAACCGGCTAAGGGATATTCCCTGCAATACCCCGGCTTGTTCGTATTGCGCACAAATGCATAACCCGGTTATCTGGTTGAAACGGTATTTCGGCTTTGCCGGGTTCAGGCAGGAACCGGCTGCGGCTGATGGCGGCAGCTTGCAGGAACAGATCGTCAAGGCCGCGATGTGCGGTAAGCCGCTGTTTGCGATATTGCCGACCGGCGGCGGCAAGTCGCTGTGTTTTCAGCTTCCGGCTTTGGTGCGCTATCAGCGGCGCGGCGTTTTAACCCTCGTGGTGTCGCCGTTACAGGCGCTGATGAAAGATCAGGTGGATAATCTGCGCAATAAAACCGGTGCGCCCAACGCCGCCGCTTTAAACGGCATGCTGACTGCGCCGGAGCGCGGCGAGGTATTGCAGGGCATACAATCCGGCGATATTGCGCTGTTGTATGTGTCGCCGGAGCAGTTACGCAACCTGAGCTTTCAAAAAGCCATCGAATATCGGGAGATCGGCTGCTGGGTGTTTGACGAGGCGCATTGCTTGTCCAAATGGGGTCATGATTTCAGGCCTGATTATTTGTATGCGGCGCGCTTTATTAAAGAGTTTGCGCTAAGGCAAAAAGCCGTGCTGCCGCCGGTGCAGTGTTTTACCGCCACCGCGAAACAGGACGTGAAAGATGAAATCATCGACTATTTTAAAGCCGAATTGGCGCAGGACTTGGTTCTATTCGAAGGCGGCGTAGAAAGGGACAAACTGCATTTTGAAGTACAGACCGTCAATGCTGCCGATAAATATCCACGCATCAACACGTTGTTAGCCGAGCGCTTGGCCCCGGAGGACGGCGGCGGCAGTGCGATTATTTATTGTTCGACGCGCAAAAACACCGAAGAAATCGCCGAGTATTTGCAGCAGCAAGGCTGGCAGGTTGAGGCGTTCCATGCAGGCAAGGATACCGCCGAGAAAAAGCATATCCAGGAAAATTTTGTAACCGGCACCACGCGCATCATCACGGCGACCAATGCATTCGGCATGGGCATAGACAAGGAAGATGTGCGGCTGGTGATCCACGCGGATATTCCCGGTTCCATCGAAAATTACCTACAGGAAGCGGGGCGCGCAGGGCGGGATCAAAAAGATGCGGAATGTGTATTGTTGTTCGATGAAAACGACATCGAGACTCAGTTTAAATTGTCGGCGTCCTCGCAAATCAACCAGCGCGATATTGCGCAGATTTTAAGGGGCCTGCGTAAAACCAAAAAAGATAAATCCGGCAATGTGGTGCTGACGACCGGTGAATTGCTGATGGACGACGATGTGCAGACTTCATTCGATAATGAAGATCATGCTGCCGATACCAAGGTTAAAATGGCCGTGTCGTGGCTGGAACGCGGCGGATTCATCAAGCGCAACGAAAACCTTACCCAGGTTTTCCAGGGCCGTCCGCTGGTTAAAAATATGGATGAGGCCAAAAGCAAAGTTGAAAAACTGGGCATGTCGCAACGACAACAAAACCGCTGGCTGGCAATTTTAGAAGCATTGTTTAACGCAGAAAGCGACGAGGGTTTCAGCGCCGACGAACTGGCTTTGCATGGCGCTTTTAAAGACAGCAAGGACGATCATAAACCCGGAAAGACTGATGAGACCGCCAGCCAGCGGGTAATCAGGACGTTATACGACATGGCCGAGGCGGGGCTGATTCAAAAGAGCCTGTTGTTGACGGTGTTCGTCCGTTACAAGGTCAGCAATTCGTCCGTCGCCGCGCTGGAAAAAGTCTGCGCGTTGGAACGGGTCATGCTCAAGGCGCTGCAAGAGCAAGCGCCCGATACCGACACCGGGCAATGGCAAACCTTGTCGTTGCGACATCTGAATCAGAGCCTGTTAAACGACGGTCACGAAAACAGCAATCCCGAGATATTGCGCCTGTTGCTCGGCAGTCTGGCTAAAGACGGCAAGGGCTTGGCCGGACAAAAAGGCAGCCTGACGCTTCGGCACAAAGGACTGGATCAGTATGCGGTCAAGCTTAACCGGGGCTGGAAAGCGCTGAATGCTACGGCGGAAATACGTCAAGCGGTAGCCAAGATTGTCTTGGACGGCATCATGCAGCGCATCCCCGACAACACCAAACCGTCCGCCGATTTGCTGGTTGAGTTTTCCGCTGAGGATTTGCTGGCCGTCTTAAACCAGGATTTGGTCGCGTCGTCAGAAGTCAAAGATCCGCTGGCCGCCGTCGAGCGCGCCTTGAATTTTCTGCACGAACAAAAAATCATCACCCTGCAAAAAGGCTTGGCGGTATTCCGTCAGGCGATGACCATTCAGGTGTTGCCCGAATCCAAAGGCCGCCAATACAACAAAGGCGATTTTGAGCCCTTGTCCCAGCATTACAGCGAGCGCATTTTCCAGGTGCATGTGATCAACGAGTACGCCAAATACGGGTTGGACAAAATCAGCCATGCGCTGGCGTTTGTGGTCGCGTATTTTTCGCAGGATAAAACCGAGTTTGTGAAGCGTTATTTTTCCGATCGTAAAGACATCCTCGAACGCGCCACCAGCCAGCAATCGTTTCAACGCATTGTTAACGACCTGCAAAATCCCGAGCAGATGGCGCTGGTGGCAAGCGGCGAAGACGATAATTTATTGATTCTGGCAGGCCCCGGTTCCGGCAAAACCCGTGTGGTTGTGCATCGTTGCGCCTATTTATTACGGGTCAAACGCGTTCCGGCCAGGGGTGTTTTGGTGCTTTGTTTTAACCGCAATGCGGTAAGCCAATTGCGGCGACGCTTGCTTGATTTGGTCGGTGACGATGCTCGGGGAGTGACGATCCAGACTTACCACGGCTTAAGCCTGCGCCTGACCGGCCACACGATAACAACTGTAGGGGCGACCGGCCGGTCGCCCTTCGCCGAGATTATTGAAGAAGCGACCGCTTTATTGCGCGGCGACAAGCCGCTGCTGGGCATCGATGCGGATGAAACGCGGGAACGGTTATTGGCGGGTTATCGCTATATCCTGGTCGATGAATATCAGGATATTGATGCCGAGCAATACCAGTTGATTTCGGCCATCGCCGGGCGCACCCAGGACGACGACCGCAAGCTGGGCATTCTGGCGGTAGGCGACGACGACCAGAATATCTACCAGTTTCGCGGCGCTAACGTCGGTTTTATCCGCCAGTTTAAAGACGATTACCAGGCCAAGGTGCATTATCTGGTGGAGAATTACCGTTCCAGCGCGCACATCATCGCCGCTTCCAACCAGCTGATCCAGCACAACCGGGATAGGATGAAACAGCAGCAGCCGATTCGCATCAATCGCGGCAGAAAAACTCTGGATGCAGGAGGGCGCTGGCAAAAGCTCGATCCCGTCGGCAAAGGTCGGGTACAGCAACTCATTGCCGCCAATGAATACAGTCAGGCGGTTGCCGTGGTTGACGAATTACTGCGCTTGCGGCAGCTCGACAGCCGCCTGGACTGGTCGCAATGCGCGGTGCTGGCGACCGCATGGCGCTTGCTCGATCCGGTAAGAACATTACTGGAGCAGCACGACATTCCGATCAGCATCATGTTGCCCGCCGACCGGCAACCGCCGCTGCCTAGAATCAGGGAAAATGCCGATTTACTGGATGCGATCAAGCAGTCGCCGGAACCGTTAAGCAAGGCTGGCGACTGGCTGCGCTATCTGGACGACAATTACGGCAACGAACCGGGCAATATCTGGCTAAACCAGCTCAAAGCCATTTTGCAGGATTGGCAGGACGAAACCGACAACGGCGCGGCGCCCAATCAGCAAACGCTGGAATTTCTTTATGAAGTTTTGGCCGAGCAACGCCGCGAACGCTGTTTGGGGCAGGGCGTTTTCCTGAGCACCGTGCATTCGGTAAAAGGCATGGAGTTTGCGCATTTGACGATACTTGACGGCGGTTGGGCAACACCTGCCACCGAAGAGCAGCGGCGCTTGTTTTATGTCGCGATGACCCGCGCCAAGGAAACCTTATGTTTAATGCAGCGACAAGATCAGCGGAACCCTTTTTTAGCTGAAATAACCGGCGACCATCTTTTATTGAGAGCAGTTAATCTTTCGCCGCAAACCGGCTCGCTTACCAAGCAATACGCCATTTTAGGCATGAAGGATGTCGACCTGAGTTATGCCGGAAGTTTTGATGCGTCTCACCCCATTCATCAGCATCTTGCCCGGCTGAACACCGGCTCCCGGCTTAGTATGGAGCATAATAACGGCAAGGTGATTTTAAAAGATCAAGACAGGATTGTCGCGGTGTTATCGAAACAGGCCGCTCAGTTTTGGTCGGCTAAAATCAACGGCATTGAGTCAGTTACGGTATTAGCCATGATCAGGCGTTATCGGGATGACAGTGAAGAAGGGTATCAGTCGCGGTGCAAGATAGAGCAATGGGAACTGCCTTTGGTTGAGGTTGTTTTTGATGATAGCTTAAGGCAATGATTCCGGCGGTTTCGAGTTGCTTTAATGGCAACAGTGCGCGGGTACCGACCTTCATAAACTTAGCGCTAAATCAAAACTCAGCCTATTGCTAATTCAAGCTTAGTAAAATCGGTCATTACGGAGTTGATTCGATATAATGCTACGGTGCAGAAAAATAATAGTTTTAGAGGGGGATGACAATGACTGATAAGAAT
Organism: Methylobacter sp.; assembly: GCA_030653175.1. Lineage (GTDB taxonomy): Bacteria > Pseudomonadota > Gammaproteobacteria > Methylococcales > Methylomonadaceae > Methylobacter_A. The sequence continues at coordinate 46,503 of JAURZV010000037.1, forward strand.
AATGAAAAACACAAGATAGTGATTGTTGGCGGCGGGGCGGCGGGTCTTGAGCTTGCCACCAGTCTGGGTAAAAAGTTAGGCAAAAAAAGCTTGGCCGAGATTACGCTGCTGGATGCTTCGCCGACGCATATCTGGAAGCCGTTGTTGCATGAGGTTGCGGCCGGTACGTTGGATGAATCCGAGCAGATTGAATATCTGGCCCAGGCGCATCGGAACCATTTTCGTTTCAGGCTGGGTAAAATGGAAGGCTTGAACCGGCAGAAAAAGGAAATTTATGTCAGTCCCACGCTGAGCGACAGCGGCGAGGAATTAATCCCCAGGCGGACTTTCAGTTACGATACGCTGGTGATGTCGGTCGGCAGTGTCAGTAACACCTTTAATATTAAGGGCGTGGCTGAACACTGTTTGTTCCTGGACACAACCGCACAGGCTTTTAAGTTTCAAAAGCAATTGGTTGAATCGTATATTAAAAGCCATGCAGGTAAAAACAATGCCGACGATAAGACCTTGTCTATCGTTATCATTGGCGCGGGAGCTACCGGCGTCGAGTTGTCGGCGCAATTGCATGAAGTGACCAATCTGCTGGCGGTTTACGGTCTGGATGAGTCCAGCGATGTGAAATTGACCATTATTGAAGCGGCTAATCAATTGTTGCCCGCATTGCCCGTCAAATTAGCCAATGCGACACAACAACAGCTGGTCAAGCTGGGCATTGACCTTAAACTGGGTCGCCGGGTGATTGAGGTCACTAAAGACGGCGTTCATACCCACGATGGTGAAATAATACCGGCGAACCTTAAAGTCTGGTCGGCGGGCATTAAAGCGCCGGATTGGATGCAAGACCTGGATGGACTGGAAGTTAACAGGATCAATCAACTGGTGGTCGATGAAACCTTGAAAACCGGTGATGATAATATTTTCGCGATGGGCGATTGCGCGGCCTGTCCCTGGCCGGGACATGACGTCAATGTCCCGCCGCGAGCGCAGGCGGCGCATCAGCAGGCATCGACTTTAAGCAAATCGATAGTCAACCGGCTACAGGGCGGCAAGTTGGTGAAGTATGTCTATCTCGATTACGGGTCGCTGGTTGCACTTGGCAAATACACTACGGTCGGCAACCTGATGGGCAATTTGATGGGGTCGGTAAGCATCGGGGGATTTATTGCCAGAGTGGTTTATCTGTCCTTGTATAAAATGCATCAGGTGGCCGTACACGGTTATTTTAGGACGTCAATGTTGACGCTTTCCAATCTATTCAGACGTAGCGCTCATGCAAAAATAAAAATGCATTAGAATTTTTATGTATCTGTGCGTGTTTTTATTAAACTCTTAATCACCTGCGTAGTTACTTTTATAACCATTTACAAAGATCAAAAACATGTTTGAAATTGAATACGAATTCCGCGAAGAAGATTTAATCCATTTTAATGAAATACAGTTCATGAGAAATGAAGATATACAAAACAATATAAGAAAAAACCGCTGGATAGTGCCGGGCATCATGGGGCTTATCGGTTCGTTTTATTATTTTTATTATGGCGACATGAAATCATCGGGGTATATCGTGGTTATTGCGATACTTTGGGCGTTGTTGTCGCCCAAAATAATGATGCTGGATTTGCGCAGGCAGATACTTAAAAACTATTCTCCTAAAGAAAAGATCAATATGTTCGGCACTTATACGCTGACTATAGATCCTGCCAATCCCAATTATCTGTTGGAAAAATCACCCAGCGGCAAACATAAAATGGCTTGGGGCGATTTGGTTCGGGTGGAATACGGCAAACGCTATGTATATATCTATATCAATTTGAGTACCGCGCTGGTTATTCCGGTAGAAACTGTCAAAAAAGGCAATCTTGAGCAATTTGCCGAGCAGGCGGAAAAGATGATTGAGCGGTTTGCGTAAATCAGGTGAAAGGCGAAAAACTCTAAGAGTAACGGGGTTTGCAATCCCGTTACTCACGGTTTATAAATTGTTGCTGCGTTCAAACGTTCCGGTCGGTGTTACAAACCCCGGCCAGCTTCGGTATTACTACACAATGGGAACCAACATCCTGCGCTATACGGCACGGCTATCGCCTATTTCGCCTTATCGAGCTTGACTACCAGTTAATTCCAACGTTAGAACACAAAGTTTGAGCACCGTATGTTACTTCTTCACAGGGCACAACAAATGTACCAGATTCAAGAACCGATGCCATCACTTAGTCGAATGATGGTCTTTATCGACGGAGAGAATATTGTCGCACGATACCAATCAATGCTCAATGCTGGGCGGCGTGCGGTGGACGGCGTCCAGCATCAAAAGGATGTTTTCGCATGGGTGTACCACGCTGTCTGGCCAGGCTTAAACGTCGTTCAACGAGCGACTTTATATACATATGTCGTTGGTGATGAAAAAGCAGCCAATGATGCCGCAACGGCTATTCAAGCACTAACTTTTGGTCAGTATGCCCTACCCGGGCAACACTTTACTGGTAGACTCATAAACACACTTTATCCCCGCGTATTCAAAAAACAAAGGAATCGTTCAGGCAAGGGGGTTGATATACAGATGACTGTAGACATCCTATGTAATGTTTATCAGAACAATCTCGATACGGTGTACCTAATTTCAGGTGATGGAGATTACGAGCCAATAATCCACGAATGTCAGCGAATGGGAAAACAGGTGGTCGTCGCTGCTCTTTCCGACGGACTGAGCCCAAAGTTGAAGCTTATCGCTGACCGATTCATCGATCTGGATAACAGTTTCTTTGGTGAGCAATGACAACAAGCCCGTAGGCCGGGCGCAGCGTCTGGCAACGGTGATTTTATCATTCCCACGCTGGAGTGGGAATGATGCAACTTTTTACCTTGAACATTAATGCTAAACTTTAAAAATATTCCCCTCGTTCCCACGCGCTGCGTGGGAACGAGGGGAATTTATCTATTAATCGGCTTGGCAATATTGAATATATCATTTCTGGCGTTTATTGGATCGCTTAAACTTTAGTGCGTAGATGGGTAGAGCGCAGCGAAACCCATCGCATAGGTGATTGTTCATGATGGGTTTCGGCTATAGCCTCTACCCATCCTACAACCTACGAACCAGCGTAATGTCTTTCACCTTGAACCTTTTACCTTGAACCTCAATGCTAAATTTTAGAAATATAACCCTCCGCCGTGGCGCGCGGGTACTGTTTGCCAACTCTTCTTTCACCATCCACAAAGGCCAGAAAGTAGGTTTTACCGGCGTAAACGGCGCGGGTAAGTCCAGTTTTTTTGCGTTGGTTAGAGGTGAGTTGCATTTGGATGAGGGCGATTTTTCGATGCCGCCTGGACTGGAAATCGCTCACGTTGCCCAGGAATCGCCCGCCACATCCAGTTCTGCGATTGATTATGTTATTGACGGCGATCAGCAATTAAGACGCTTGCAAGAGCAATTGCTTATTGCCGAACAGGCCGATGACGGCTTGAAACAGGCCGAATTGCATGCCGCCCTGGAAACCATCGGCGGATATACCGCACAAGCCAGAGCCTCACGGTTAATGAGCGGTTTGGGTTTCACTGCCGATCAGGAAACCAATGCCGTTAATTCGTTTTCCGGCGGCTGGCGCATGCGTCTTAATCTGGCCCAGGCCTTGATGTGCCGCTCGGATGTATTATTGCTTGATGAGCCCACCAACCATCTGGATCTGGATGCGGTGATCTGGTTGCAGGACTGGTTGTGCAAATATCCAGGTACCTTGTTGCTGATTTCCCATGACCGGGATTTCCTGGATACCATTACCGATCACATCGTGCATATTGAGCAGAATAAGGCCGAAATTTATACCGGTAATTATTCGGCCTTTGAGCGCATGTGTGCGGAAAAGCTGGCCCAACAACAATCATCCTATCTAAAGCAGCAACGGGAAATCGCCCATATGCAGAGCTTTGTCGACCGCTTTAAGGCGCAGGCGACTAAAGCGAGACAGGCACAAAGCCGGATCAAAGCCCTGGAACGCATGGAGTTGATTGCGCAGGCGCATGTCGATTCGCCGTTCGATTTCAGTTTTGCCAAACCGGGAAAAATGCCTAATCCCTTAATAACGCTGGATAAGGTTGATATTGGCTATGGTCAAACCTGCGTTATTAAACAAGCGGGACTGTCCATATCGCCGGGCGATCGTATCGGTTTGCTCGGGCCGAATGGCGCGGGTAAATCCAGCTTGATCAAAGTGCTGGCAGGCGATATGCAGCCGTTATCAGGCAAAAGGAATGAAGCGGAAACGTTAAAAATCGGTTATTTTGCTCAGCATCAGCTTGAGCAGTTACGTATTGATGAAAGCCCTTTGTGGCACTTGCAACAACTGGACAAGCAGGCAACAGAGAAGGATTTACGCAATTTTCTGGGCGGTTTCGATTTTCGCGGCGACAAGGTTATGGAAGCCGTTAAACCCTTTTCCGGCGGCGAAAAAGCGCGGTTGGTGTTGGCGCTGCTGGTTTATCAAAACCCCAATCTATTGCTGTTGGATGAACCGACCAACCATTTGGATCTGGAAATGCGGCATGCCTTGAGCGTGGCTTTACAGGACTATGAAGGCGCGATAGTGGTCGTTTCGCATGACCGGCATTTATTGCGCTCGGTTACTGATCAGTTATTATTGGTATCAGGCGGCGAAGTGCAGCCCTTTGATGGCGATCTTGACGATTACCGCGTGTGGCTGACGGAGCAGAAAAAAGGCGAAGAAAAAACCGTTGTTGATAATGCACAGACAGTGTCGCGGAAAGATCAAAGAAAATTGGATGCAGAACGCAGACAAAAACATAAGCCTTTGTTTGACTCGCTGAAAAAAGCTGAAATCGCCGTTGAAAAATATCATAATGAACAGCGGCAACTGGAACATCAATTGGCCGATCCTGCAATTTATGCGGAATCGGAAAAGGTGCAATTAAAAAAGCTGATGGACCGGAAAGTAAAAATCGATAAGGCGCTGGATGACGCAGAAGCGGCCTGGATGGAGGCTGAGGAAAAGCTTGAAGCGGCTAAATAGGTGTAGGGGCGACCGGCCGGTCGCCCGCTAACAGGGAAAAATCATGTTTGAAGTCATAAAACTATTATTTGAAATTTGCCTGTTTAAAAAAGGCCCGCAGAATTTACCGCCTTCCGTATGGTTGTTGCGGCTGTTGGTTGTTGTTGATGTTATCGTTAGTTTTTTAATGATAAGTATCCATACGAACTGGCTTAACTCGCTGTTACAGGCTATTGTTGGAGCTTTGTTGGTCGTCGGATTTAGCTGGCTGATGTTATATGCAGGCCGAAAGTCGGAGCGATTTTATCAAACGAGCGGCGCCTTGCTGGGTACCGATGCATTGATTAGTTTTTTTGCCCTGCCGGGAATGGCCTCAATGATGATTGGAAGAGGCACTTTACTGGCATTTACTATAACAATAGCTTTAATGATTTGGCATTGGGCGGTTACCGGGCATATTTTTCGCAATGCGCTGGGACAAACCTGGACTTTTAGTTTAGGCTTGGCGTTTTTATACATACTGGGATCTTATCAGGTGATGGCTTTATTGTTTCCTGAAGTTACCGGTGTTAAATAGGAGGTATCATGGAAAACTATAAACATATATTACTGGCGGCTGACTTTTCCGAGCATGGCGAGGCCGTTGCCAATAGAGCGAAGGATTTATCCGAAAAATATCAGGCAAAACTGAGTATTGTTCATGTGATGGATAATTTGTTGATTACCGATGCGGCTTATGGATCGACTATTCCTTTTGATCTTGATTTAACTGCCGAGTTAATGGCGGCGGCAAAAAAGAGACTGGCCAATTTGGCTGACAAACTTAATATTGCTGAAGATTGTCGGTGGATGGAAACGGGCAGTCCTAAATTGGAAATAATCAGGGTTGCTGAAGAAAGCAAGGTGGATTTAATCGTAGTCGGCTCCCATGGCCGGCATGGTTTCGCCCTGTTGCTGGGTTCAACCGCAAACGGAGTGTTGCATCACGCGCTGTGTGATGTTTTAGCCGTACGTTTGCATGATGAGTAATCTTACTGGTGTTGTAGTGTTCACAGGGTGCTTGTGACCCTGGCGGTTATAAATGGCGGCCAATAGGGTGTCTTAATTTTAAAGGTAGATGGTAAATGATTGGACAGATTGAAAGTTATGATCCCGATTCGCAAACCGGGGTGATAAAAACCGAGGGAGCGTTGTTTACGTTTCATTTAGAGGGTTGGGTCGCGGACGTACCGCCGGACGAAGGCGATGACGTTAACTTTGATGCCGAAGGAACAATTGCGAGCAACATTAATCTGGTGGGCGCATATTTGGAGCCGCCTAAAGCCGTTAAATATAAATACCTGGCCGCTGTGCTGGCGTTATTTTTGGGCTGGACAGGGGCGCATAGGTTTTATCTGGGCTTTTACAGGTTGGCCTTTATGCAGTTAACGCTGACGGTGATACTTTACGTAACCGGACTGCCCGGATTTGCGGCGCTCTGGGGGTTTATAGAAAGCGTTCTGCTTTTTGGCGGACAGATCAACAAAGATGCTAAAGGTCGTCCGTTAAAATAATTTTAAAAACAGGAAGACAAAAAAAGCCCTTGTGAGTTATCACAAGGGCTTTTTTTAAAGCTGTTTATTCCTTATTTGGAATAAACATTAGCAGCAGTTAAGCCTTTTGGACCTGATTCGATGTCAAAAGTGACTGTGTCGCCTTCAGTCAGAGTTTTAAATCCTTCGCCCTGAATAACCGAATGATGAACAAAAACATCTTCGCCGCCATCAGCAGGTGCAATAAAACCAAAACCCTTCGTGTTGTTAAACCACTTTACGGTGCCTGTTGCCATTTTGAAACTCCTAAAATAAAAACTTACGGTTAACACAGAACTACAACATTGATAACCGGACAACCTAACAATTTAGGAATCCCTTAACTCAACATCTGTTTTCTGACTTGGTGTATTGTACTGTTTTTTTTATGATATTGTCATTAGCGGATTTTATAAAAAGCTGTCTGTCGGTAAAAAGTTGGGGCCGGATAGTTGTTGTGCGCGGGTGAGAAGAAAGTCTGACATTTATACGCTCAACCTAACATGACTCTACGAAGAATATAGAAAAGCCAAGGTAAAAAAATGCGTGGTTTATTAATCAATCTGTTTTATTGGTGCACCCAAAACGCATGTGCTTTAATTATTCATCTTCTTGCCGTTCAATTTTATCCAGTCGGGCGTCCATTTCGGCATCATCGGGCGATTGATAATCGCTATCAGGCTTGGGTACAAAAAGCCGGGAACATAACAAGCCCAGCTCAAACAGCATCCACATCGGTACCGCTAATAATGTTTGCGAGATGGCATCGGGCGGCGTTAAAACCGCTCCGATGATAAACGCGCCGACGATGACATAAGGACGTTTATCGGCGAGGTCGGCGGGTGTTACCAGTCCGGTCCAGACCAATACGATGGTGAATATCGGTACTTCAAAACAAACGCCAAACGCAAAAAATAAGGATAAAACAAAATCGAGATACTTGGCAATATCGGTCATTACCGCCACGCCATCGGGTGCGGCGGCTGTCAAGAAGCCAAAAACCAGCGGGAAAACCACGAAGTAGGCAAAGGCTACGCCCATATAAAACAGCAGGGTGCTGGCAACCAGCAACGGTAAAATCATGCGTCGCTCCCGTTTATACAAGCCTGGCGCTACAAAGGCCCAGAACTGATAAAGAATAAAGGGAACGGAAATAAATACCGAAACTATCAGCGCCAGTTTAAACGGCGTGAAAAAGGGAGAGGCCACATCAATAGCGATCATGGTGCTATTTTTCGGCATATGCTGCATTAGGGGACCGGCCAGCATGCTGTAGATTTCATTGGCGTATGAAGCCAGCCCCAAAAATATAACTAATACGCATAAAACCGCTTTCAACAGGCGGTTACGCAATTCAATCAGATGACTGATAAAGGAGTGCTCTCCAGCCTCGTTAAAATTATTTTGGCTCATGCTGTTCGGCTTTATCTATCGGCACCTGTTTCTTATGTTGCTCCGGTTCGGCAACCGTTCCTGCATTCAGGTCGTCCTGCGCCCTTGAAGTCGTGGATAACGGATCAATCGTGGACTTGAGTGTGTCAGAGGTTTCATCGAGTATTTGCTGAATATCTTCCATGCCGGACTGCTCCTTGAATATCTGGCGTAATTCTTCGGCTTGCAGTTCCAGCTTGATTTCTTCCTTGACGGAGGCCACCATACTGCGTGTTTTGCCGAGCCAGAATCCTGCAAGTCTAGCCACCTTGGGCAATCTTTCAGGACCTATCACCAATAAGCTGACCAAGCCGATCAGACAAAGTTCCGAGAATCCTACATCAAACATAGGTGCTAATCTTTATCGGTTTTTTTGGAAGTGACTTCGCCTTCGATGGCTTCACTCTTATTTTCGGCGGGCTTATCTTCTTCTTCGCCTTCTTTAAGGGCCGTACGAAAGCTTTTGATGGCTCCGCCCAGATCAGCGCCAATATTGCGCAAACGCTTGGTGCCAAAAACAATAATGACGATGGCTAATACAACTAATAAGTGAGTAACGCTGAGACCCATTTCTAACTCCAATGGAGACGTTGCATTGCAACGCCTTATTTGATGGAGACCTTGCAGCGCAAGATCTTTACTTGTTACGTTGCGCCTTTTCTTCCAGACCGGACAAGCCAAAACGACGCTGCAGTTCCTGCAATACATCATCAGGCCCCAGTCCCTGATCGGCCAGCAACACCATACAATGAAACCACAAATCGGCAGTTTCATAAATAATCTGTTTTTTATCGCCGTCTTTAGCGGCGATAACCGTTTCTGTCGCTTCTTCGCCGATTTTTTTCAGTATGCTGTCCAACCCTTTGGCATACAGACTGGCGACATAGGATTTATCGGCAGGCTCCAGTTTACGCTGTTCCAGAATTTGCGCCAGTTGTTGTAATATGTCGCTCATGATTTTTTATAAATAGCTTCAGGATCTTTCAAAACCGGCTCGACAGCTTGCCATTGCCCGTCAACCAAGCCGCGATAAAAACAGCTGTTACGACCTGTGTGGCAGGCAATGCCGCCTTCCTGTTCAATTTTAAGCAAAATAACGTCCTCATCGCAATCAAGAAATAAACCGATCACCTTCTGCCGGTTTCCGGACTCCTCGCCTTTGCGCCATAATCTTCCGCGCGACCTCGACCAGTAAACCGCATAACCTTCGGCGACGGTTAAGGCTAACGACTCGCGGTTCATCCAGGCGAACATCAGTACTGTTCCGGTTTCTGCCTGTTGCGCGATAACCGGCACCAGTCCGTCTTCGGCCCAGCGTATTTCATCCAGCCACGATGCGTCACTCATAAACGCACCTCTATGCCGCGTGAGGCCATGTGTTGTTTGGCCTGTTCAATGGTGTATTCGGCAAAATGAAAAATGCTGGCGGCCAATACCGCATCCGCCTTGCCTTCAATAATGCCGTCGGCCAGGTGATCAAGACACCCGACGCCGCCGGATGCAATCACCGGCACCGTTACCGCCTCGCTGATGGCGCGGGTTAACGGCAAATCAAAACCTTCGCGGGTTCCGTCCCTGTCCATGCTGGTTAACAGGATTTCCCCTGCACCGTAGTCGACCATTTTTTTTGCCCAGGCAACCGCTTCGATGCCAGTCGGCTTCCGGCCGCCGTGGGTAAAAATCTCCCACCGACTCGGTTCGTCAGGTGAACTGACTTTTTTAGCGTCTATGGCTACCACAATACATTGCGAGCCGAAACGCTCCGCCGCCTCGCGGACAAAATCCGGATTTGAAACCGCCGCGCTGTTAATGCCGACTTTATCGGCGCCCGCATTCAGCATGCGGCGAATATCTTCCAGAGTTCTGATGCCGCCGCCGACCGTCAGCGGAATAAAAACCTCGCCGGCCACCTGCTCAACGACATGAACAATGGTGTCCCGATTGTCATGCGTGGCGGTAATGTCCAGAAAAGTGATTTCATCCGCGCCTTCACGGTCATAACGTCTGGCGATTTCTACAGGGTCGCCGGCATCGCGAATATCGACAAATTTTACGCCTTTAACGACGCGGCCATTATCGACATCCAGACAGGGAATAATGCGTTTGGCTAAGCTCATGGTTATTGAAATGATTCCGCTAATTTTTCGGCCGCTTCAAAATCCAGCGTGCCTTCGTAAATTGCCCGGCCGGTGATGGCGCCCATAATACCTTCATGAGCGACTGCACCCAAGGCCCTGATGTCATCCATATTGGTAATGCCGCCGGACGCAATAACGGGAATCCGAATGGCGCGTGCCAATTTCGCGGTGGCTTCGATATTGACGCCGGACATCATGCCGTCTCTGGAAATATCGGTGTAGATAATGGCTTCGACGCCGTCTTCCTCAAAATGCTGGGCCAGATCGATCACATCATGTTTGGACAGCTTGGACCAGCCGTCAATAGCCACTTTGCCGTCTTTTGCATCCAGCCCGACGATGATGTGACGCGGATATTCGAGCGCCATATCCCTGACAAAATGCGGCTCATTAACTGCCTTGGTGCCGATAATAACGTATTCCACACCGGCGTTAAGATAAGCCTGGATAGTTTCTTCATCGCGAATACCGCCGCCTATCTGTATCGGCACGTCGGGATAGGCGGAGGCAATGGCATGAATAACGTCGGCATTTCTCGGCTTTCCGGCAAACGCGCCATCCAGGTCAACCAAATGAAGTCTTTTCGCGCCGGCGGCAACCCACTTGCCTGCTACAGCGACCGGGTCATCGGAAAAAATCGTATTATCATCCATTCGTCCCTGACGCAAACGAACACATTTTCCTTCTTTTAAATCGATTGCAGGTATTAACAACATAACTTATAAAATCCTCAGCGGCGTGTAATTATTATAGGGGCGGATTTATCCGCCCAAAGACGACGAAATACCCAGAGGGCACAAGTGAATTCATCCCTATGCCTGTCCATCCCAATGCATAAAATTCTCCAGCAGTTGCAAGCCAACTGCCTGACTTTTTTCGGGGTGAAATTGTACGGCAAAAACATTATCTTGTGCCAAGGCGCAGGTAAATGCATCCGGGTATTGCGCAGTTGCCGCCATTATCGCTGCATCATCCGGCTGTGCATAATAACTATGCACAAAATAAAAGCGGCTGTCTTGGGGAATATCTTCCCATAACGGATGTTGTTGCAGTTGATGAACCTGATTCCAGCCCATGTGCGGAATTTTGAGTAAATTTCCGGCGCTGTCTTTTAACGATTCGGGGAAATGTACGACGTGCCCGGAAAAAACGTCCAGGCATTTTGTGCCGCCGTTTTCTTCGCTGTCGGTCAATAAGGCCTGCATGCCTAAGCAAATTCCCAGTAAAGGCTTGCTTTTGGCAACCTGCTGGATAACATCGGATAAGCCCGATTGATTGAGCGCCCGCATACAATCCCGTATCGCGCCGACACCGGGGAAAACCACCCTGTCGGCACGGAGGATCGAATCGGCATCGGACACACAAACAACATCGACTTCAGGCGCTGCATGCTGCAGGGCTTTTACGATCGAATGCAGATTACCCATTCCATAATCAATGACAGCGACAGAAGACATAAGAAATACAGGCTAAAGGTTAAGGTTAAAGGCTGCCCTTGGTTGACGGCATTATGCCCGCCATACGCGGGTCGGCGGTAATCGCCATGCGTATGGCTCGACCCATGGCTTTAAAGATAGTTTCTGCAATATGATGGGCATTGGCGCCTTTCAGGTTGTCGATATGCAAAGTCACTCCGGCATGGTTGACAAAGCCCTGAAAAAACTCGCGGAACAAATCAACGTCAAAACGGCCGATCATGGCTTTCGGGTATTTAACCTCATAAAACAAGCCGGGGCGTCCGGAAAAATCAATTACGACTCGCGATAAGGCTTCATCCAAAGGTACGTAAGCATGTCCGTAACGATAAATGCCTTTTTTGTCTTGCATGGCTTTGGCAAATGCCTGCCCTAAGGTAATGCCGATGTCTTCAACAGTGTGGTGATCATCAATATCCAAATCGCCTTTGGCTACAATGTCCATGTCAATCAGGCCGTGTCTGGCAATCTGATCGAGCATGTGTTCAAGAAAAGGTACGCCGGTCGAAAATGAGGCCTTACCCGACCCGTCCAGGTTAATTTTAATTTTGATTTGAGTTTCAAGCGTATTTCGCTCTACTTCTGCAGTACGTTGATCCATGTTTACATTATTTATATTTAAAGGCTGACAGCATTTTACTATGACAAGCAAGATTTTGCAGTGTTTGTTATTTATTGTAAATCTTGGAAATGTGCAGTTTATAAAATATAGGCGTCGGCTTCATGGATGCAGGTCCAGTTGCGGAGAAGACAATGTTTTTGATCAGCAATTGAACATACCCGCGCAATGTCGAGCCTACTTAGCCCGATGCCGATGTAATTTTAAGCGCACATTATTTTAATCTTTAACTGACTTTTTTTATGGTTATTTTTTGAGACAATAGCCATGTCGCCAAAAGAGGAGACGGATTTTAAGAAAGTTCAATAGGATGTTGCCAAGGATGGAACGAAATGCCAACCAAACAGGCGACTTTTAGTCCCGGCACACCCCGTGTTCTGGGACTTTTTTTTTGAAATCAGCAAAACGTACTCACGGTGTAAACGACCATTCACCCTAAAAACCGCAGTTAGTCCACGAAAAGCACGAAAGACACGAAAGAAATCAGTATGTTGTATTACACAGCCATTCACCCTTTGGGTGACGATCTACAATTTGGTATCTATTTGAATATTTTCGTGCTTTTCGTGTTTTTCGTGGATCAAATGATTTTTCTAGGTTCACACATTCCGGTGTGGATAAACTTGTCCTGCGGTTTTTCTGCCATTAAGTGTGGTTTTTTAATAATGTGCTACCCTTCAAATTTGGTTATCTTGTTAATTTAAATATTGCTTCCGTTTTTCGCCTACCAACAGTAGGCGCTTCTCCTAAAGCGCATACTGTTGGCGATGATCAGATGGCTAAAAAATGGCTGGTTTCTCAATATTTTTATTCTTGATAGGCCGCAATGATCCTCCAAGGAGCAAGCTGTGAATGATGCGTCACCTACCGATGTACTGACTTTTAAGCTGAGCGATGACGGTAAGTTGCTTGCAATATTTGAAGCGTGTGAATGCAAGCCCCGGCTGGATGAAGCAACGGTCAAAGCGGCACTGGCTAAGCAAGGCCTGTCCAATCTGTTTCTGCATGAAAACGCCCTCTCAAATCTGGTAAAACAGTACAACAGTCCTAGTGAAGGCTTTGTGCTGGAAATCGGTGAGCGCCGGGATGGCGGCTGTACACTCAAAATTGACGACGACAAAATGACCGCCAGGCTTACTTTAATCCCTCCATACGGCGGCGCTCCAGTCGCTTTATTTCAAATCCAGCTGGCTTTGCAGGAAAAGGGGGTAGTCAGAGGCATCATGACAAATGAAATCGAGGCCGCCTTAAAGCAAGGCTACGCCGCAGAACATATCATCGCCCAAGGGGTGCGCCCTGTGCGGGGTATTGACGCACGGTTCCAAAGCCTGATACCGCAAATAAGAGAGCGGAAACCCCAGGTAGACGCGCGCGGTATCGCTAACTACCGCGATCTTGGGCAGCTTATTGTCGTAAGGCCTGGTGACCCGCTGATGTGCCGCACTCCACCCACTGAAGGTAAAAAAGGCTGGGATATTACCGGGCAAGCACTTATGCCTCAATCAGGGCAGGACGTGCAGTTTGCCTCGGGGCTACAAGGTGTAGAGTTGGCCCCGGATGCCGAGCTTGATCCTGATAATAACAGTCTATTGTTGGCTGCGATCACCGGCCAACCAAAGTTGGTTCCTAATGGTGTTGTGGTGGAACCTACCATCGACCTGTCGCTGGTAGATATTTCAACCGGAAACATGAGTTTCGATGGCACGATTAATATCAAAGGCGATGTCAAGGATGGGATGAAAGTTCACGCGACTGGAGACGTGTTCGTGGGAGGAACCGTCGAAGCGGCAGAAATTGAAGCGGGTGGGAATATCGTTATAAAAGGCGGCGTGATCGGTCATAGCGAACATAGCGGCGATCCAAACGAAGTTCCCACCTTTAACGCGATAATTATCAGCAAAGGTTCAATCAACGTACACTTTGCCGAAAATGTCTGTATGGAAGCGGGCGTAGATATCATTATTGAAGAATTTTCCATGCATAACCATTTGACCGCACTCAATCGGGTATTGGTGGGAAAATCCGGCGGAAAAAAAGGCCGTATCATCGGCGGCATTACCAGTGCATCAGATCTGGTAAAAACAGCCATAATTGGTTCGAGCGCGGGTTTTGTAACCAAGGTCAGGGCAGGCTTCAACCCTTACCTTCAGGCGGAGCAGGACAGGCTTAAGCTTGAGATTGACGCCCTTGAAAAGGAGCAGGAAGACCTGAAGAAAATTATTGCCTTCGTATTGGCGCATCCCGAAAAAGACAAAAACGGTTTGTTAAACAAAGCTCTCCACACCAGGGAAAAAATTGAAATTGATTGCACCCGGCTTCATGCCGACCGAACTCACCTTCTGTCGGAAATGACCCTTGCCGAGCATGTCCAGGTTATTGTAGAAGAAGCTGTTCATGCAGGCGCCGAAATCCAGATTGGAAATGCTGTTTGGAAAAATAATGAAGAACGAGGTAAAGGTGTTTTTCAAATCGTCGAGGGTGAAATTGTTTTTGGAAACATCATGTTGAGTGTCAACGAATCACACTGAAACAGAAAAATTCTATCTCTTGGTTTGATTATTGACAAGGATAGTAGTTGCTTATTTTCGATGTGGTAAAATTCCTCTCGGGAGAACACAAGCGGGGATATTATGTATTGCCCGCTATCTTCGGCTATACCAAAACTTCCACTCCTGCTCACGTCCTTTACCTGCATGGACGAGGGAAATGCAGATATTGCATAACGCGGAATGGCGTGTAGTAAAGTAATGCAGGAGCAAATATAGGCAACCGAGGTTATAAAGAATCATTTGCTCTTTTCAATCAAACTCTCTTCGAGAGAAAAGAGGGCCGGAATGTTGTTTAAT
>JAURZV010000060.1 GCA_030653175.1 Methylobacter sp.
ATAGGTTGAGTTTCACCGTAGCCTTTGGCATTCAATCTGTTGCTGACGCCTTTCGTTTTAAGGTAATTAACAACCGATTGCGCACGCCGTTGCGATAATTTCATGTTATAGCTATCGCTGCCTTCGCTGCTGGCGTGACCCTGGACTTCAATATCATTTTTCTGAGGATGAGAAATAAGATTTTCCGCAACCTCATCAAGAATGATCTTGGCATTCAGCGTCAGCTCTGCAGAATCATGTTCGAAGTGTTGACCTTTGAGCACAAGCCTGACCGAACATCCGTTATTATCGACCTTGGTGCCTTTGAGGGTACCGGGACATTTATCCAGACAATCGTTAACACCGTCGGCATCCGAATCGAGAGTGGAACAATCTGCAACTGCGGCGACCGGGGCGGCTGCAATTGGGGCCGTTGCCGCACGTTTCGGCTTGTCCCCGAACGGAACGACAAAACCGACGTTAACCGTCATATCATGAAATTCGTCTGTACCGGGCTGTACCTGGGCATTGAGGTTGTTATTGTAACGATAGCGCACATCGCTGCGGAGCAAGAAGTTGTCGTGAAGCTCATAGGTAAAACCTGCACCGGCTTCGCCAATTACGCTGGCGCCGCAATTGGCGGAAGCGCAACTGTTCATGCCGCCCGCCCCGACCACAGCATAAGGCGAGAATTTATCGCGGACAAAATAATACTGCACATCAGCCGTACCGCCGGTTAAACTCCAGGGACCGTTAGCGCCGCCAAATTCCTCATGAAATCCTTTCACCTCGACGTTGAAATGTTTATCGAGCATTTTGCCGATGCCCATACCGCCGCCCCAGCCGTCGCTTGCATTCCGATCGCCGCCGGTTCTGACAAACGAACCGAACGGCGCTATATACCAACGATCGTCATCGAAGCGACGGTCATCATAGGATTGACGGTCATCCTGGAATCGATCGGCGGCCTGTGCCAGCGGTAGGAAACCTAAGCCAGTTAATGTGACTATAGTGAGTAAATTTTTTTTCAGCATAATA
>JAURZV010000061.1 GCA_030653175.1 Methylobacter sp.
GATTATGAGGGCCCAATGATGCTCCAGATATAACGGAAAGAAAATAAGGTTTATAGCGCAAACTTCTAGCTTTGTTAGCCTGTTGACCCGATTAAATTTTAATGACGGAGCCTAAGCTGCGCGATAAATTGATACACTGGCCTTTTTGAATTGACGGGAAGTATTTTGAAATATTTGATGACACAGTTACTGATCGGCGTGCTGTTCAGCTTAATGATTGATCAACCGGTATTGGCCCATGCCGGAGTAGATCACAGCAGTAGTTGTTTTCTGACTGTAGGCGATACCCGATTGCGGATAAGCGGCTACCAGTTTCAGCCGGAGCTGGAAGGCAAAGCTTCCGCTCCTGCTCACGCCCCTTACCTACGTCCTGTAGGCAAACACTTTTGCCACTTTTTCCCTGAGCTTGGACAAATCGTGCTGGCGGTGGAGCCGTTGGAAGAGGGGCGGGACAAGACCTTAGTCACACTGGAATTAGCGGCATTGACTTCGTGGTTAAATCCCGCTCAGGCTTTTACCGTGATTAAACAGCAGCCGGAACAGCTTATGGAGACAGGTCTTGCTTCGATTTCGCAAACCATCCGGCAGCGCGGCATCTACAGGCTTAATGTTACATTGCAGGACGGTTCCGGTAATAGCCGGCAACAGCATTTTGTGTTTCTGGTAGGTATTCCGATGACTAAGATAATGGTGATGATTGCCGGGTTATTGGTTTTGGTGATTGGGTTTGTTGGGGTGAAAGGTTTAAAAAAAAAGAAGGGTTGATAATGTTTAAAGCTTGTTGGCAGTGCGCCGGAAACGCCGGTTTTCGCTTGCGCTTAAACAGGCTTATTCCGGCTACAGGGCTACGAATCCTCATGCAGGGCGCGCTGCGCGCGCCAAAGGATTGGATGATTATTCAAACATCGGAAAAGGCGCGCGTGGCACGCCCTACTCATAGGCCCCACCTCACGCTAGCTTAGGCTGCCCCAGCTTTGTAGGTCGAGCATCCGGTTAAATGATTCGTAAAAGCCGTCTTGTAAGTAGTGACATCAAGTCTCGTCGTGCATCTGTAACAATATGGATGTAGAGGGCGTCCTGACGCACTTCATAAATGATGCGCTTCATCCCCTGAAAGAACCTGTCTATATTGGCTGAGGTTTAGCTTCTCGAACTCTTCAGGGATGGAGCCTGCATGAGGAAAGGTCTTCAGGTTGCGGATAACCTCTTTGATCTTGTCATAGGTGTTCTGCCAAGTCCCAACAGAGAAGTTCTTGACGATGTAATTCTTAAGTTCTTTCAGGTCATGCTCAGCTGATTCCAGGATGACGACTTTGATGCTCATTGTTTGTCAAGTTCAGCAAACACATCCTCCGCATCACGGAATTTGCCTTGCTCGATCTCGCAATTCCCGAGTGCAGAATTTTCAACAGAGCAAGCGTTTCTTCCTGCTCTTCGTAGCTCTCCACATCCATGACAACAAGCTTAGCCTCGCCATTTTGGGTGATGAGCAAGGGCTCACGGCTTTCCGAAATCTCTCTGACAATCTCTGTCGTGTGGCTCTTGAGGTAGCTGATGGGCTTGATTTGGGATGAAAACTTCATGGCATCGCTGCTGGTTGAACTAATAAGACTTATTTGGTTCGAATTCAGTCTTGCATCTAGGGCTGTTATCGCTCCACGTGACTTGGTTTTATCGCTCCGTTTTTGGCGGATTGCCTAACGGCGAATCGGCCTTACAGCTTTATTTCGTGCTTCTGATTACAACAAAAGCGCCTTTCCCAAAGTCATCCAAAATGGTTTCTTGCGATTCTCCGGGAATAAGGGTTTGCTTAATTTTTACAGCCCCAAACCCCACTTCTTTGAGATATTTCAGGACTTCTTGAGTGGAGAAAAAGGTGGCCTCTTTATAGAATTTGCTCTTTCCGCGGTTCTCCGCATACTGTCTGCCCAGTTCGCTTTCTTTGTCCAAAAATCCCACAATGATGCACCCGCCAGGCTTCAATACTCTAAACGCCTCCCTGAAAGACTTAATGACATCATCAACAAAGCAGATGGTCGTTACCATCAGCACGAAGTCGAACTCGCCATCGGAGAAAGGTAAGTCCTCCGCTACGCCGAAGAAAACTCTGACTCCCTGCTTTTTTGCTTTGATTGCCATTTTTTCTGATGGTTCCACGCCAATTTCTATACCCAACGGCACAGCAAATTTGCCGGAACCTACACCTATTTCCACCCCGTTGGCTTTGGGCGAAGGAATAAGCTGGCGGATGGCTTCCAGTTCGGCTTCATATACATTAGGGTTCTTATCGAACCACTCATCATACGCATCACTGTATTTTTCAAATGGCTCTATTTTTGGCATACGAAGCTCCAATCAACTCACACACTACCATCACAACGGATCGACTTAAAATGTAATAACCTCGTCACTATCAATAACCCATTCGGCCAATGCAGGCATTGTTGATTTTTCCGCCCCCTCAAAATAGGGATGATTTTTGTAAATGCCGCAACGCGCCATGGAGGTTCCACAAACCTTGACTAAGACGTTCCGTGAAATGAGGTCTTTCAGTATCTGCGATAAATCCTGATCGTAGCCCTCGGGCGGCTTGCAGACATCAAGCGCCATATCAACAGCGTCGTTCATAACAAAAATCCGTACTTCCTGTCCTGCTTCCAATAACTTCCCTGCCAAGCGCAACCCATTCCAGGTTACATCAGTGTTGCCGTAAGGCTCCCGGTTAAAGATGATGAGGATTTTCATTTTTTCTCCTTTCGCATGTTGTTTTACGGCTAACAAGCGATTATCTAAGTCTGAATGGTTTATAGTATGGTTACTATCAAACACCAACATAACCTTACCCCCCAGCTTTTCTTTGCTGGATAACTCCTAAAATATGTATGCTATCTGGAAACTGGATAGTATTTAGATGCAATCATGACCGACTGCTTTTGGCCGAAAGCGGAAAATTATAGTTTCAGATATTGTCAGCAAAAGGCTGAATTATTTCTTTACCCTATCAGGCCAAATCTGAACTCATACAGCTTAGGGCAAACGCCCGATACCGTTCCAAATCTTCCGGCGTATCCAAATCCCACTGTTCACTCAGTTCGTGATGGCGAAGCTTGTAGTGTTCGATACGGCTGCGGGTTTGGTCGAGCACTCGCGCCGCTCCCCAGGGCATGTTATCGAAGAGTTCCGGGTGGGGCTGGTTGAGTCCGATCAATACATAGCCTCCGTCTTCTGCGGGAGCTAACACGACTTCATTGTCCTGATTTAAGGCGGTTAACGCTTGTTCCAGATCCTGGTCGGTTAATGACGGGCAATCGCAACCCATTAACAAGGCGCGGGAGTATCCGGCAAGCGCCGAGCAGAAAGCGTGGTGCATGCGCTCTCCTAAATCGGCTCCTTGTTGTTGCTTTAGAACTAACGGATAGGCGGCTTTCGATTTGCTAAAAAACACATGGTCGGTTGTTGGCGTACACCAGAGTTGTACGGGGCATAAGTTGCTTAGTGTCGCCCGTTGCAGGGTTTTTATGCTGAGTTCGATATGAAGTTCGGCGGCCTGTTCGGCGGTTAATGCCGGGATTAGGCGGGTTTTAACCTGGCCGGGAATCGGGGCCTTGCAGAAAATCATCAGCACGGCGTTGGGGTATTTGTACGTCATAATTGATGCCATGCGGGCGACCGGCCGGTCGCCCCTACGGGTTTTAAATGGAAGGACTTGTTCATCGTTTACGCAACGCCTTAAAAGGCAGCAGCAATAATTGCATAAAGCCTAATTCGCCTTGTTGGCGGAAAGGTTTTAACCCTATCGCCATAGCCGTTTGAGGCTGCTTGGGTTCGGCAACATAGGTCCCGCACAGCCTGTCCCAGCAGGAAAGGGAAAAACCGTAATTGCTGTCGGTTTCGGCCGGGAGGATCGAGTGATGGATGCGGTGCATGTCCGGGGTGATGATCAGCCAGCGCAGTTTTTTATCTAGCGCCGGTGGAATGTTGATGTTGCTGTGGTTAAAGGTTGCGGCACCGTTCAGGATGATCTCAAAAGCGATAACCGCCCACGGGTTCGCGCCGATCAAAACAATGCACAGCACCTTGTACAGCATCGAAATCATGATTTCCAGCGGGTGAAAGCGCACTGCGGTGGTGGCGTCAAATTCCAGGTCGGTATGATGCACCTGATGCAAACGCCACAGCAGCGGCCATTTATGCGAAACGATATGCTGGCAGTAAATGGCAAAATCAAGGAACAATAAGGTCACGATAATCGACAGCCATTCCGGGGCGGACAATTGGTTTAACAGGCCGTAATTCTGGCCTGCGGCGGTTACGGCGCTCAGGTAGGCAATGCCGCCCAGGCTTAAGCGCATGATCGCCATGTTGAATGCGGCGAGCCCCAGATTGACCGGCCAGCGTTGCTTGCGGCTGATATGCTGGGCTCTTCTGGGGTTGGCATATTCCCAGCCAATCATGATGCAGAAAATGCCCAGCGCTACGGATAAACGGATTATGGTTTCCAAAACTGTCCCCTTGAATAAAGTGCGGCCAATAGTTGCGAGTCTGCGCCGAAGAAGTAACGCAGGCGCAGACTCCACATTAGCAGTATAGTCCGGTAAATGCCGTAGCGCTCCCATCTTCGGCCGGAGCTGGTGACTTTTGCTTTAAGGCAAATCGGCGGGCTGATTTTTTTTAGCGCCTTGCTCAAGGCGATGTCTTCCATCAGGGCGATTTCGGGATAATGTCCAACTGCTGCAAACGCTTTCCGCGTGACAAAAATCACCTGATCGCCGGTGGCAATGCCGGTCAGGCGAGAACGCCGGTTCATCATCCAGGCGATAATGTTCAACATGAAATGATCGCCGTTTAATCGAATGTCGAAGCGGCCCCATTGCTTATTGCTTAGGTGTTGTTCGATCAGCTGCAAGGCGTTTTCGGGCAGATAGGTGTCGGCGTGCAGGAAGATCAATAGGTCTCCGGTTGCATGGCTTGCACCTATGTTCATTTGCCGGGCGCGGCCTTTTGTCGAGCTTATGATTTTGTCGGCCAAATGGGCGTGAGGGTAATCAATAAGCGACTGGTCGTTGGCGGCGTCAACAATGATGATGTCACAGTTGCTGCGTAAAGCCTGCAATGGGAGCAAACACGATGCAATGGTTTTTTCTTCATTCAGGGTTGGGATGATGATAGAAAATTTCATTGAGTGAGGAAGGCGCTAATTCCCAAGCTCAAGCTTGGGACAAATCCGCCGGGAGCGGATTTGCACACGCCCGCAGGGTGCCGGGCAGGACAGCCCGGCATGAATTCAGGGTTGGAAGCTCCAGCTTCCCGTTTCGCGAAGCTGGAGCTTCGCCTCTGAGGTTCCCAATCCGGAGATTGGGAACCAGCGAACGGTGACGCTGGAGCGTCACTGACTGCATTCCCACGCCGGAGCGTGGGAATGATACGGATATTTCCTCGTTCCCACGCGCCGCGTGGGAATGCAGTTGAGGCGCGCTGCGCCTCGTGACACGCCGTAGCGCGGGTCGCTGCAATCACCCCGTTTGATGCTGCAAAGCCGCTCTTACACACCGCAAAATCCCATAACTGTATTGCCCGTCAAACAGCTCATAAACCGGCTTAAGCGCGTTCCGTTGGTCTTCGGGCAAATTGATAATAGCTTCTTCTATCCGCCTGATTTCCTGCTCGGGTAATTCAACAACATCGGCCAGCACCAGCATCCCCTGTTCCAGGGACTGGGCCAGATGCCCGTAAATGGTGGTCTCTTGCAGCTCTCTTTGTTGGGCGATCTGCTTTACGCTGTAACCCAGACGGAATAAGGCCACCGATTCGGCCATGGTATCCGACAGGCCAATCGGCCCGTTTTTGTTGATGTCGACAAATTCGCTGATTACTGCCAGAAATTCATCGGCGTAAAGTTCCAGCTTGCGTTCGCCGATACCGGACAGCAGGCTCATTTGCTGACGATTGGTCGGCTTGGCTTCCAGCATCGCCATCAAGGTTGCGTCATGAAAAATAACATAGGGCGGCACATCCTGTGCATCGGCAATCATCTTGCGCTTGGCGCGCAAGGCATTCCACAGCAAGGTATCGTCAATTTTAGCAAATTCCCTGCCTGCTTTCTTACTGCCCTTAACTTTTTCGGGTTGCAAATCCTTGCGCAACATCAGTTGCTGCTCTCCGCGCAAAATAGGTCGACAGAATTCGGTCAGTTGCAACGCGCCGAAGCGGTCGAAATCGACCGCAACCAGACCCCGTGCGACCAGCTGCCTGAACACCGAATGCCATTGTTGTTCATCAATATCAACGCCTATGCCGAAAGTCGATAGCCGGTCATGAGCGGCTTTGATAATCCGTTCGGTAGCCTTGCCGCGCAACACATCGATCAAATAGCCGACGCCATAGCGTTGCTGGGTGCGGTGGATGCAGGACAGCGCTTTTTGTGCGGCCAGCGTTCCGTCCCAGGTTTTAACCGGCTCCAGACAGGTGTCGCAGTTGCCGCAGGGCTGCTCCAGCAGGTCGCCGAAATAGCCCAACAAGGCTTGGCGGCGACAATGAACCTGCTCGCATAAGGCCAGCATCGCATCCAGTTTGTGGAATTCGACACGTTTATGCGCTTCATCGGCATTGGAATCCTGCAGCATTTTCCGTAGCGTGATCACGTCCTGCAAGCCGTAAGCCATCCAGGCATTGGCGGGCAAGCCGTCACGCCCGGCGCGGCCGGTTTCCTGATAATAGGCCTCAACGCTTTTGGGCAAATCCAGATGCGCGACAAAGCGGACATTGGGCTTGTCGATGCCCATGCCGAACGCGATGGTCGCCACTATCACCAAACCCTCTTCCATTAAAAACTGGTGCTGATGCTTGGCGCGTGAACCGGCGTCCATTCCGGCATGATAGGGCAGGGCGTTGACGCCTTTGGTTCTGAGCCATTCTGCGGTAGCATCGACTTTTTTGCGCGACAGGCAATAGACAATCCCGGCGTCACCGGCATGTTCGGCGCGAATAAAATCGATCAACTGGTCGCGGGCATTTTGTTTTTGCACGATCCGGTAACGGATGTTGGGACGGTCAAAACCGCTGAGATAAAGCTGCGCTTGCTCCAGGTTTAGGCGTAATTTAATTTCTTCTCGGGTTTTGTCGTCAGCGGTTGCGGTCAGCGCGATGCGGGGAATGTCGGGGAAGCGCTCATGCAGCAGGGACAGCTGGAGATAATCGACCCGAAAATCGTGGCCCCATTGGGAAACGCAGTGCGCCTCGTCAATGGCGAACAGCGCAATCTTGATGCGTTCGAACAGAGCGCCGGTACGCGCCGAGGTCAAGCGTTCCGGTGCGATGTACAGCAAATCCAGCTCGCCGTTAAGCAACTGCTGTTCGATTCTTCGGGATTCTTCCAGTGACAAGGTCGAGTTCAAGAAAGCGGCCTTCACGCCCAATTGCAGCAAAGCGCTGACCTGATCCTGCATCAGCGCGATCAGCGGCGAAATCACGATGCCCACGCCGGGCCGGATCAGCGACGGAATCTGGTAGCACAACGACTTGCCGCCGCCGGTCGGCATCAGAACCAACGCATCCTGCCCGGCTATGAGTCGTTCGATGACTTCCTGCTGTTGGCCTCTAAATTTGTCATAACCGAAAACGGCTTTGAGGACTTCGATTGGTTTGTTATTCATGAACCTTTTTATGATCAAGCTATATCCATCGCATATCAACATTCAACACTTTTGTTCCCTCTCCTGCTGGATGCCTACACGGATGTAGGTAGTAGAGCAATGCAGGAGCAATTGCCGAGAGGGTTAGGGTGAGGAGATTTTAAAAACCGACAATGATGTGCAAACACTATTGCCGAGAGGGTTAGGGTGAGGAGATTTTAAAAACCGACAATGATGTGCAAACACTATATATCATTATGCCGCACAATACGGTTAGCGCCTACTGTGTGTTAAGGGTTAGCTTTTGGAACTAAGGTTCGTAAGCGGGAGGATGAGCTGCTGAGGAAGAGAGCCTAAGGTCGCGAATCCATGATGGCGATAGAAAGCTTCCGCATGATCGTCCTTGGCATCAACTACAAGAGCAAAAACCGCCACCTCGGAACGCAAAGCCCGCATAACCGCATCCCAGAGCAGCGCCCCACCCAAGCGCTGCCCCTGGAAATCAACATCAATGGCAAGTCTACCCAATCTGGCAACAGGCACTGAGGGATAACGCGGCAGGCGCTTGATAATATCTTCCGGCATATCGGTTAAAGGAATACCGCCAGCCGCAAGGGTGTAGTAACCTGTAACGCGGTCGGTATCGGCTGCCAATGCCGCATAACAGGCGGTAGCACGGCGGCGTACGTCTTGGGTGACTCGCTCCAAAAAATAACGATCCAAGGCTTCCACGCCACAGGAAAATTTCCCCCGGTCGTGTTGGTTATTTAAAACCTCAATGCGAAACCGCCCCGTCACTCTAAGCCGAATAACTGATTGTGGGCTTCTTTAGCGCGTACCAATGCAGGCGGAGGAGGGGACGGATTGAGTAGCAGGTCGACAAAGCGCCGTTGATCTTCAGCAGAAATGCGGATGATGCCGGTTTCTTCAATAGTACGATACGCCGCCTCTTGCGCAGCGGTCACGACAAAATCGCTGACGCTACGCCCTTGAAGCTCGGCGGCGCGTTTGACGATGGCCAGCACATCCGGGGCAATGCGGGCTTCAATTCGGGATGTACGTATGGGTTCAGTTATCATGATGATGTCCTCGTTCTTTTTGCAGTGTACGGATAACAGCCGGACAATGTCAAATATATTCCTATCGTTTCGTAGCGGCCTTATAAATAGCGTTACGTTCACGCTTGCCAATAGCCACTACTTGCGGAGTTTGATTTTGTATCGGTTTTTTTGTCCCGAGAGTTTTGAGGCCGGGACATGGGGATTGGCGAGTCGTTCTTCTAATTTGCTTTTGAATTGTTCCCGCACGGTATTATCAAGTGCGTGCCACTCTTTAAGCGCATCTTCCTTGAAAGTATGGCTGTAAGCCATAAGTATAAAGTTCCGTGCGTTTATAAGTCGGACAAATTGACTTTGATTTCAGCTTGATTTTCGCGTGCGTCAGCTATGGCGTTAAGCTCCATATCTTCCAGTTTTTCTAGTAAGGCTTCATAGGCTTTGGCGGGGATGCAATAAAAAGCGGGTTCATTGCGGTTCAGAATTGCGACGGGGAAGCCCTCGCCCGCTGCTACCGTACCCATGGGATTTCTTTTTAATTCGGAAACACTTGCGGAGGTTTCCGCCAAAATGATGTGTGCCATGACATGCTCCAAAGCTATATATTGGTGCCTATATTAGTACGTTTATATAGTATCTTTACACAAAAAATTACTAGACTGTCCAGTCTAAGGTTAAGCCGTTCGTGGTGAGCTTGTCGAACCATGATCGGCTTAAACGGACATCGGCGGCCAGATATGTTTTGATGAATTCCTTTTTGATCCATCCCCAGCGTATCAATCCGAAACGGCAGGTGTTGGCGGTATTCGCGAAGGCAGTGTGTAAGAAAACGCGGGAAGGTATCCATACAAAGAATCGGGGCGCATCGTTTTCCGTTACCCCAGAGAAGAACAAGGAACCGCCCAAAACATAAATGCACCGAAATGTAACAAAAATGTAGGTGGACTGCACGTACCACAGAGTGGACAAGATTGATTTTTACACGGCAAACCGGATATTTAAGATCATGATATGATACGTTAGGCTTTAAGGTACACGCAGCGCACCCTACCGGGCTTTTAAAGAATTAAGGAAACATAAATACCTATGACGGATTACGATTTCAAATCGCTAAATGACAAAGAATTCGAGATTCTTTGCACCGATCTACTTGGTGAGGTTCAAGGCCGCCGTTTCGAGCGATTCAAAGCCGGTAAGGATGCAGGTGTTGATGGCCGTTACGTTATTTTACTGATCAAGGCAAAGAGGTGGTTTTGCAGTGCAAACACTGGAGCAACACTCCATTAGCGCAACTTATTCGAGCGTTAAGCAATATCGAAAAACCAAAACTCGATAAACTAAAGCCACATCGTTATCTATTGACAGTATCAAACCCACTTTCACGGGCTGGCAAAAAAGCCATCCATCGCGCACTTTCACCGTATGTTGTATCCGAAAGCGACATTTACGGAAAAGAAGACCTAAATGATTTGCTCAAAGATAAGGCTCACATTGAGAAACGGCACTATAAACTTTGGCTTCATAGCTCCAGTGTTTTAGGCCACATTTTTAACAATGCGATTTTAGGGCGAAGTGCTTTCTCACTTGAGGAGATAATTCGTTCTTCCTCCCGGTATGTCGTAACCGCCAACCATGAGGCGGCATTGAAAATATTAGAGCGACTGGGTGTGGTTATCATCACAGGGGAGCCTGGTGTCGGAAAAACCACGCTGGCCGACCACTTATGCCTGCATTACGTCACCCAAGGCTTTGACTACTTGAAAATTGCCAACGATATTCAAGAGGCTGAGGCAGCCTTTGACCCTGAAAGCAAGCAAGTAATTTACTTTGATGATTTCTTGGGGCGCAACTATTTGGAGGCTCTTAAAGGGCATGAAGGAAATCACATAACGCAGTTTCTGCGGCGGATAGCTACAAATAAGAATAAGCGCTTCGTCCTGACTTCAAGAAGTACCATTCTAAATCAGGGAAAGTTTTTAATTGATAGCTTTGAACATGGCAATGTACAGAAGAACGAATACGAGAGCTTCGAATTCAATTCCTAACCGATCTGGATAAAGCGCAAATTCTCTATAACCACATTTGGCATTCTGGTCTGGAAAACGAATACATTGATCAACTCTATCTTAATCGGCGATATCGAGAAATCATTAAGCATAAAAATTTTAATCCTCGCCTGATCAGTTACATCACCGATGCGACGAGACTTGAAACATGCCCGCCAGATAACTATTGGAACTACATTGTTCGTTCGCTAATGAATCCATCCCAAGTCTGGGACAACCCTTTCAATGCACAACAGGATGATTTCGGTCGAGCAATCATATTGTTGGTTGTGTTAAATGGTTACGCGCTTGGCGAAAATGTCCTTGCTGAAGCGTATCACCGTTTTTTAGCATTGCCTGAAAACCAGAACCTTCAAGGTAGGCGCGAATTTCAATCAAATATCCGGCTGCTTACTGGCTCCTTTCTCAATCGGACTGTCTCGCCCCGGCCCGTCGATCATCGATTTATTTAATCCGTCGATTGGCGATTACGTTTTGGAGCATTATGCCGGAGATGTTGTCGCACTTCGTCTTGGAATACAAAGCCTCAGGACGCTCCGGTCATTGATTACCCTGCGCAGTCTTCAGGGAAATAGGCGTCTGTCTAAAGATGATGCAAAGGCGATTTGTGATGTGTTAATTGAACATTTAGCAGAGAAAGATTTTGGCGGCGTAAGCGTTGCGTATGTTTCAGCACTTTGTGACGTGTATAGAGGCTGCGGTGGCTTTGAGAGTAATGCCTCGGCGGCTTTGCGTGCTGCCATTCTGTTTATTTTCAATGAAGGCTTGGGAGAAGCAACTGATGATTCGTTCGAGATTGTTGAGTGGAGTGTTAAGCAAAGCATCGTAACTCCAGAGCAGGCATTGAGTTTCATCACAGGCAACATTGATATTGTTGGTTCGTACACCGAAATGCGAGCCATATCATCGCTTTTATTTGCGATCTCGGAGGCCACGCCAGGATATAAGGAGATAATTCAATCAGTAAAAGAGCATGTAATCGAAGTGGTGTCGGATAACTCTTCTGAATTTATTGATGTGGACTCAGCGTTTTCGAAGGTTGAATATGAGGATGATCGCGCTGCTGGCAATGAGTTGAAGAAGTTAATCGAAAGGGAGCTTGTAGATCTTGGTGTTAGTTTTTGTGCGGACGATGTTAGCAGTATCTTGGAATCGTATGATGTGACTCAAGAGTTGTATAATTATTTCCACAATTTACACAAAGAAGATGAGCCAAGATCAGAAGGACCAGCAATACTTGCTATCGATAAAATAGATGATCTATTTGATAGAGGTTAAAATTCGCTAAAGCGTAAGAAGCTCGGTAGGGGGTGCATAACGCGCCCAACTAGACTTTTTCAGGCGGCTTCCGATGGTTTACCGCCCCAAGCCCCTACTTGTAGTACTTGACAATTCGCTGCCGTGAAACTACGAACTACGAGTAAAATGAGGTTTACCGGCAAACCGGCGCATCCTTAAAAAACAGGAGAAAAACTATGCAAGCCATCGAATTTGAAACTGTTGCCCATGGGCACACCATCCGTATCCCCGACACGGTACCTGACGGTGTACGCTTGCAGGTTCGGCTGTTATTGGATGAGGAAGCTGTCGTAGCGGAGGAAGGAGATTTAAAAACATTGTTGGTTAGTTTGGGGGGGGCGTTTCCCGAAGATGAGAATATCAAAAATCATACCCCTCAATCTATCAAGCAACTTAAAGGGATCGCGCCTAAACCTGAGCGGGTTGTAAGTTTAGAAGAAATGGATGCTGCTATCCAATTAGAAGGCGCGAAACGTTGATCGGCTTAGACACCAATGTCTTGATTCGCTACATTGTACAAGATGATGAGCTACAAGCTCGGTTAGCGAGTGATTTGATTGAAAACCAATGCTCTATAGAAAATCCTGCATTGCTCTACCTCCTGCATCCATGCAGTCGTCCATCAGGAGAGGGAGCGCTCACAACGGCTCAAACAAAGCCGTCAAATCCTCTGCCGTCAATTTCAACGATTCCTCTTTAGCCCCACCCTTATAAATGCCTTCGGCTAAGGCGCGCTTTTTGTCCTGCATCGCAATAATCTTTTCTTCGACCGTATTTTCGGTAATCAGCTTATAAATGAATACCGGCTTGTCCTGGCCTATGCGATGGGCGCGGTCTGCGGCCTGGCTTTCTGCGGCGGGATTCCACCACGGATCGTAAATAATCACGGTATCGGCTTCGGTCAGGTTTAAACCGACTCCGCCCGCTTTCAGGCTGATCAGGAAGACATTAACTTCGCCGCTTTTAAACAGTTCGATGGCTTCGTCGCGATTGCGGGTTTGGCCGGTCAGTTTGGCGTAGCCGATTTTTCGCGTATTTAATTCGCCTTCAATCAGCGCAATCATGCGGGTGAATTGAGAAAACACCAAAATCCGGCGGCCTTCTTCCAATTGTTCCGGCAATATCTCCATCAGCAGGTCGAGCTTGGCGGATTCCTGCACTTTTTGCGCTTCCTTTAGCGGCAGGGTGCGCGGGTCGCAGCAGGTTTGGCGAAGTTTAAGCAACGCATCCAGAATGGTGATGTGGCTGCGCGACAGGCCTTTTTGGGCAATCGCATCGCGGACTTTTTTCTCCATGGTCAGGCGGATGCTCTCGTATAAAGCGGCCTGTTTCGGATACAGCGGCACCGAGCGGATGATCTCGGTTTTAGGCGGCAACTCCGTGGCGACCTCCTGTTTGGTGCGGCGTAACATAAAGGGAGCAACCCGGCGTGACAGCTGCGCCCTTTGCTCGCTATCGCCATGTATTTCAATCGGAGTGCGGTAGCGTTTTTTAAACGTGGCGATGTCGCCCAGAAAGCCCGGCATCAGGAAATCGAATTGCGTCCACAGCTCGCCCAGATGGTTTTCCATCGGCGTACCGGTCAGGCATAACCGGTGATTCGATTTAATGCGCCGAACCAATTGCGCCGCTTTGGACAGCGGGTTTTTAACGACTTGGGCTTCGTCCAGAATCAGGTAATGGTACTCGTGCTCCAGCAGCGTTTCTTCGTCCCGTGACAGCAACGGGTAGGTGGTCAGGATCAGGTCGTAGTCCCTGATTTTGTAGAACAGTTGCTTACGCTCGGTGCCCTGCAAGATCAGGATTTTCAAGTCGGGCGTGAAGCGTTCGGTTTCTCTGCGCCAGTTGCTCATCAGGCTGGTCGGCGCGATGATCAGGCTGGGCAGGCTCATTCGCCCCGCTTGTTTTTCGATCAACAGATGGGAGAGTGTCTGTATGGTTTTGCCGAGGCCCATATCGTCGGCGAGTATGCCGCAGAATTTATATTCCCGTAAAAATTGCAGCCAGTTGAGTCCCTGCTGCTGGTAAGGCCTAAGTTCCGCCTGCAAGTTATTGGGCAGCGCGACATCTTCAATGCCGGTGAAGTTTTTCAGTTTTTGTCCCAGCTCCCGCAACTCTTTTCCTCCGTTGATGGTGAACAAGCCTTGGTTTTGCTCTTCCATGTCGGCTAACGCTGCGGCGTTAAAACGAGACAGTTTAAGCGTGCCGTCTTTGCCCATCGTGCTGCTGCTAAACAACTCGATCAGCACGCTCAAGAACGGTTTAATTTTCTCGCTGGGTAAGCTCAGGTAATTGTGCTCGCCCAGCGGGATGCTGAGCATGTCCGGCAGATTTTCCAGGTCGTAATTTTCCAGTACCGGCATGATCAGCGGCAGCAAAGGCATGGGCTGGCCGTCAATTTCGATGTTAAAGCTCATTTCAAACCAGTCCTGCTGGCTCTCGCTGATTTGGGCGTCCCAGTTTTGGGCTGTCTGGAAGTTAAGCAGGAAGCTCTCGTCGATTTCGACAATCCAGCCGTCTTGTTCCAGTTCCAGTAGGGTGTTTTGCAGGAACTCTCCCCAACGCGCGGCGCTGTCCATTACGGTGTCAGCTTGGCTGAACAAAAACAGTTCTTGTCCGCCGATCTGCACGGCAGAAGCGGGAACAAAACCGAGGTCGGTCAGGCGATGTATTGCGATTTGCTCGGTTTTCAGGTCGCGTTTAATCCGCACCAGTCCTTGCTCGGTCTTTACTACGCTGTAGTCTTCCTGGGGAGTCGCAGAAACCGACCAGTCCCCGTACACAAAACCTACCATCATAAAATGGGTGTACTGCTGGAGTGAAACCTGATGGCCGAACAGCAAAAGCTTGGGCGTAGGCGTCAGCTCGTCGGCTTCGATCAGTTCGACTTTTTTGGGCGCGGGCAGCGGCAGGCTGGGGTGTTCAATAATCAGGCGCTGGCTGAATTCGTCGGCATATTCGGCTGGAATCAGCGGGGCGGCCAGGATGTTTTTAAGTTGATCGGTCGAGAGCTTGTGGGTGTTGAGCATGCCTATTACGCCCAGCGCATCGTCCAGATATTGCGGCGGTTCGGTCAGCAGCAGGAAAGCGGGCGGGTCGATTTCGACCGCTAATTGATAGTCGCCGTTCTCGGCTGTCTTCCAGCTAAACTTTAAGTTGCGGTCGGTTCCCTGTGTTAACGGAATCAGGTCAACGCCTTGCCAGAACAGTCGGCCTGTTTGCAGTAACTTGGACAAGGCCAAATAGCCTGTAGCACCTGCAATTAAGGGTTCGTCCTTAAAAGAGGGGTTAAGTGCGGTCAGCAGTTTTGCAATTTCCTGATCTTCCGGTTGAACATAATTGAGGTAGGAGTAGCTGTAGCGGAGATTATTCAAGGTCGTTTTTCTGCCCTTATTTAAACCTCCGGTTTTCTTTTCTTTGGTGATTAAAAGATCAATAGTGAATTCGTGTTTTGCATTGCCGTGCTTGAGGATATAAGCGATAAAATCCTTATGGGTATCGTGCCGCCCCGGCGCCCGCTCATGAAGGCTGTCAAGCCAGTCCAGACAACTGGAGGACTTTGTATCCGATGCAGAAAGGCTTTGCTTGGCATTTTGATACATCAGGCAAACAGCGGCAACGTGCTTACAGTTATAACCGACAGGGCAAGTGCAGTCGCCTTCAATCTCTGCCGCACTATAGTCCGGGCGCCAGACGATGCGGATATTCTGCCGGTACGGGTCTTTATGGCTGCCTTTAACGGCGGCATTGAGCTGTACAAAAAGAGCGCCTTCGCTTTTAACCGTAAGATTAATCACTGTGCCTCTTTCAAAATAGCTGCGTCCACGCTCGTAAAAAGCATCGCCACATTCGTAGCGTATATCGGAACGAAGCAGTTTTTTTTGTTTATTCATGAAAGCATGGGCGAACAGTTGGACAGGATGCTTATTGTACTGCAATCTGATGGAGTTGTAGGGATGGAATAGGTATCTTCAACAATAGACTTATCGCCGGTTTTCTGATTAAGTACAGTCAGGGAATATTGATTGAAAATCTGTAAATATAAGGAGAAAGAATATGAGACAGTACTTATTACTCATCTGTTTATTGTTGAACGCTTGCTCGAATTTGCCGTCAACGATAAAAAATCCCCCGCTGTTTGATATTTCCTATACTCAGGCAATCCAGAATATTGCCAATTATAAAAATGCGCCGGTGCGTTGGGGTGGGACTATTGTTGATGTGGAAAATGAACAAAATTTCAGTCTGGTACAGGTGCTATATTATCCTCTTGGCAGGGATGGTAAACCGCAGACAGATCAGCCGAATGAAGGACGCTTTGTTTTTAAAAGCCCAGAGTTTCTCGATCCGGCTGTTTACACCAGAAACACGGAAATCACAGTTGCGGGAACCCTTATAGGTGATCTCGAACGCACGATTGGCAAAAAAGTTATGCGCTTACCGCTGATTTCAGCCACGACTATTTACCGGTGGCGGGTTTATGTGTACGACAATCGTTACGATGGTTTCGGCTATGGTTACGCCCCCTATTATGGCGGTTACCCGTATTACTGGGGAAGTTACTATTGGCCATCTGCTAGCCCATTTATTCGCCCAGCCTTTCGTCGCCGTTAAATACTGAGTTTAAGTCAGACGTGACCTTTTTTGGATATAGGTCTAGTTTATTTTTTTTGTTGCTATATAATACGCGGCTTACCAAAGTTATCGATGCCTCGGTGGCGAAATTGGTAGACGCAAGGGACTTAAAATCCCTCGTTCGTAAGGACGTGCCGGTTCGACTCCGGCCCGAGGCACCATATAAAACAAGGGCTTAGGCGATGCCAAGTCCTTTTTTATTGCCTGTCGTTTTCTATGAGGCATTGGTGGAGCAACTCAAATTAAAAAAGCCACAACAAATCCCATATAAAAAGCTGTTTCAGCAGCGCGAACGTTTTTTCTGTCGGTCGTCGTTATTTCCAGTCACTAAGGCAGCGGTACGAAATTAACCCGTCAACACCGAAGTAGCAGCACATTCACTGCTTGGTCGCGGGATACGTCAAAGTGACAGAGTTATTTCGTTCCAATGCCTAAGCATCTGAAGCTCGCCGTCGTCTGTATCTGTAATAAGCCCGATCCGCTAATCTGTACTGCCTATCCATGCAATTTATTGAAAAGTCAGAGATGAGCTCGGCGTTTAAGATGTTTAGATAAAGAAGCCAGGCTTCCATTGTTAATTTTCTAAGGATCATTTTATCCCTCAATCTAAGCCGAAAATGGCAAAATAAACCGCTTTAGTTGAAATGCAAATTCAAATTTAACGCGTAAGTAAACCTAAAAATAGTTGATTTTGTATGGTTTTCTGTAGGATAGAGAGTTCAACTTTTTCAATCAATAGGTGCTATTACCTATCGGATGAACGCAGTATTGAGTAAAATACCACGCATCACCATAGTTTCAGATGTTTTTTAATTAAAATGATTTTTGGGGATGGAGATGTTAGCGTTGAATTTATCGAAGGAAAGATAGATGAGATTATCGTAAAAGGAAATCTAGCCAAGGCGGCATACAGCAAAGATAGCTTGGCGCTGCTTGGGCTCCCTGTAAAGGATGCGACCTTTAGCAATAAACAGGTCATGCGCTGGGAGAATATTGTAGGGCTACTGGGAGTCACTTTGCATTCGGCAGGTAATGCTGTGTCTCTTGCTACTGTGAAGGTAAAAACCAAGTGATGCAGTTTGAAATAATTGGGGGTAGAGAGGGTATTTGATGATGGAAAATGCCGGGTTATGTCATCTATCATTCATCGCGCGCTTGAGGTCTCGATAAAAATTTTCGTGTGGGCCGAAAGTTAGCAACTTCAGGTTGTCCTCGTCGATGATGCGGTAGAGGCCGGCAGGCACAACTGGTTCGAGAGGCGAAACTTGTAAACCCTCACACCGGGACAAGTCACGGATCATAGAAAACGGCAGATCAGGATTTTCCTCGGCAATCTTGCCAATCTGCGACCAATATTCGATTTGTTTAGGCGCCGAGCGATGCTGGATTTGCGCGTGGTGTTTGGCCTGCTCGACCAAGTTTTCTGAGAGTTTTACATTGACGGACATGATAGCCTCCGAATCAAAATTTAATTATAGTCTGATAGGTTCCTAAAAGGAACTTTTCTGGAGGGAGTAATAAAGTAGTCGCGCTGGAATACGAAATCCACCAATCGCGTAGCCCGTATGTAGCGTAGCGAAATACGGGATGATCGGGGTCACGCAGCCCCGGATTCCGCAAGCTCCATCCAGGCTATTGCTATCGATGCTATATCGTGCCTAACGTAGAGCTAACCGGCCTTGCGCGGCTTTATGCGCAAGGCCCAGGTTGAGCGCCGGGTTATGCCGGTATGGCAAAGTGATAAACAAAAAACTGTTCATCGCGCTTCCAGCCAGCGGATTGATAAAGGGCTTGAGCTGTTTCGTTCGTTATTGCTGTTGATAGAGAGACGCGAACAGCGCCTAACGAACCTGCAAAATCAACGGCAGCAGACATTAGCTTTGAGGCCACACCTTTTCGGCGAGCTTGCTCATGGACGAAAAGATCGTTGAGCACAAAAGTTCTAGCGAGCGACACAGAAGAAAAGCTTGGATAAAGCTGGGTGAAGCCAATAGGTGTATTATCTTCATGTGCAATGAACAGCACTGACTCGCCATGATTCAAGCGCGCTAACAAAAATTCTTTTACGGCGCGAACATCGCTTGGGCGACCGTAGAACTGGCGATAACCATCAAAGAGTGGCACAAGGGCCGCAAGGTCAGACAGGACAGCTTGGCGAACGGTGACAGTGCTCATATTTTCAGAGAGAGGCATAACGTTAAGCTAAGGGGCGCGCCTTTCACGGACGCAGGACGAAGCCCCCAAAGCCTGAAAAATTACAAACCTTCAAAACCGCCAAGAAAAGGCGCGCCCCGCTTGAGCGACATGTTAGACCCCAAACTCGACGTATCCATACTGTCGTACATGGTCTGAGCTTTCAGTACTTCTTCGATATGGGTCTCTGACCATACACGGATAGCATCGAGCAGTGAGACCAAGGTGCGTCCAAGCGGAGTAAGCGAATATTCTACCTTCGGCGGCACAGAGGGATAAATGGTTCTTGTGACCAGACCGTCACGCTCAAGCCCACGAAGTGTTTGCGTCAGCATCTTTTGGGATACCCCGCCGATCTCGCGCCGTAAAGTGCTGAAGCGCTTGGTTCCGCCTTCCAGCGAACTAACGACCAGGACAGTCCATTTGTCGGCAATCCTGTTTAGCACTAGGCGTGTCGGACATTGAGCGTCGTAGACGTTCCAGACTTGCGCTTGTTTTGATGGTGACGGTTTCATTGTGCTTATAGTATCCATTAGGTACCTATATATCGTTTAAGTGCCTTCTTCCAAATAGTAACCAATTTTTATATAGTGTGCAACACTGATCGTGTACTAGCCGTTAATCGCGATCAGCATCGTAATTAAGGAGGTCACATGAAATTATTACGCAAGACTATTACAGCCCTACTTTCTACTTTTTCACTTACTACCGGAGATAATACAATGGCTCGAAACACATTACAGGAAAACAAGCAATTACTGGCGGATTTCGGTGCAGAGGTCTTTGATAAGAAAGAACTATCAAACCTGCATAGCTACATGCACGAAGGCTATATCCAGCACAATCAACTTGTTCCGCAAGGTTTGACAGGATTCAAGCAGTTTTTTGCCGATTGGTTTAACGCCGTTCCAGACTGGAATTACAGTCTTACCAAGATTGTGGCGGAAGGTGATACTGTTTGGGCTTACGGAAAGTACTCAGGCACCCAGAAAGGGGACTGGCTGGGAATCCCTGCCACCAACAAAAGTTACAGCATTACCGCAGTAGATATTTTCCGTATTCAGGACGGCAAGCTCGCCGAACACTGGGATGTCATAGATGTCTACGGGCTTTTCAAGCAACTCGGCGTCATCAAGTAGCGTAAAGCGTTCGGTTGATAATCGGGACGCTTAGCTGCATAAAGGCGTATCTGAGCGTTCCCGATTGGGTTCTAACGTAAAGTTGAGGGGTGCGCCGCTTTTGGCGCGTCCCTCTCGAACGCCATGTTGGACAACTATCCCCCAGATAGTCGCCTGCGTAACAGGTGCTCCTGGATTCAATCGTCATGCTCCAGAGTTATGACGACATTTCCCTTCTTGCGTCCGGTATCGACGTGGCGGTGAGCCTCGGCGATCTGCTCGAACGGATAGCGCCGATCAATAACCGGTTTGAATTCTCCCGCCTCAGCCAGTCCCGCGAGAAAACGCAAATCTTCAACGCGCACGGCGGCTGGCCCAGCGATGACTTTCTTGCTGCTCGTCATCGACACCCATGGAGCTTGAAGCATGTCTGGCAGCCCAGCTAAAACCATAAGAAGGCGTCCTCCTTCCTTCAACGAAGCTTTGCTACAGGAGAACGGAGCCGTGCCTACGGTATCGACAATGACATCATAGGTTTCGCCATTCTGTGTGAAGTTTTCTTGGGTGTAGTCGATGACATGACTGGCACCCAGAGATCTCACCAGTTCCACGTTGGCGGTACTGCACACCCCGGTTACGTCTGCCCCGAAGTGTTTGGCAAGCTGCACCGCAGCTGTGCCAACCGCTCCGGAAACGCCATTGACGAGCACTCTTTCCCCGCTCTTAAGTTTTCCTCTTCTGAGGAAATCCAACGCCGTTGTTCCGCCAAAAGACAGTGCTGCGGCTTCTTCAAAAGTCAGATTGGACGGTTTTAGCGCCACCGCCCCGTCTTCAGCCATGCATTTGTACTCCGCATGACAACCCATGGAGGCATCGCTGAACGCAAATACGGGGTCACCGACTTTGAATTTGCTTACGTCTTTGCCGACCGATTCAACTACCCCGGCCAGCTCCGTCCCTAGTATGGGTTGCTTTGGTCGTGAGACTCCAAATACCAAACGCATGATGAGCCCGAAGCCGGCAGGCACATTGAGACTTCGTACCCTCCAGTCCCCGGATGTTACCGTTGTCGCATGTGTTTTTATCAGGACTTCATTGTTCTTGGGCGTGGGCTTTTCGACCTCCTTCAATTGAAGAACGTCGGGTGACCCATATCTTTCATACACAATTGCTTTCATGCGTTATCGCCCTCGAAGGTTGCTTTGATCCGCAGTCTTTCGCGTTGTCCAGCGTTCAAATTGAGGGGCGCGCCGCTTTTGGCGCGTCCCGCTCGAATGCAGGGTTAGGGTTAGGCGGATAATTTCACTTTGCCCCGCTTCCTTTACTTTCTGTTTTATCTCGTACGATCCAAGGAACTACGGAAAGGACGAATAGGGCTACAAGAGTGCTCAGGACGGCCGTCGATTCCCGCCCCATTCCTGCAGCCACGCCGATTGCTGCCGTTACCCATATGCCTGCCGCCGTAGTCAACCCCCGAGCCTCCACTTGTTTGGTTCCCAAAATTATGGCTCCGGCCCCAAGGAACCCTACCCCGGCGACCAGGCCCTGCAACACTCGAGTTAAATCTGCGGTTGATGCCCCGGCTTGTTGGGGAATAAGGACGAAGAGTGCCGCCCCGATGGCAACCAGCATATGCGTTCGCACCCCCGCACTCTTGCCTTCCTGCTCCCGCTCGTACCCCAGTAGGCCCCCAAGGGCCGCAGCAACCAGAAGGCGTAGGGTGACACGTGTAATCTGCGTCGCATCTGGGATATCGGAGAATTCCGACAGCACGGTATTCCATATCTCTTGCCACATGCTCATAGTCCTCATAGGCACTTCTCGTTTTTCTGTGCTTCATCCGGTTTCTTCACGAGCCCGCCTAACGTAAAGCTAACCGGGCGCGGCACGGAAAGCTGAAAAATAAAACCGCATTATAACCGCGCTCCGGTTGAGCGCCATGTTAGGCAAGTAATTTATCATAGACTGCATGACTGCCAATCCAAAACCACTGCACACCTTGATCAACTGGAACGCCAAGTGCGCGATAACCCAAGCTAACGCGAACGCTACGAAAAGCCCCATTTTTAACGGATTTAAATTGCAATGAGGGATGATATGGATTTTGTTTGAGCAGCTCATAGTTGTCACGCGCTTGCTGCTGAACATTAACTGGCAAAGCATCGAAATGCTGCCAGAACTTTAAAGAGGTAAAATGCTTCAAAGCTCACGCGCCGTGCCATTATGATATTCAGCAAGGGCTTCAGCAGCTAGGGCATCAAGTTTTCCCGCATTAGCATCCGCCTCAATTTGTGCGTCCCAGGCAAGTTCATCAAATTGAACAAACCAACGGCGGAACTCAGCCAAATCGTGTGCAGGTAACTGTTGAACAGCTTGTTCAATAGCTTGGATAGAAGACATAAATCACTCCAAAATGTTTTTTGTTAAGGCATTCTAACTGATAGCCGCGCCTAACGTAAAGCTAACCGGGCGCGGCGCACGGAAGCTGGAAAATAAAAAACCGTCTCATCGCCGCGCTCCGGTTGAGCGTTGGGTTAGGCTTTAGATTTTAAGAAATTCATCGACTGTCAATCCAATATCTTTTGCAATTTGCTTAAGTAGAATCGGCGACACATCACGTCCAGCGTGAAATGGGAGTGTTGTACATCTGCCATCAGGGTGGCGAAACTGTTTGTGCGAACCTCGTTGCCGAAGTTCACCAAACCCTAACGCCTCAAGTAATGCAACAACCTCGCGAGGCTTCAGAACAGGGAGATGTCCATGCTCAAGCTACAACGACATTTTGAGTGCCAATAAATTCGGCTTCCAATACCGGCTCACCATCTTCAAGCAACATTTCGAGGACTTCTCGAAGATTTTGATTTAGCTCATCCAAAGTTTCCGCTTGCGTATGCGCCCCTTGGAATCCAGGAATAAAACCAACATAAAGTCCCGTATCCTGACACCGTTCAACAATTGCTGTGTAGCTTCTCATGCGAACTAACTCCTAAATTGTTATAAAGCAGAAAATCTCTACAAATACCAATTACAGAATACTACGCCAAAACATAAACAACTACAAACCCGGATAGCCTAACGTAAAGCTAACCGGGCGCGGCCCGAAGGTTGAGAAATGAAAATCACATTATAACCGCGCTCCGGTTGAGCTCACTGTTATGCGGCACGATCATTATGGAGAAACAAAAATGAAGCAATTGCATATAGGAACCTCACCATTGACCAACCGAATTTACGCGGGAAACGTGCTTAAGGACGGAATGACGTGGGGTGCAGGAAAAACGGATGTTACTGGGCCGGCTTGTGGCGCGGTAGCAGAACATGTGCCGGCCAACAAAGGCCAGATTATTGTGACCTGCAACGGCAAACAGAAGTACGAGATCAGAGTGATCGAATTGTGAGGCATAACGTGGAGCTAAGGGGCGGCGCGCTTTTGCGCTGTCCCGCTTGAGCGCAGGGTTAGGTACGATGTTAATTTACCCCTCGCTGCCAGAAGGTTTACGCGCCAGGAAAAAAGCTTACCTCTTCGAGATAGTCCTTTGCGAGCTTTGCGAGTCGACGTTGGTCCTTCTGGATCGTTTGGTAATCACGCAAATCGGTGCTACTTGAATACGGTCTATGTATTCCAACAGTTGCGGAAAGCATCCTTTGAGTTGCTCCAGCGAGTACAAACACACAAGAACTGTAACATCCACCTTCATCCCACGTTACA
Source organism: Methylobacter sp. (assembly GCA_030653175.1). GTDB lineage: Bacteria > Pseudomonadota > Gammaproteobacteria > Methylococcales > Methylomonadaceae > Methylobacter_A. Next base: position 23,707 of record JAURZV010000061.1, read on the forward strand.
GCTACTGCTTTAAACTTCCGAAGTTGTCTGCCTATCGCTTTGCGACCTCAACGTCCCCGCCGTTGCTATTCAGACGAAAGTATGGCCTTGCCTTTGTTCCACTCATGATATCCACGGCACGTGCAAGCTCTTGGAGATCGGACTTAGCAATCTGACCAGAAATTTCCCAACAGGGATCGGGGCATTTTTGCGTATCATGAATTTGCATGATAGTGGCAGAACTGGGGTTGGAATAGCCTATAAGAATGACAATAGCCAATACCCAAATATGAGCCGCGATGCCCGTGTTCTTAAGCCGTGGTTTCTGTCCTATGCGCATTTGAATTCGATCTCCATGTTGTTGATGAGTGCTCATGCTTGCTCGGATAGCCTAACGTAAAGCTAACCGGGCGCGACACGGAAAGCTGAAAAAACAAAACCGTATTATAACCGCGCTCCGGTTGAGCGCCATGTTAGACCGGATGCGTGATTGCAAGACCCCATGTTTTTCTTTGTTAGGCAGATTGCAGATCCTTTTCCATGCCATCAATTCCATCACTTATTGCCCCTTTAACCAATTCTGCCACTGATGAGCTATTTTCAGGGGTAGACTCGAAATCTATAGTCCAAACGACAACAGCCAAACCATCATACGATTTAAATACTTCGACCGTCCCTTTGTAATACGTCACGGGAAACGGCGAAATGGGGCGAAGATACACCAGTCTCTTGTTGAAATCATCGACTTCTTCAATCGTGTCTTTTATATCGCCGCCGTCTGCGATAGTCATGTATCGCAACGCGCCTGCCCCCTCACCTTCAACCCGGCAGGTTTCAATGATTGGAAACCAATCGTCGAGCCTGCCTATGTTGCGGATTGCCGCCCAAACCACATCGGCAGGGACGTTTAATTTTTTTACAATGGGTTGTTTTGTCATCATCATCGTCATCTCCTCAATCACTTTGTTCATTGACGGGCAGTATCGCTGATCTAGTTTCACAGCTCTTGAACGTACTTTAACAAAGGCATTTGTCATCAGTATTGGAAAAAACCGACAGATAGACGAATAACAAATTCATCACGTTAACAAGATAAAGAGTGGACCAAATTTAACAATCCAGAAAATTTTAGCGTTGGAGATGCTTCCATTTGCGGATAGATACTGTCAGGCGACATGCCATATAGCTCTTGAAAATCGTTAATCATATGGCTTTGATCGTAGTAGCCGGCTACGTAGGCGACCTCCGCCCAGCTTGAAAATTTTTCGCGTTGAAAAATTGTGCTACGCAAACGCACTATACGCGCATATTTTTTCGGGGTAGTGCCGATATGAATTTGAAACCGCCGCTCAAGGCTACGTTCACTTAAACCGAGAGTTCTAGCGAGCGTTGCAATAGGATAATTTCCGATGCTTTTATCGAGCTCTTTGCAAGCTGTTTGAATCAATAAGTCCTCATGGTTACGATTCAAAAGCGAGAGCAAAAACTGTTCAACACACTGAACCCGTTCGCTTGCTGTTTTCTTGACAGATAATTTATCCTCAATGGCTTCTATGGCATATTTAGGAAAAATATCACGGCAGTCCACGCGCTTTTCTGCGCACTCTCTGACAATGCCGCGAGAGAATACATTTAATCCCCAAGGTGTAAGACGGGCAGAGACACCAGACACTTTGCCCAATCCGCTCAGATCGCTACGAAAACTTTGAAAGCCAGCAAGTCCACTACGGGTTGTATAAATTCGTTCTTTGTGTGCGGTCGTTAATAAGTCGGCATATAAAAAACACAGATACGTTGCTGTATCGGGCAGAATTGAAAGCATCGCGCCATCATCGCCCAATAAATCCTCATAATCCCAAATCGCCGTAACGTAAGGCTTCAGCAAAGGGGATGGTTGAAAGATTATTAGACCCATATTCGCTGCCTATCTATTGAGCACCGTAAACTGTCCGATCATGCCAAGCCAAGTTTGATGTTGCCTAACGCAGAGCTAACCGGGCGCGGCACGGAGGAAACAAATAATGAATGAAGATTATGGCCGCGCTCCGGTTGAGCGACGGGTTATACATTTTAACCAAGGTGGACACATTATTAAAATAGATAAAACTCAACTTCGCATAATTGGAGCCAGCGAAAGCGCCCGTTATTCTGATTCTAAACAAAGCGTTTTCGATCTGGAGGCGGTGCTCAATGACGTGAAAATAAAATTAGAGCGGGCTAGAGACGCCCGCGACAAAGCTGAAAAAAACTACACTGAAATTATGAACATGATTGCACGCATTGAGGATGCTGAAGATGTATAACGTAAAAGTAAGGGGCTGCGCGCTTTTGCGCAGTCCCTCTTGGCTGCCGGGTTAGCCCTCAAGCCAGCCCCACTTCGCAAACAAAGTTGGATCAGCGTCGGTCTCAAGAAATACGCTGAACTCCCTCATGTCCTCTATCCCAAATAAATCCAGCCCAGACGTTCGGCCAGAAAGGTGATGGGCCTCTTCAACGAAATTAATCATATAGTTCATTGCCTCAATACATCCAGCCATAACCTCGCCTTCGCCTAACTCTTCAACAATCCACACCCTTTCAACACCTGCTTGCTCGCCGACAATATCGTGCTTTCCACCAAGAAAGAAATCTCCGACAAACTTCGAAGTGAGAGCAAGAATTGTTTCAGTTTTGGTGAATGGCTTTATGTGGCACTCCGACGAGAGCTTCATCCTGCGCCCCCTAAAGAGGCCGCACTTTACTGTGCTCTTTGCAGTAAGAGAGCTTTGCTTCACCACGATATTCCGGGCATCAACTAGACGACGCAATGGCGGTAGCTTTCGCATTTCTTCGCGCTTCACTTCGTACCATGTTTGAAACGTGCTTGGTTGGTGATCCTCGCTTTGCAGCATGAAGGTGATGTTGCGAAAAGCCTGGATGAATGCGTTTAAATTATGGAGAAACGGCTGAGGTACGTGGTAATTGAGCAGACACTGAATCAAGAAATAGCGAGCCTCAGTATATTTCTCGTGTGCTGATGGGATGGGACAATTCTCCTCGAACGGCTCCATGCTATTCCTTCAGGGCTAACGAAATAACGGGACGCGGTGCAGAGAATGAAAATTAAACGAAAGATTGTTACCGCGTTCCCGTTGATTGTAGGGTTAGGCCATAATCAAAGCAGCTTGACCAGAGCGGCAACTATGCCAATGGCTAATGCTATAAGTGCGCCTAACTTGATGATAAGGCGCTGTTCCATTTCGCGCATATCGCGGCGCACGTCTTCTATATCGCGGCGAAGCTCATTTTTAACCGACAGTAAATCTTCTTTAGTGACCAAGTCCTTGAGATTGACTTCCAGAACTTCGGACAGCGCCACGGCCTCGGCTTCCGCCTGTGCTGGTGATACGCCAGCCGCTTTCAGGGTGTTGGCAAATTTTAAGGTATCAAACGTAATAGCAGTCATGGGCTTGCTTCCTGTTTTTGATTTAGCATCCAGTTTACCACGCTTGACAGCCGCCGCAAACTTGGACTAAACACAAAAACTAAACAACCGGCCCCGCTGCTTCGGTGGCGGCCTAACGCAGAGCTAACTGGGCGCGGCACGGAAAGCTGAAAAATAAAACCGCATTATAACCGCGCTCCGGTTGAGCGCCATGTTAGGTGTTTTACCAGCTAGGATCATGTTTAGTGTTAGTTACGTATTTTTTGATGTCAGCGACAATCGTAGCTACGTGCGCTAAGGCAGCAGCGTTTCTTCCGCTTGTCACGTTACTTACGTCGTATGTACTATCACTGTCCGTATTTGTATGCTTGATGATCTTTGTGACGACACGGAATTTTTCATCCTTAGTATCAATTCGAATGTTGTAATGAATCGAATTGACGACGACTCCCAGAGTTGACCCGATTTGGGCAATTCCATTGCCAATAATCGTTCCAGCTTCGGGATTTTCATAGTCAACGACAGATTTCCCAGAAACAAAGTATTGAGAAAACCATTGCCTAATCTTCTTGTAGATGTCTCGTTGGCTTTGACCGGGGATACTTATGGTCTCAGTAGCATCAACGGGAACGACTGGCTGCATTGCGCAGCCGGTTATAAGCGCGGAACCAGCCAATAAACCAACTAACAGAAATTTCTTGAACATGTGAAGTTCCTTTATAAAAAACCTAACGCAAAGCTCAGCGGCGGAGCGAAGCGGAGTCCGCTGGAGCGTTGAGTTAGGCTTTTGCGTAATACATTGCAGACCCAACTTCTTTAGAACGATAGCCGATGCCTTTTGATTCAAATATGTCAAACATTGCTTGAATCACTGGTAACGGTAAATCGATTTCATTTTTTATAATATTTCCATCCAGCCTTGTTCCAACTGTGCAAGAATCCACTAAGTCGAATAGCCTCGCCATTTTTGATTTGTCTTCGGCAAGCGCACACATATACATAATGTACGAAGCATCACACAGAAAAATATTCACAGGATGTCTATTACCAAAACAGGTGGTACTTTCGATATAACCTTGTGATTTAATTACCGCAAGTGACCTACTATATTTATCGTAAAATTCATCATCGAACGATAAAATTGGCGACTCATTTTCTTTCAACGATTGATATATGAGTTTGGATAGTTCTGGTATATCTTCGTGGAGAAAACTCACTGGGTCTTCGAGTTTTTGTACACGCTCCAATACATCTTTAGATGAAAGCTCTGCTTGCCATTGCACAAGAGACGATGCTACAGGGAAAGCTACACCTGCTATTCGTATCAATGAAAACAACCAATCAATATTTTTATTCAGCGTTTTTTCCATCTGATTTTCCATGTAAAACTTAAGGCGTAGCTCCGCTGGAGCGTTGGGTTAAACTAAATTGTTTGAACAAAGACTTTCTGTAATTCACAAGTAATATTAGTTATTTTGATTCCTTATCACCCTGCAAACACGAAATGTAAACGGTAGGATGTTACGCATTACAGGTATGGTAACAAGCTGGCTTCCATGCAATTTATCTGTTGTTTTTACTTCTATAAATTGGACTTCATTTCCCTTAATTAAGGTTAAATCAGGCCATCCACTTCTATATTTATAAGGGTCTTCGGCAAATGTATTTGCTAGTGCAATGTAGATATTTATATTTATGGCATCGTACATTGCGCTTGCAAATTCCAGACTTAGCTCAGGATATTCACCAGCTATAAACGGCTGAGAAATAATTTCTTGAAAGTTACTTAAATACCTCGTCCTAGATACTGATGAAATTGATGATATTATTTCTCCTTTTTTCTCTTTAAGAATTGTAAGTTGAGCTTCTAGGTATCTTGTGCAAGCATCCTTTCGGTTATTAAAAAAGTTATACTGAGCAAGCTTGTCCAGCATGAAGGCTTTAAGCACTGTTAATATTCCTATGCCTTCAGAACTGATGCCGATATAACCTAAAGATTTATAATATGCTAATAAAGCTTTTTCTGGTCTTCCTTTGTATGCAATATTAAGCGTATCATACTCTAGCGATAATTCTAAACATTGCTTAGCCAAAGTCATCATTGAAATTGCATAGACTTTTCCTAACACAGTTAATCTATCATCAATACCTAATATATCAGTATTTCTTAAGGTATTTAGCATTGATTTTTTGATGCTCTCGATAGAATTACCTGTGTAAATATTCAGGACAGATTGATTCATTTCTTTAGTCATTTTTTTCAAAAGCTATTCCTGAGAATAATATTTACAACAATTAAAACAAATAAAGAATACTGTATTTAGATTATTCAACTCGATTACAAAGTTAGGACTTTAGTAAGTTAGCATTACGCAATTTGGCGAGAACACTTTCAGAAGCAACTACGCTATGAAACTTACCAACATCAGTATCCAGTGAAATGCTCTGTATTTGAGAAATATCGTTTCCAAGAGGGTCATGTAGAACTTTCTTAGCATTTTCTTCAATTTCTTGTTTTTTGTTTTCTAACGCATCTTTGGTTTTGTCAGCAAAGGCTTTGATTTGGTCTTCAAATCGCATAATAATATCCTGTACGTTAGTTATTTGGGTGAAGCATTTTTTGAATGCCTAACGTAGAGCTAACCGGGCGCGGCACGGAAAGCTGAAAAAACAAAACTGCATTATAACCGCGCTCCGGTTGAGCGCCATGTTAGAGCGCATTTACGCTAGAGCTACAGCGTGACTAGCTCTGCGATTTTTTCCGCGACCACAGCCATTGAATCTTCTGCCGTGTCCAGACCGCTTCGGGAGGCGAGTAAGGGGCTGACATTGCGGAGAGCTTCATACGTCGTGTTGTGCACGATGGGAACGAGCTGGTTGCCCGCCAGGAGTGCCGAAAGCTCTTTGTCGGCAACGCTCTCTTTTGGGAGGCGGGCCAGCAGCGCAGGGGTCACCAGCACGAGCCCGATTCGCGAATTCGCTAAGCCCTTGTCGATGGCGCGCATCATCGGCACGCCGAGGCCAAGGTCCTTCTCGCTGAACCAAACTTTGACATCAGCCGCCACGAGCAAATCGTGCAGCTCTTTGGCTGGCCCCTGCCGGTCGTCCCACGCATGGCACAGGAAGACGTCACGAAGGTTAGGTTGCTCCGCTGCTCGCGTCTCAACGGTTTGGCGGATTGGCGTGAGTGACTGCACTTGGGCAGACGTGTACGACACGGACGAACCCGCTCTCGACCAGCGCGGCCTTGAACTGCTGCTGGACCTGCCACCACCGCCGCTGCTGCTGCTATAGCTAGCCCCGCTGCTACCCGACGAGGAGTAGGGCGAGACGTTACCGCCGTAGCTGCTGCGATAACGGCATGCAGGGCAGTCCGCCGCCGCTGCCGCTGAGCTATGTCCGCGTACTGGGGCTGTGCATTTAGCCATGTCGTAATTCTCCCATTTGTAATTGGTCTTTCAAGTAGAGGTTTAAGCGGCTGATGCGCTCTAACGTAAAAGTGAGGGGCTGCGCGCTTTTGCGCAGTCCCTCTCGACTGACGGGTTAGGTGACATTTAGCTCACCCATACGCTCTCTCGACCGCGCTACCGCCTCAGCAGAAAAAGACGATGCGTGCCGAAGAACGACAGCCTCAAACGCGAGTTCTTCAAGCCCCATTTCGACAAGGGCAGTGTAGCCCAACGCATCGGCTTTTCGTTTTACCACTCGCTCTACGGCCTCTATTACTCCGTGCCGTTTAATCATTGGCCATGTGCGAGATGCGGACTGTCGGCGACCAGCTTTAGCACTCAGTACCTCTTCATAGGCGTAAACAGCTTCGATGCACTCACGCTCTACCTCTGAGGTTGCGCCAAAACTTTCTGCTCGAAGCTGAACGGCTCGTTTTCGAGCGGCGAGCGCGAGATCAGGGCGACCTCGCTCGGTCACGTTCTTTGCGAACACCGCGCAGTCCTCCGGTGTTTTTAACTTTGCGACACGCTCATCCATCATGGCTGGCACCTAACGTAAAGGTAAGGGGCGCGCCGCCAAAGAACGCACAACGAAGCCACCGAACTTGATTAAAAAGCAAACCTTCAAAATCGCCAATGGGCGGCGCGTCCCTTTGACCGTTGTGTTAGGCCAGATTATAGATGAGGCTGGTGCTCCCGGCTTGCGTGCCAAAACGCAAGTACATGAAGGAAACCGTCCTCTGCCTTGTAGTAGATGAAGTACCCAACGCGACTGAGAAAAAGGCGGCGTACGCCAACGGTGCGCGAGCCTTCATATTTGGCGCCGATGCCGGGTTGTTCGGCTAACAAAGCCACTGCCTCGCCAAAGTCGGTGGCGATGGCGTTTGGAGCGTTGGGGCGGTTTACCGACCACCACTCAGATGCCTTCCGAACCTGGTTTGCTGCTCGTAGGGCGATTCTTACCCGACGCACCATACTCAATTATGAGCCGGAAGGGACTGCAACAACTCTTCCAGGCTTACATATTCACCACGTTCAATTTCAGCCGTAGCCGCGAGTAGTTCGTTTTCTTGGGCCTCGGTAAGTAAAAAACTTTCGTCAGCCCCGCGCGTAACGACGGTTACCACTGCACCTTCGGTAAGAGAGACCCCTTCCAGCACAATTTTTCCGTTGACAACGGTTCCGGTAGCAACTTGCATAATATGAATGATACTCCGAATTGCTCAAATAAGTTTAATGATACCACTACTTTGCCGTGCCATGCCTAACGCAAAGCTCAGCGGGCGAGCGATAGCGAAGCTCCGCTGGAGCGTTGAGTTAGGCATTTGATTGTACTCTGATCACAATTATTTTTAGTCACCAAAACAGTCATCTACAACTTCCCACTTCGACGTTGGCTTTAGCTATATAGTCAGCTATATCAGTACGTGTCACAGAATCAACGTTATGAGATGCCCACAAGGCACCCTCAAAATCAGCGGTATTCATCCAACCATCATGACATACGCCAAATTGGTGCGCAATCTCATGAATCATGACTACCGCAATGCCTATATCTGTGGCAGTATTAACCATGTCTACGTCAAGGGTAATATGAATATCATGAGTTGACCGACCAGTCTGTATCAAGGCTTCTCCGCACGTCGCTTCAGTCGGGCTTTCTGGTAAGTGTTTTCCAATTATCATCAATAGCTCTCTATTTTGAGATTTTCTGATGTTAAACACTCTACCTCCGGCTCCACTAGGTAACGCTGCTTCAAATTTACCCAGCTTTGAGCAGAGAGATTCACTGACCAGAGGCATTGCACGTGCAAGCGCTTGGTATTGTGCTAACTCAAAGCCAGTCATAATGAAGTTTGGATTGGATGTTCCAAAACAAGTCTCGCCTTTCGGAGCCTTTACATATTCAATATCATTTTCGATAAAGGCATTATTTAATGTACTTTTATCGTCCCCAACTATATAGGCATTTTCGGTGATTTGGCCGTCTTCGAGTCTTGTAACAATTACCGTTGTTTCTGAAAATAGGTTCTCGAGTGGTAGAGTGTAGATTGATCTCATAGGCCCCGCATCTGTGATAGCGATAAATTTATTATTTGAATCTATACCGCTTATCGGAATATATATAAGACTAAGTTTAACAACTGGCCCTATGTAGCAACCTATGTCCGCAGGTTCTAATTTATAGCGTACAGTGAATTCTGGGAGAGGGGTATGGAATAATATAAGTTCTTTCGAATCTTCCATAAGAAGAGTTCGTAGAATTGGAACATTGCGCTTTTCTTTTACGTTAGTCATTAGAGTTTCCTCATATTTTCTAGTTAGCGGGTTAGTAAAAAACTCCGAAAAGCAAACGATTGTTGGTTTCCGAGATTGCCTAACGCAGAGCTAACCGGGCGCGGCCCGAAGGACTCGAACAATGAATGAAGATTATAACCGCGCTCCGGTTGAGCGTTTTGTTAGGCTGATTATAGGGGAAAACAATGAGCATAATGTCAATACAGATAGTGGTTGCGGTAGACGAGGCGGGTAACATCGAGTGCATGCCATTTGTGCCGTACAACCTACAGCAAAAACAAAAAACAGATGCTTTTGTTGCGGAAAAGAAGGCAGATAAAAGAATGTGGCAAATTAGCTATTTAAACGCCACAGTCCCAGTGCCTGCAACCCCGGTAATTGATGCATCAGTAAGCGTAAGACCGTGGGACTAACGTAGAAATAACGGGGCGCGGTACAAAGAATGACGGTGACGCATAGAGTATGTCCGCGTTCCCGTTGATTGTTAGGTTAGGCGTTTTGCTGGGGATAAGCATGGGAATACCAAGCGAATTTAAGAAGCAGGTAGCACTAAGGATAGCGCTTCTGAATGACATGATGGCAAGCGGAACAATAATCACCAATGTAGATTATTTGGAAACGCCAATTCTGTTGGTAATGCATCTGACCGATGATGATCTAACGATCTTGCACAATAAGCTAAAAAAAACGCGGAGGCGTTTTTATCAATTCTCGCTAAATGGGCGATCTTTTTTTCCGAAACGGCGTGATGCGATTGCACTAGTTATTGCAGAGATGAATATACGGGAGAACGCAACCCCTAACGTAATATATACGACATCACTTGTCCAATAATCATCTGAGTATGTCGTATAATCATGACTAAAATAAAGTAACTTATGATTTTATTAGCATAAAGTATAAAGTAACAGGACAAGTCATGCAAACAAATGCGACATCAACACAACCCAAAAAATTACTCGACCAAGTTCGTGACAAAATTCGTTTCAAACACTATAGCCTGAGCACTGAAAAAATCTATATCGCCTGGATTAAACAGTTTATTTTGTATCATCAAAAGCGCCATCCCTTGGAAATGGGCGCACTCGAGGTGGAGGCATTTTTAACCTATCTGGCTACGCAGCGGCATGTGTCCAGTTCCACCCAGAACCAGGCGTTGTCGGCGATTTTGTTTTTGTACCGCGAGGTGTTGGCAGTGGATTTGCCGTGGCTGGATAATTTTGAGCGCTCAAAAAAGCCTCGGCGGTTACCGGTGGTGCTCACAATCCAGGAAATACAGGCCCTGTTGCATGAGGCCTCTACGGCACCGGATCCGATTGGCTTGATCATCAAGTTGTTGTACGGTACCGGCATGCGTTTGATGGAGGCGGTGCGGTTGCGGGTGAAAGATGTTGAACTGGAACGCAGGGAAATTATTGTGCGTGATGGTAAGGGCGGCAAAGACCGGGTGACCATGTTGCCGGAGAGTCTGGTGGAATCGATGTGCGTTCAGCTGGCGTTGCGCCGGGAGTGGCATGCGCAGGATGTTGTTCTGGGCAAGGTGGATGTGTGGCTGCCGGATGCGTTGGCGACCAAGTATCCCAACGCTTCAAAAGAGTGGGGCTGGCAATATGTGTTTGCTGCCAAAAACTATTCCATCGATCCGCGTAGCAACTCAGAACGTCGCCATCATGTTGAAGAAAAGCAGGTGCAGCGTTATGTCAAGCGGGCGGCTCAAGCGGCGGGCATCGCCAAACCGACTACGCCGCACACCTTGCGCCACAGCTTTGCGACGCATGTTTTGCAGTCGGGCTATGACATCCGCACTGTCCAAGAATTGCTGGGGCATAGCGATGTCGCCACAACAATGATTTATACTCATGTATTAAACAAAGGCGGCAAAGGAGTGGTGAGTCCGCTGGATCGGTTGTAGAGTTAGGATGATGTATGGACTCTTCTTCACTCCAGCGGAGTCATAATGCACCTAATACGCTAAATACCAGAAACCAACTGCAATAATTAATTCTTCGGTAGTTTACTTACCGTTATTATTGTCCAATCGCTTTACGATCCCGATACCTAGCAACAAAACCAACGCCCCCCACAATAAACCCGGCACCAGCCAGAACCAGTTTTGGTAGAAGGTGGCTGGCGGGTTTTTCAGATAAGGCACTTCGTATAAGCCAGCCCATGTCTGATGTATCGGCGAGCGTTCCAGGATTTCTCCGGATGCCAGCGATACCGTGGAAATGCCGGTGTTGGTGACGCGTAATACCGGACGGCGAAATTCTACGCCGCGGGCCAGGGTCATATACATGTGCTGGTAGGGTTCCTGCCATGCGCCGTACCAGGAGTCATTGGTCACATTGACGATGAACTGTGCGCCGAGTTCTGCCAGCGAACGGGTGAATCCGGGGAACAGGCTTTCATAGCAAATTTGCGCGCCCATTTTATAGCCGTTCCAGCGCAGTAAATCGGTCGGGCCGTGGCCTCGTGCAAAATGTCCGGTAGGCGGCAGCCAGTTGCGGATTTCTGGGAAAAATTGTTCGCCGGGTATGTATTCGCCAAAAGCCAGCAAGATCGATTTGCTGTAATGCGGCGACACTATCTCGCCGTCCTTATTCAATACAAACAAGGAATTGGTAAGCAGGCGGGATTGTTCATCGACACTATACGCGCCGGTAATCAGCGGCAGTTGCCGTTCATGGAGAAATTGCGCCAGCGCTACCGGGTAGTCATCGAATTTGAATTGCTCGCCCAGCAATGCCGGGAATGCGGTTTCAGGCCACAGGGCAAAGTCGATTTTTGCGTCTTTATGGGCTTTAAGCGCATTATCGGTCAGCGTTAGATAGCGGTTGAAGATTTCATTGCCATAACCTTTGCCCAGCTCTGCGGCCAGTTTTTCCGCGTTTTCGACATACGCCTGAACCATCAGCGTTTTAAACGATGCATCCGGTTGCGGCAGTCTGTTTTTAAGCCACAGGCCGCCGATATTCAGCATGATAAAGCCTGTAACGACAGTTGCTAATATGATTTTACCGGCGTTCTGTTTGCGCTTTTCCCAAGCAATATAAAGCGGCAGATTGCAAAGCAGTGTCGCGGCACTGAGTCCGCTAAAACCGATCATTTCCGCCCAATGGTAAACGGGAATATTTGCGCCATACCAGGAATAACCGAAGTTCCAGTCGAACAGGGTCAGCGAATAGGCTTCGCAAAGAATAGTGATTAGCGCCATCAGTCCCAGCGAAAGTCGCTTTGACCATTGGAATTTCTTTCGCCCCCAAAACCACAATATACCGGCCAACGGCACAAACAAGTGGGCTATCAAACCATAGACCGCCATGCCGATGACCGCCACTGGCCAGTCCAGATGGGCAAACTCATGTAACAGGTAAGTAACCCAGTTAAAGCCGATCAGCGTGAATACAAAAGAGGTAATCATGCCGCCAACAAAAACGTCTTTTAAGCGGGTTTGCTGATTCCAGAAAATCCATAATGGAACGAAACAGAATAACGAAGCCCAGGGAGGGAAGGGAATGTAACTGGTGCCGATTAGGATGCCGGACAGGATGGGGAGTAGCCAGGGCTTAAGATTGCCGGGTGTAACGCTGTTCATGGTGTTAAGGATGCGGTGTAATTGTGCGGTGATAAATATGCCGCCAGAGACGCTCTGCGACTCGCACCGCTGGAGCGGGACAGGATGCGTTCCCACGCCGGAGCGCTCATCTTTATACACAAGTGCCTGTGGGACTCCGGTAAGGATATACGAGCCGTCTCCGCTCCGGTGCAAGCCTATAGCCATCGTTACATATTGAAGACGGCTTTATTGCAACGGGAGTGCAAACTTCGCCTAAAGCGCCTACTTTTGGTGCTTGTGCTTGCAGGCGAAGCCTGCACTCCAGCTATCAGCAACCGCCTGGACAGCCTTTGTGCGGGCACCCAAACTGGAAATTTGGGTGCCCGCAGAGATGTGTGTAACGATGAGTGTCGGAGCGCGGGAACGATGAGTGCGTTTACAAATTAACTGCCATGAATCTCCGCATGTAACGCGCGGTATTCGTCAGTCAGTTTATGATTGGGAACATAATGCACCAGCGGCTTTGATTCTGAGTGCGACTCTCTGACCTTGACTGATGGCGAGATCATTGCAGCCAGTACCGGCAGTCCTTCGGCAATAAGTTCTTCGACTAATTGGCGGGGCAAATTAGCTTGTTTTTGATACTGATTGACGATGATACCTTCAATTTCAAGACCTTGATTATGGTCCGCTTTAACCTCTGCCACCACTTGCATCAGTGAATACAGAGCTTCTCTGGCAAAGGTATCGCAATCGAAAGGAATCAAGCATTTGTCGGCCGCGATTAAGGCAGACTGGCTGTAGAAATTCAGGATGGGTGGCGTATCCATGTAGATCACATCGAAACCCTCAAGTTTTTCCAGCGCTTCTTTTAACTTAAAGATTTTCATACGCGATTCCAAACGACCCTGTAGTGGTTCAAGTTCGGGGTGGGATGGAATTACAAACAAATTTGGGAACGGAGTCTCATGTATTGCGCTTTCAAGTCCGGAACCGGATGAACCGCCGCCAAACAGGGACAGGCTCAGGCAATCTTTAAAAAAATGGGCGATGGTCTTATCGCTATCGCTGATTTTATTGCCGAGCAGGTATTGTGTTGAATTGCCCTGAATATCGAGATCGATAACTAATGTACGCTTGCCTTCAACAGCACTGATGGCGGCTAAATTGCACGTAATAGTAGATTTTCCGACGCCGCCTTTCTGGTTGAAAATGACTCTGCGCATGTTATCCCCGTTAAATCAAATAGTTGAAAGTCGCATTATAAGGCTTGGGCCGGTAATATCAAATACGGATAAAGGTTTTACCATGGCATTGCGGACATTCAGGGATTTCACTGGGTGTTTTAAAGGCAATTTCCTTGCCGCAGTCGTCACAGATAAAAGTTCCAGGCACAGTAATGTCGCCGCTGTGATAGGTGTGTGCTTCCGCTAATTGTTCAAGTTTTGCCAGTTCCAGGCGGGTTTTATCGGCAACGCTTAAAAAAGCATCCAGAGCGAAGTTTTCAATCAACTCAATATCGAACTTAAACCACTCGGACAACGAGTCCTTATCTTCCTCGTTTGATAAACCCTGAGCCGCATGTTCAACGTCGCGTTTAACAAACTCTGAAACCTTGTCCAGCTCATCGCTTGTCAAGTTACTGTCTTTTCTGGTTTTTTCTTTTGATATTTCCAGCGCTTCGGCAAAAGAATGCAGCGTATCTTCCATGGTTTCATGGAGATGCTTCATAAAATCGGTATAGGCGGTGACAAGTTTGTTTTTATTCATAGGTTCAACTCCTGAAAATGGCGCTTTAGATTTAAGCAACTGTACGGTATTCTAACGCTTTTGACTGGTAAAAGACGAGAAGGATGCAAGAAAATTATAAGCCGTTGGCAATTGAGCAAGAAGTACAGGCTGCCTGGGATGCGTCAGGTGTGTTTAATGTGTCGGAATCGTCAACACAGGATAAATATTATTGTTTATCTATGTTCCCTTATCCCAGCGGTAAATTACACATGGGACATGTGCGTAACTATACCATTGGCGATGTCATCAGCCGCTACCAGCGCATGTTGGGCAAGAATGTTTTGCAGCCTATGGGTTGGGACGCATTCGGCCTGCCGGCGGAAAATGCCGCGATGCAGCACGGCGTACATCCCGCCGACTGGACCTACAGCAACATCGACTATATGCGCGACCAGCTCAAACGGCTGGGTTTCGGCTATGACTGGAGCCGCGAATTAGCCACTTGCGATCCGCATTATTATAAGTGGGAGCAGTGGTTTTTCCTGAAGTTGCTGGAAAAAGGCCTGGTTTATAAAAAAACCGCACCGGTCAACTGGTGTCCGCATGACATGACCGTTCTGGCTAACGAGCAAGTCATCGATGGTTGCTGCTGGCGTTGCGACACGCAAGTTGAACGCAAAGAAATCGCCCAGTGGTTTTTAAAAATCACCGCTTATGCCGATGAACTGCTAGCCTCGCTGGAAACGCTGGACGGCTGGCCGGAACAGGTCAAAACCATGCAGGCCAACTGGATAGGTCGTTCAGAAGGTGTGGAGATGAATTTCCAGGTGCCTGGGTCGGATCAGCCTTTGAGCATCTATACCACTCGCCCCGACACCTTGATGGGTGTGACTTATCTTGCCGTGGCGGCGGAACACCCGCTGGCGCTAAAAGCTGCAGAAACCAATCCTGAAATCAGTGCATTTATCGATGACTGCAAGATGATGGAAACCTCGGAAGCGGCCATGGAAACCATGGAAAAACGCGGCATCGACTCCGGCATCAAAGCGGTTCATCCGATCACCGGCGAACAGGTTCCGGTGTGGATTGCCAATTTTGTGTTGATGGGTTACGGCACCGGCGCGGTGATGTCCGTTCCGGCTCATGACCAACGCGATTTCGAGTTTGCGCTTAAGTACGGCATTGCTATTAAGCAGGTGATTTTTGCCAAAGACAGTGAAAATGCCGACGATTGTTCGGAGCAGGCTTATACCGTAAAAGGCGTACTAAAGAATTCGGGCGCATTTGACGGCCTAACCTCGGAACAGGCTTTTGCAGCCATTTCCGAAGCGTTGGAAAAAGACGGCAAAGGCCAACGGAAAACCAATTTCAGATTGCGCGACTGGGGCGTTTCCCGTCAGCGCTACTGGGGCGCACCGATCCCGGTCATTTATTGCGACGACTGCGGTACGGTTCCGGTTCCCGAGCAGGATTTGCCGGTGGAACTGCCTAGAGATGTGGTGCTTGACGGTTCGCAATCACCTCTGGTTGCTCATCCGACTTTTTCCCATACGACCTGTCCGTCATGCGGCAAAGCGGCGCGTCGGGAAACCGATACCTTCGATACCTTTATGGAGTCGTCCTGGTATTTCGCGCGCTTCGCAGGCAATAACCCGGACGGTATGCTCGATGAAAGCGCCAAATACTGGCTGCCTGTCGATCATTATATCGGCGGCATCGAACACGCTATTTTGCATTTGCTGTATGCGCGGTTTTATACCAAATTGCTGCGCGATGAAGGCTTGCTGGTTTGCGACGAGCCGTTTAAAAAGCTGTTGACCCAAGGCATGGTGCTGAAAGACGGCAGCAAAATGTCCAAATCCAAGGGCAACACCGTTGATCCGCAAGGCCTGATTGATCAATACGGCGCCGATACCGTGCGCCTGTTTATCATGTTCGCAGCGCCCCCGGAGCAATCGCTGGAATGGTCCGACAGTGGCGTAGAGGGTGCGTTCAGGTTCCTGAAACGGCTGTGGAAACAGGCTTATCTGCATTGTGATGCAGGCGGTTCTACGGCGCCGCTTGATAAGCAGGCATTAACCGAACAGCAGCAGGGAGTTCGTCGCCAGCTGCATCTGACTATCCAGAAAGTAACCGATGATTTCGGCAGGCGCTATACCTTTAATACCGTTATTGCTGCGAATATGGAGCTGATCAACACTTTATCCAAATTTGATGATGATTCCGACAACGGCAAAGCGGTTCGACATGAAGCATTGGAAGCTATTGTGTTGATGTTATCGCCGATAGTGCCGCATATCTGCCATCAATTGTGGCTGGATTTGGGGCATCAGCAAGCGGTGGTCGGCGCGTCATGGCCCGAGGTTGATACAACGTCTTTAGAGCAGGATACCTTGGAGCTGGTGTTACAGGTCAACGGCAAACTGCGCAGCAAGATGAAGGTATCGGTCAATGCCTCTAAAGAAGAAATAGAGGCAATGGCGTTGAGTGATGAGCACATCAAGCGCTTTATTGAAGACCAGCCGGTCAAAAAGGTGATAGTGGTGCCTAAAAAACTGGTCAATATTGTCGTTTAGAAATGAAAATTGTAACTTCTCATTAATACTACTCCCATCTTACTCAGAAAACGTTCAACTTATGGTACGTAAAAACTGATTAAGCTAATGAATAACAATAACTTTATCTGCTTTTAAAAAGTAGACGTTTTTTCGCTCAGATGGGAGTAGGTAAATCCAAAAATCGGAAAAGATTATCACCACGAAGACACGAAGACACGAAGGACACGAAGTTTTTTTCTTCGTGCCCTTCGTGTCTTCGTGGTGAATAAAAAGACTTTTAAACCCGTTTAATCAGCATCACCCGTGTTCTATTCATTAAGGGGAAAAGTGTGTTAACAAAAAAAGTAGTTGTCTTTGTTATGGCTTTGTTATTGAGCGCTTGCAGCTATCATTTGCGGGGCGCTTTTGAATTGCCTGCAAATATGAAAAATATTTATGTGGAGGGCGGATCCGGACCGCTACGCGAACAATTCAGCCAGGTCATGAAGACATCTTCCGGGCAGCTTGCCGGTTCCCGTAAGGGAGCTGGTATTGTTATCAAGATATTAAGCGAAGATTTTAATCGGCGCGTGTTGTCGTTGAGTACCCGAGGCAAGTCTAACGAGTTTGAACTGGAATATCGCCTGGACTATGAGTTTGCTAATGCCGGGGATGCCGTGTTGATGCCGCGGCAGTCTGTTGAAATCAGGCGTGAGTATTACAATGATCAGCAATTTATGATTGCCAAGGATAATGAAGAAGCCGTGATACGTAACGAAATGTATCAACAGGCAGTTCATACCATCGTTAATCGTGCCAGGGTCGTATTAGAGGCAGGCGCGAAATAACATGCGGCTCAAGCCCGAACAGATAGCTGCGGCGTTGCAAAAGGGCTTGGCGCCGGTTTATTTTATTAGCGGCGACGAGCCGTTGCAGCTGGGCGAGATGGCTGATGCGGTCAGGGCCGCGGCACGAAAAGCAGGTTATGATAGTCGCGAGGTTCTTGTTGCCGACTCCGGGTTTTCATGGAATGAATTAACGGAGTCGGCAGGCTCGTTATCTATTTTCGCCGATAAAAAAATCATCGATTTAAGATTGCCCTCCGGTACGCCGGGCGCTGATGGCTCAAAGGCTTTGATCGCCTATTGCGAACGCTTGCCGGAAGATACGCTGTTACTGATCACCGCAGCAAAGATGGCCGGCGCTTCATTAAAAGCGCGCTGGTTTCAGGCTTTGGATAAGGCCGGTTGTGTTATTCAGGTCTGGCCGCTGGAAGGGCAAGACTTGATTCGCTGGTTGCAGCAAAGAATGCAGCGGCGGGGGCTACAGGCTGAAACGGAAGGTATCAAGATACTGGCTTCCAGAATTGAAGGCAATCTGTTGGCGGCCGCTCAGGAAATAGAAAAGCTTTACGTGTTATACGGTACCGGCCACCTGAGCAATCAGCAGATTTTCGATGTGGTGGCGGACAGTTCCAGATTCGATGTGTTTAAGCTGATGGATAGCGTGCTGGCGGGCAGAGTCGGTCGGATCTTAAAAATATTGTCCGGCTTGCAGGCAGAAGGCGTTGCGGCCCCGGTGGTGTTATGGGCTTTGACGCGGGAAGCTCGGGTATTAATCAGGATTAAGCTGGCGCTGGCTCAGGGGCAAAATAGAGCGCTGGTCTTTAAAAACAACCAAATCTGGGACAAGCGCCAGCAGCTGGTTAGTGACGCGTTGAACAGACTGGGCGACAGTGATCTAAATAGTATTCTTACGTTGAGTGCAAAGGCGGATCGGCAGATTAAAGGCCGGCAGCAAGGAGAGCCTTGGGAAACGTTGTTGGCTGTTTGCCTGATGTTTGGGCGAAAAGGCTAAAGGCGAAGGGCGAAAAAAAGCTTGCATTTAAGTTTAAGGGGTATTCCAATTTATAGCCTATAGCCTATAGCCTATAGCCTTATGGCAAATACAGTTTAAATCTGGCCCCGCCAAACTGGCTATTATTGTCGGTCATAATAAAACCCCGTTTGTCACCTTTGATATGTAATTGCGCAATGGTCTCGGTAAAAAACAAACCCAATCCGGTATTGCCGTTCGCCAGGTCAATCTGGGGAAGTTGTTTGTAATCGGACGATATAAGATTTTCCGGATAACCCTTGCCATCATCTTCAATGCAAAAAACAATATAATCATCTTCCTGGACTACAGAAAGCACAACCTTGCTCAGACAATAACGCTGTGCGTTATTGACCAGCGTACAGAGGGCATTGCTGATCAGGGCGTTGTCGCAATAACAAAATAGTTCATCATGACATTCGGTAATGAGTTGAATGTTACCTAATGATAATAAGGTGGATTGCTGGGCGACAACATCCTCCAATATGTCGGCGACGCTATGTTCGTCGATAGTCAGACTGAATTGGGATAAATCGATTTTATAAAGTGTCAATAACTGCATGAGACAATTGTTCATGCGATTGGTTTCAAATTCCAGTTGCCTGAATTCAGTTGGTTTCGGATCCCGGTAGACATTTTCCAGCTGGCTGAGGAGCGCCCGAAGAGCGGTCAATGAATTCTTTATGTCATGCACTGAAGAGGCCAGGATGGCCGGAAAACCGATTGAAAGTATATGAGTATTGGTCATCTGGGCGGGTTATGGATTGGTTTTGTGTTGAATAGTGTCCAGCTCTATTTGAAGGCCACTGATTTGATTGTGAGGTATGCCTATTTGAACGGCTTTATTGATATAGGACTGGGCGCTCATGATTTTTTCAGGGCCGGGTTTAGATGTTTTAATATCATGAATAATGATTTTTATCATATTTAAAATGATCGTTTGATTATCAGGCATTTTTGCAATGGCCTTTTCAAAAATTGCGAGAGCGGCCTTAATATTGCCTTCCTGGAACAGGCTGACACCTTTGTTGTTGATGTCGACCAGTTCTTTTTTGATGTGCTGAATCAGCGTTTCGGCATGATTTTCGCCGATAATGGCGTTGCACATTGTTACGATGTCTTTGATAAAAAGCTTATCATCAATATTGGTTTTAATTAAATCATTAAGAATTTCATCGCAAATTTCGCCGTTTCCATTCAGATAAAAAGTCTTTGCCATTTCCAGGCGTAGTTCTCTGGATATCTGTTTGTTAAATTGTTCGTTTAGTTTAAATACCTTGCCATAGGCTTGTTGGGCTAATGCCTTGTTGCCTTTTGTCTGATGAATCTCGGTTTCTAACAGGGCAGCCCTGAGCTTTGCTTCGGGATCATTGTGAGACTGCTGATTCAGCTCATACAATATTTTCAGCGCTTCGTTGGCGGCGTTGTTTTTTAAGTGAACATTGGCCAAGCCCGAATAGTCGGCGGATGAGCCGTGTATGGAGTTTTTGCCCAGTTTAATGGTGGCCGCGTAGGCTTTTTTGGCAACAGCGAAGTTTTCGGTTTTGTCAGCCAGCAAGGCCAGTTTTTTTTGTCTTAAGATGGACATAGGCGAAAGCGCAACTGCTGAATTAAGTGAAGATACAGCATGTTCATCGTTGCCCATAGATTCGTGTGCTTTTACCAGCCAGTCATAAGTCTCCAACATTACCGGATGCTGCTCGATGAGTTCCTGGAAAGTCTTGACAGCCTGATCGTAATAGCCAAGAAAAAAAGCAACAACGCCCAATCCCAATCTGGCCCAGGGCAGTTCCCTTTCGTGCAGAATGTCCTGGTAAATCTCCTCGGCCGTTTTAAAGTCGCCAACCTTAAGGGTTAGTTCGGCGTGTATTTTTAATAATTGCAAGCGCATTTTTTTGTCATCGCGCTGAAGCAGTTGTTCGCAATTATGTATGGCCAGGTAAAGATTGCCGCTGTCTATTTCATTTTCAATACTGGCCATGTATTTTTTGCGGGCGTAGCATCTTTCAATACGGTTTAATAGCTGCTGCCGGTTAAAAGGTTTAATCAGATAGTCATCGGGTTTGTTGTCGATGGCAGTAAGCACCATCTCCTGGCTTTGTTCGCATGTCACCATGATAAAGATGGCATTAACCGGCAATAGCTTAAGATGTCTGGCCTCTTCCAGAACCTGCTGACCGTTTTTTCCTCTGAGCAGATTGTAATCGCAGAGCACAATATCAAACCTGTCAATTCGCATCGCCGTTATCGCGTTGATGCCGGATTCCGCCTCAATAATAAACCGGGCGCCGAATGAACCCAGTATATGTTTAATGGTTTCGCGCATGATCGCTTGATCTTCGACAACCAATATTTTTTTTGACGCGAGGTTTATTGCCATAAGGAATTAATCTTATATTTCATCTGTCTGGTTTGGACTTGAAAAAAACCAATGAGTCCCAATATTGGCGTTAATCTTATAATTAATCAGGATTGATAAAAATGACTGTTGAAGCAAAAAAAGAAACCTTAGGCTTTGAAACTGAAGTTAAACATCTGCTGCATTTAATGATCCATTCATTATATAGCAACAAGGAAATATTTTTACGCGAATTGATTTCCAATGCGTCGGACGCGGCGGACAAGTTGCGCTTTGAAGCGCTGTCCAACGACAGCCTGTATGAAGGCGATAGCGAGCTGAAAATTCGCCTGGAATACGACAAAGACAAACGCACTATTACCATCATCGATAACGGTATCGGCATGACCCGTTCGGAAGTTCAGGAACATATCGGCACCATTGCAAAATCAGGCACCAAGCAGTTTTTTCAAGCATTAACAGGCGACCAAGCCAAAGACAGCGAATTGATCGGCCAGTTCGGCGTGGGTTTTTACTCGGCGTTTATCGTTGCCGATAAAGTAATTTTAACCACCCGCAAGGCCGGTGCCGACAAGAGCGAGGGCGTACGCTGGGAATCGGCCGGTGAAGGTGATTACACACTCGAATCTGTAGAAAAAGCCCAACGCGGAACCGAAATCGTATTGCATATGAAAGAAGCTGAAAGCGAGTTTCTTGACGGTTATCGTATCCGCTCTATCGTCAGAAAATTCTCCGATCATATTTCCCTGCCTATCGTGATGGACAAAGAAGTCACGCCGTCTATGGGTGGTGAAGAAGGCGAAGAAGAAAAACCGGCGGAAATCGTCGAAGAAACCGTTAATTCGGCTTCTGCATTATGGACCAAAGCCCGTCAGGAAATTTCCGATGAGGCGTATAACGAATTTTACAAACATGTGGGCCACGACTACCAAGACCCGTTAACCCATGTGCACAGCAAAGTCGAAGGCTCCAATGAATACACCTTGCTGCTTTATGTGCCGTCGCACGCGCCTTTCGACCTGTGGGACAGAGATGCCAAGCACGGCGTAAAACTGTACATACGTAAAGTGTTTATTACCGACGATGCAGAACAGTTAATGCCGCGTTACCTGCGTTTTATCAGAGGAATTATCGATGCCAACTCCCTGCCGCTGAACGTATCGCGGGAAATCCTGCAACAAAGCAAGCAAATCAGCACCATTAAATCGGGCGCCGTTAAAAAAGTGCTGGGTATGCTGGAAGACCTGGTCAAGACTGAACCGGAAAAATACGAGAAGTTCTGGTCTCAGTTTGGTCAGGTTATCAAAGAAGGCCCGATTGAAGATCATGCCAATAAAGAGCGTGTCGCCAAATTGCTGCGTTTCGCTTCAACCCATGCCGATACCGACAAACAGGAAGTTTCGCTGGAAACTTATGTCAGTCGCATGAAAGAAGGGCAGGACAAGATTTATTATGTCACCGCAGACAGCTTTTCGGCGGCAAAAAACAGTCCGCACCTGGAAATTTTCCGTAAGAAAGGCATTGAAGTCTTATTGTTATCGGATCGTATTGATGAATGGCTGGTGTCTAATCTGGACGAATTCGACGGTAAGCACTTGCAGTCCGTTGCCAAAGGCGATCTGGACTTGGGCGTTTTGGACGGCGAAGAAGACAAAGCAGCCCTGGAAGAAGTGAATAAGGATTTTGAAGCGGTACTCAAACAGATTAAAGACGTGCTGGCAGATAAGGTCAGCGAAGTGCGCTTGAGCCATCGTTTAACCGAATCTCCCGCCTGTCTGGTTGCCGATGTTTACGGCATGAGCCTGAACATGGAAAGAATCATGAAGGATGCCGGACAAGGGCTTGGCATGGGAATGGGCAGAAAGCCTATCTTCGAGCTTAACCCGACCCATCCGTTGGTGGTCAAGATGAAAGAAGAGCAAGACGACAGTCGCTTTGCCGACCTGACCCATATCCTGTTCGATCAAGCCATCCTGAGTGAAGGCGGACAACTGGATGATCCGGCAGCCTTTGTGCATAAACTGAACGGATTATTGCAGGGCTTGTTGCACTAAGCATTAAGCAACCAAATAAAAAGGCTGGAGAATATCCGGCCTTTTTTTTGCGTGATGGTTTGGGGGAAGCAGGTCGGGGTTTGCAACCCCGACCGGAACGTTTGAAGACCTCAGTAATTTACAAAACGTGAGTGACGGGGTTGCAAACCCCGTCACGCTTCGCATTGATAATGAGTACGTTATATTTTATAGGTGGCAGGCGTAGGCCGGAATAAGGCCGACCAAGCGTAACGCAGGGCGGACGTTTCCGGCTTGTCGTGCAGTGTGCCGGAAACGCCAGTTTTCGCTTCTGCTCAAACAGGCTTATTCCGGCCTACAGGGCTGAATGTGAAGATACCTAATGTTGGATTGTTAGACCCCGTCTTTTGCTTGTTACTGAGCCCGAATAGTACCAACTATCTGAACTTTGACAGGATAACCGTCCAACTCTTCAGGTAACGTCATCTTGTCCAATTTATCTTGGTTTTCAACGCCAATGATAATGGCTGATTGCCCCTTATTGTCCTGCCCTATACCTACCGATACTACACCGGGAGTGGACATCAACCGAGGTTCATGTTTGGTTTTAACGTTTTTAATGGATTCTGGCACAGCAATATCCTCCTCGGCTCTACATGCAACTGCAAGTATTAGAAAAAATGATAAAAAAATCAGTTTCACAGCGTTAAGTTGAGTGCAGAAAAAACATTTTCGATACGATTAATGATAGTAGTCGTATCGCTTCCGGCAAAAAGCAATCCAACCAGCTCGTTGTTATCGTTTAATACCGCCGAGCCGCTGTCACCGGGTTTGCTCATAGCTCCCGCCATAATCTGGTCAGTAAAGCGAACAGTACGATTTTCTCCATAATCAATATCGGCAGTGACATCCACCTGTGTCACTTGCCCTTCGGTATAACCGGTGGTTCGCCCGCTTTTTTTAAGTGGCATACCTAACACTGCTGAGGTTGTTCCTCTGATAGCGCCAATATTTAAAATTTCGGGGTTCACATCTTCTTCTCTTAAAGGCTTGGCAATGGCAGCGTCTACTACATTCTCCGTAGCTTGAATTTTGACTGCTTTCAGACGGGTGTTACTACCAACTACGCCGGACAGGCCGTTTAATAGAGCAACAATATTGCCGGCGATGTCACAATCGCTGGGTATTTCCTGAAGATTAATAGTGACAAAATCTTCCAGCGTTGCAATTTGATCATCAGGATTTATTCCACCATCGTAAGAGCCGGGTTGTAAAATGATATCGCCAATTTTTGCCGCATTGACGTTAGCCAATACGTGATTATTGGACAATATCATCCATTGTCCATTCCTGCGTACCCAACAACCCAACGTTCCGGCAGTAATATCTTTATGACCAACACTAACACCTCCCGGTGCCGGGCGAAAACGTTCAGTAGGCGCTTGAAAAGCACGAATTCGACCCGTTGCTACAACATCGGTTGGAACGCCACCAATTTCAGTGGGCACCAAATCGCGTGACGATAAGCTTGAAGCTGCCACTTTATTGGTAACAGAACAAATTATGCTAGGTGTGCCGGTTAGTTTGCCGTCGACCATTTTATAACCGGCACCTGTCGCAACGACATTGGCGCAGCCCAGTAATTCTATGGAACGTTCTCTTAAAACACTGCGAACCGTGGTGACTGTATCATTCATGATAAACCTCATTGCATTTAGCTTTTATTGTTAAAATCGAGGTATTTGCAACCCCAGCGTTTATAGTAGTAACTTCTTTTTAAATTAATATCTATCCGTATAATCACTTAGGAGGCTAGCAAAAATAACTTGAACACTTTATGCCGTATTGCATAACTTGCGAGAACTTACTTTTATAGCGAGTAGCCTGGATGGAGCTTGCGGAAAGCTGTAAAGCTGTAAAGCTGTAAGGCGGATTCGCGCCAGCAATCCGCCATGATCGGGATGATCTAATCTGATCCCCCGCTTGGACTTTTCCAAGCGGGGATTTTTTTATGCTCGATTGTATTGGATATTGTACGTCGCCTAAAGCGCCTACTTTTGGTGATTGGCGGTTTGCTTATCGCGACCCGTTAGAGCATGAAGTGAAACCGCCAATCACTACCAATCCGTTATTATTATGGCCGTACGGCGGGGAAATTGTAACCCGCGAAAACTTCATTCAGGCTACTGGCTAGTCACATAAATAACCATTAGACAACCCGGCAGTACGGATATACAATTAACCTTGTATATCTTTTAACATAGGAGTCTGTCATGCAAGTTGCAAAATGGGGTAATAGCTTGGCCGTAAGATTGCCTGCGCCGGTTGTCGAAGCGCTCCAGCTTAAAGAGGGCGATGACATTGAGATCCATGTCGCCGGTGAGCGGATTTTCGAACTTGAGAAAAAACCCAGTCCGCAAGAGTTGTTAGCCAGGTTGCGCAAATATAGGGGGCGCTTGCCCGCCGACTTCAAATTCGACCGCTTGGAAGCCCATGAAAATCGATAGGCCGTTTTTCGATACCCATGTTCTGTTGTATTTACTGTCCGAAGATAACCGCAAAGCGGATCGAGCCGAAGCGATTATTGCCACGGGCGGCATTATAAGTGTTCAGGTGCTCAATGAATTCGCCTCGGTTGCATCGCGAAAACTTAGGATGAGCTATGCCGAAATACGCGATGCGTTGGGGACGGTACGTGCCGTATGTCAAACCCAAGCGGTGACCGTCGATACCCATGAACGGGGGCTGGATATCGCTGAACGATTCGGTTTTTCTCTATACGACAGCATGATCGTCAGTTCTGCGCTTCAATCCGGTTGTACCATTTTATATTCGGAAGATATGCAGCATGGTCAAGAAATCGATGCTCAATTAGTGGTTATAAACCCTTTTCTGCGCGATTAAGGGAGAAAGCGCCCTGAGCTGGGTATTACCAAAAGACTTTTATTCACATATACATTGATTTAAAAAGTCTGGATAATTCCCAGCCTTCAATGCACTCATA
Organism: Methylobacter sp.; assembly: GCA_030653175.1. GTDB lineage: Bacteria > Pseudomonadota > Gammaproteobacteria > Methylococcales > Methylomonadaceae > Methylobacter_A. The sequence continues at coordinate 49,931 of JAURZV010000061.1, forward strand.
AATTTTTATGGACTTCAAATTAATCAATACGGACGGTCATGCCCGGCGCGGCCAGCTTACGTTTGCCCGCGGCATCGTGGAAACCCCTATTTTTATGCCGGTCGGTACTTATGGGACGGTTAAGTCACTGACACCCGATGAGCTGACCGGCATCGGCGCGCAGATTATTCTGGGCAATACCTTTCATTTAATGTTGCGTCCCGGTATGGATGTGGTCAAGGCGCACGGCGACTTGCATGATTTTATGCATTGGGACAAGCCGATATTGACCGATTCAGGCGGCTTTCAGGTGTTCAGTCTGGGTGCGTTAAGAAAAATTACCGAAAAAGGCGTGACTTTCAAATCACCTATCAACGGCAGTTTCATTTTCATGGGGCCTGAAGAATCGATGCAGGTGCAGCGCGATCTGGGTTCGGACATCGTAATGATTTTCGATGAATGCACCCCGTATCCGGCGACGGTGCATGAGGCGGCCGATTCGATGCGCTTATCGTTGCGTTGGGCGGCGCGCAGCAAGGCGGCTCATGAGGGCAATGCGTCGGCTTTATTTGGTATTGTGCAGGGCGGCATGTATGAACATCTGCGTCAGGAGTCGATAGCCGGTTTGGTGGATATTGGTTTTGACGGGTATGCGATCGGGGGCTTGTCGGTCGGTGAACCCAAAGAAGAAATGATGGCGACGCTGGATGTGGTGCATAGCAAAATGCCGATCGATAAGCCGCGCTATTTAATGGGTGTGGGTACGCCGGAAGATTTGGTGGAGGCAGTCAGGCGCGGTATTGATATGTTCGATTGCGTGATGCCGACCCGCAATGCCCGTAACGGTCATCTTTTTACCACTTTTGGCGTGGTGAAAATCAGGAACAGTCAGTATGAGTTTGATACCGGCCCTCTGGATGAGTCCTGCGGCTGTTATACCTGCCGGAATTATTCAAGAGCCTATTTGCGGCATCTGGATAAATGCAAGGAAATGCTGGGTTCAAGGCTCAATACAATACATAATCTTTATTATTATCTGAGCCTGATGCAGGGCTTGCGTGACGCGATTGAAAGGCAAGAGCTGGATATTTTTGTCAAGCAATTTTACCAACAACGAGGAAAAACCGTGCCGACTGTGGCATAATGGCGAAATTTTTTAATTACAATGCTTTTCTATAATAATAACCCCCGAGGATAACCATGAGTTTTTTTATTTCCGATGCTGTAGCCGCAGCTGCTCCCGCCGCCCAATCGCCTGGCATTGAAGGCATGCTGTTCCCACTGGGTATACTGGTATTTTTTTACTTTTTGTTTCTGCGTCCGCAATCCAAGCGTACTAAAGAGAAGAAAGAAATGATCGCCGCCATGACTAAAGGCTCCGAAGTGGTCACTTCGGGCGGTATTTTAGGTAAGGTCGTTGATCTGGATGAAAATTTCGTCAAACTTGAAGTCTGCGACAATATCTTTATTCAAGTACAGCGTCATAGTATTGAGAGCATGATGCCGAAAGGAACTTATAAAGCGATAACTAGAAAAGTCGCTAAAGTTTAATGCTGTGGGCGCGAATTTATTCGCGCTTTTAA